>DASRSC010000032.1:0-8292 GCA_035695525.1 Pseudonocardia sp. | reverse complement strand
ATCCGCCCGCGAGTCGCCCGGGTAGACGTGGCCGTGTCCGTCACCCGCAGGTCAACCGATGCGCCGCAGGCCCTCGCTCAGAGCCTGTGCACCGAGACCGCGTAAGCGCCGCCCGCATACGGCTCCCGGTCCCAGGTCGCGAACCGATCCTCCAGGTTCAGCGCCGCCGCCCTGCACCAGCCGTCGTAGTCGCCGAGCGTCGGCCACCCGTCCTGCAGCTGGAACCCCGCGACGAGCCGGCCGCCCGGCCGGAGGTGCCCGGCACAGGCCGCAACGGCATCGCGGCGCCGGTCCGGCGCCACATACGGGACGACGTTGCCGGCGAGCGCGACGAGGTCGAACCGCTCCGGTCGTGCGAGCTCCGCCAGGTCGACGGCCACCCACTCCAGGTCGGGCGCCTTGGCCTGCGCAGCGGCGATCATGGCCGCGTCGGCGTCCACGCCCAGCACCGCGATCCCGCGACGGGCGAGCTCGATGCCGACGCGTCCCGTGCCGCAGCCCCCGTCGAGCACGGAGCCCGGCTGGTAGGACTCGATGAGATCCGCCTCGCCGTGCGGGTTTCCGCCCGCAGCTGCCATCCGCCGCCAGCGCTCGTCGTAGCGGTCGAGGTCGATCTGTTCACGCCACTGGTTCCAATCGCGGGGTAGGTCGGGCACGGGTGCCAGGCTACGAGCCGCCGATGCGGTACCGGATTGTCAGCCGGGGATCACAGAGCCCGGAACCGCACGGCCGGATGGGCGAGGATGGAGCACCGTGACAGTTCACAGATCCGTGCTCGACGCGGTCGGCGGCACCCCGCTCATCCAGCTCAACCGGATCACCGCAGGAATCGCGGCAGCCGTCCACGTCAAGGTCGAGTTCGCCAACCCCGGCGGCAGTGTCAAGGACCGCGCCGCTCTGGCGATGGTCCGAGAGGCCGAGCGTCTCGGCCACCTACAGCCGGGCGGCGTGATCGTCGAGGGGTCGTCGGGCAACACGGGCGTGGGGCTCGCGATGGTGGCGGCCCAGCACGGGCACCGGGCGATCGTGGTGGTGCCCGACACGATCGCGCGGGAGAAGGTCGCCCTGCTCCGGGCCTACGGTGCGCAGGTCGTCCAGACTGTGGGAAAGCTGCCGCGCGAACATCCCGAGCACGTGAACAACCTCGCCCGCCGCATCGCCGCCGAGACACCCGGCGGGTGGCACGCAAACCAATACGACAACCCGGCCAACCCGCGTGTGCACGAGCTGACGACCGGGCCGGAGATCTGGGAGCAGACCGACGGACGGGTCACGCACCTGGTGGCGGGCGTCGGTACCGGCGGCACGATCAGCGGCACCGGGCGGTACCTCAAGCAGCACGGCGTCACCGTTGTCGCGGCCGATCCGCTCACCTCGGTGTACTCCGGGGGTGACGGCAGCCCGTACTTCGTGGAGAGCATCGGGCACTACCTGCATCCCTCCACCGTGGACGACGTGTGGCCGCAGGCGTTCGACCAGGGCGTGATCGACCGGTTCGAGCGCATCCCGGACCGGGAGTCGCTGGCCGTGGCCCGCAGGCTCGCCCGCGAGGAGGGGCTGCTCGTCGGCGGCTCGGCCGGCACGGCGGTGGCCGCGGCGCTGCGGGTAGCGGCCGAGCTCGGCCCCGAGCACGTCGTGGTCGCGATCCTGCCCGACTCCGGACGCAGCTATCTGTCCAAGTACTTCGACGACGACTGGATGACGCAGCTGGGCTTCCTCGACGCTCCGCACGGCCCGTTCGTGCGGGACGTGGTGCAGGAGCACGGGCTCGCCGTCGCGCACGCCGGGCATAGCCTCGCGGCGGTGCTCGACATCCACTCCGACGGGTTGGTCGCCGTCGTCACGCCGCGCGACTCCGACACGCCCACCCGGTCGGCACCCGAGGTGATCGGGGTGGTCGAGCCCGCTGCACTGCGCGCGCTCGTGGCCACCGACCCCGCCCGCTCCGACGACGACGTGACCGCCCACGCGGCGCCCGCGCCCGTGGCGGTAGGCGCGGGTGAGAACCTCGCTGCGGCCAGGGCCCGGCTCGCCGGGGACGCGCCGGTACTGGTGCTGGTGGACGGCCGGGCGGTGACCGTCGTTGCGCGGAGTGCACTGGAACAAGTCCCCGTGACGAGCCGTTGAGGTCCACATGAAGGTGGAGATCTGGTCGGACGTCGTCTGCCCGTGGTGCGCGATCGGAAAGCGCCGGTTCGAGATGGCGCTTGCACAGTTCGCGCACCGGGACGAGGTCGAGGTGACCTGGCGGAGCTTCGAGCTCGACCCGGGTGCGCCGCGGGAGCGGGCGGGCGACCTGCGTGAGCACCTGGCCACGAAGTACGGCGTCTCGCAGGAGCAGGCCGACGGCATGCACCGTCGCATGACCGAGACGGCCGCCGCCGACGGCTGGGAGTTCCACTTCGAGCGCGCACGCGGTGGCAACACGTTCGACGCGCACCGGCTGATCCACCTCGCAGGCGAGCGCGGCATCCAGGACGCGGTGAAGGAACGCCTCTTCACGGCCTACCTGACCGACGGCGAGCGCATCGGCGACCCCGAGACGCTGGTGCGGATCGGCACCGAGGCCGGTCTGGACGCCGACGAGGCCCGCGCGGTACTGGACTCCGACCGCTTCGCCGACGAGGTGCGTGCCGACGAGCGGCAGGCCCAGGCGTTCGGCATCACCGGCGTCCCGTTCTTCGTGATCGACCGCACGTACGGGGTGTCCGGCGCGCAGCCGGCCGAGGCCCTGCTCGAGGTGCTGGACAAGGCCTGGGCGGAGACGCACCCCCTGCAGGTACTGACGCCAGCAGGGGGCGCCGCGGGCGATGCCTGCGTCGACGGCTCCTGCTCCGTCTGAGAACGGGCGACTCGCGGGCCGAAACCCGGCGACTCGCGGGCGGGAAACGGGCGACTCGCGGGGGTTGGGGGGCGGGGTCAGCCGCAGACCGCCCCCTGCGCCGCGGAGCCGACGAGTTTGGCGTACTTCCCCAGCACGCCGGTCCGTAGCGTCGGGGCCGGGGCCGACCACTCGGCCCGGCGGCGGGCGAGCTCCGCGTCGTCCACCAGCAGGTCGAGCGTGCGGCGCTCCATGTCGAGCACGACGGTGTCGCCGTCGCAGACCAGCGCGATCGGGCCGCCGTCGGTGGCCTCCGGCGCCACGTGCCCGACGCAGAGCCCGGTGGTGGCCCCGGAGAACCGGCCGTCGGTCAGCAGCAGGACCTCCTTCCCCAGCCCCGCGCCCTTGATCGCGCCCGTGACGGCCAGCATCTCCCGCATGCCCGGGCCGCCGCGCGGGCCCTCGTAGCGGATCACGACGACGTCGCCGGGCTGGAGGGTGCCGTCCTCGACGGCCGTCATCGCGCCCTGCTCGCCGTCGAACACTCGCGCGGTGCCCTCGAACCGCGACGAGTCGAAGCCCGCGCTCTTCACGACGGCCCCCTCGGGGGCGAGCGAGCCGCGCAGGATCGTGATGCCGCCGGTGGGGTGGATCGGATTGTCGAGCGACCGCAGGATGCTGCCGTCGAGGTCAGGCGGGTCGATCGCGGCCAGGTTCTCCGCGACCGTCTTGCCTGTGACGGTGAGTACGTCGCCGTGCAGCAGCCCGGCGCCCAGCAGCGCCTTCATCACCACCGGCACGCCGCCGACCTGGTCCACCGTGGACATGACGTGCGACCCGAACGGCTTGACGTCGGCCAGGTGCGGCACGCGGTCGCCGATCCGGTTGAAGTCGTCGAGCTCCAGCGGCACGCCTGCCTCCCACGCGATCGCGAGCAGGTGCAACACGGCGTTCGTCGAGCCGCCGAAGGCCATCACGACGGCGATCGCGTTCTCGAACGCCTCCCTGGTGAGGATCTGCCGGGCCGTGATTCCCTGCTCGATCATCCCGACGACGGCCTCCCCGGACGCGCGGGCGATGCCGTCGCGGCGCCGGTCGACAGCGGGCGGGCTCGCCGACCCGGGCAGGGCCATCCCGAGCGCCTCCGCGGCCGAAGCCATGGTGTTCGCGGTGTACATCCCGCCACAGGCGCCCTCGCCCGGGCAGATCGCGCGTTCGATCGCGTCGACCTCCTCCCGGGAGATGAGGCCTCTGGCGCACGCCCCGACGGCCTCGAACGCGTCGGCGATGTTGACCTCGCGGCCGTCCACGTAGCCGGGCAGGATCGAGCCTGCGTAGACGAACACCGCGGCGAGGTCGAGCCGCGCGGCTGCCATCAGCATCCCGGGCAGGCTCTTGTCGCAGCCGGCCAGCAGCACGGTGCCGTCGAGCCGCTCGGCCTGCACCACGGTCTCGACGGAGTCGGCGATGATCTCCCGGCTGACCAGCGACCAGTGCATGCCGATGTGGCCCATGGAGATGCCGTCGGAGACCGAGATGGTGCCGAACTCCATCGGGAAGCCGCCGCCCCGGTGCACGCCCTCCTTCGCCGCAATACCGAGGCGTTGCAGCGAGAGGTTGCAGGGCGTGATCTCGTTCCAGCTCGACGCGATCCCGATCTGCGGTTTGACGAAGTCCTCGTCGCGCATGCCAACGGCCCGCAGCATCCCGCGCGCGGCGGCGCGCTCGAGCCCCTGCGTGACATCGCGGCTGCGTGGCTGGAGATCCTGCGTCTGGGTCATCGGTGGTTCCTCCCGAGCTGCGGTGGGCCTGGTGGCTCGCGAGCGGGTCATCCTCGCTGTGCCTGTGCTGTCGTCGCATCCCCAGTGTCCTCGGCCGGCCGCGAGTCGCGCCCGACGAACAGGACGATCACCCCGGCCAGCACCATGAACCCCGCCACGACGAACATTCCGGCTCGGAAGCTGCCGGTGAGGTCCTGCAGCCAGCCGGTCAGATACGGGCCGGCGAAGCCGCTGAGGTTGCCGAACGAGTTGATCAGCGCGATCCCGGCCGCCGCACCGACCCCCGTGAGGAACGCGCTCGGCAGTTGCCAGATCACGGGGATCGCCGAGAAGACACCCACCGCGCACACCGTCATCGCCGCGATCACGAGGTAGGGCGAGTCGAGGTACAGCGCCACTGCGACGCCCGCGGCCCCGACGAACGCGGGCACGGCGACGTGCAGCCGTCGCTCGCCGGTGCGGTCGGAGTGTCGGGCATTGAGCACCATCGCCACCGACGCGACGGCGTAGGGCACGGCGGTGATCAGCCCGATCTCGACGAGGGAAAACCGGACGTCGAACTGCTCCTGCAGGCCCGACACCACCTGCGGCAGGAAGAACGCCAGCACGTACAGACCGAACACGACACCGAAGTAGACGATCGACAGCGCGACGACCCGCCCGTCCCGCAAGCCTGCCCACAGCCCGGTCTCCTGGGGCACCTGCGCGGCGTCCTCGTCCGCGATCCGCTGCTCCAGGGCATGCTGCTCGCGCCCCGAGAGCCAACGGGCCCGGCTCGGCCGGTCCGGGAGCAGCACCAGAACGAGCACGCCCACGAGCATTGCCGGTATGCCCTCCACGAAGAACATGAACCGCCACCCGGCGTCGAAGCCCAACACCCCGGCGCCGTTCTGAACGAGCAGCGAGGAGATCGGCGCGCCGATTACCGACGACAGCGGGACGGCGAGGAAGAACAGCGCGACGACCTTCGCCCGCTGCGCCCGCGGGAACCAGTACGTCAGGTACAGGATGATGCCAGGGAAGAAGCCCGCCTCGGCGATGCCGAGCAGGAACCGCACGATGTAGAAGCTGATCTCGCCCTGCACGAACGCCGTGGCCGACGCGACGACACCCCAGGTGATCATGATGCGGGCGATCCACAGGCGGGCGCCGACGCGGTGCAGGATGACGTTGCTCGGCACCTCGAAGAAGAAATAGCCGATGAAGAACAGCCCGGCGCCGAGGCCGTACGCCGCCGCGGAGAGCCCGAGGTCGGAGTTCATCGTGAGCGAGGCGAACCCGACGTTGACGCGGTCGACGTAGTTCAGGAGATAGCAGAGGCCGAGAAACGGCAGCAGCCGCCACCTGGCTCGGCGCACGGCCCCCTCGACCACCGGGTCCTTGATTGCCAGCGCCTCCGCCATGACTCCCCCTCGAGTTCGTGGAGGTCAACTCCTACCGGCGCGGCGGCCACGGGACAACCGGTGGCGCCGTGTGGGCATGGCGGCAGAGCCGGGAGCTGCGCTTGGATCGGTGGCGTGGAACCCGAGGAGCGGTTCGCTGCGCTGGTGGACGAGCTCGCCGCCGAGCCCGGCGTCATCCGGCCCGGCGCGGACGGCGGTCGCGGGTTCGGCTCCGCTGCGCTGAAGGTCAACGGCTCGATCTTCGCCATGCTCACGCGCGAGCGGCTGGTGGTGAAGCTGCCCGCCGCCCGTGTTGCACAGTTGGTCGCCGCCGGCGCGGGCGACCCGTTCGATGCGGGCGCGGGACGCCCGATGCGCCAGTGGCTGACGGTGGGGGCGGAGCAGGACTGGCAGGCCCTCGCCAGGGAAGCACTGACCTTCGCGGGCCGCCGCTGACGCACCACGGAGCCGTACCGCACCTGGTACTGGCATCCAGGCAGCGATACGGCTCCGCGACGCGGTTGCCGTCGGTCAGTCGCGGCGGGCGCGGCCGGCACCCGCCGAAGCGAAGCCGCGGTCGCGGCGGACGTTGGCCCGCCGGCCCTTCAGCGTGGTGCTGCCACGCAGGCTGCGCAGCACGTCGTCCGCTACGTGCTCGGGGATCTCCACCAGCGCGTGCCGCTCGTGGATCTGGATCGCGCCGATGTCGCGGCCGGACAGGTTCGACTCGTTGGCGAGCGCACCCACGATGTCCTGGGGGCGGACGCCGCTGGCGCGGCCCGCGTTGACGAACAGGCGGGTGGTACCGGCCTTCGGCGGGCGGATGCCGGCCGCGCCGCCGCGGCCGCGCGTGTCGCGCGGCTCACGGGTTCCGCTGGAGCGCGGCGCGGTGACGACCGGGATGTCCTCGCCGTCCTCCGGTGAGCCCGCGGTCTCCTGCATCAGGCGGACCGCCGCGGCGGCGACGTCCACGGCGTCGAACTCGGCGGCGAGCCCGGCGAGCATCGCGCGGACCCCGTCGCGGTCGGGCGTGCTGGCGACGTCGGCGTCAACCGTGTGGATGTCAACCGTGTCGGTGTCAACGGTGTCCGAGCCGCCGACGAGGTCGGCGACCAGCCGCTCGCGCAGCGCCGCGGAGGTCCGCTCCAGCCGGGCGGCCCGCAGGTCGGCGGCGGTGGGCACCGGGGCGAACGCGATCGGCTGCCCGGTGAGGCGCTCGACGGAGCGCAGCGCGTGCACCTTCGACGGCGGCACCAGTGTGATCGCGACGCCCTCACGTCCGGCCCGCCCGACGCGGCCGATGCGGTGAACGTAGGCCTCCGCCGACTGCGGCACGTCGTGGTTGACCACGTGGGTGAGCAGGTCGATGTCGAGGCCGCGAGCAGCCACGTCAGTGGCGACCAGCAGCTCGGTGCGCCCGCTGCGCAGCCGCTCGACCACGCGCGTGCGGTGCTCCTGGTCCATGCCGCCGTGCAGGGCCTCGGCGCGCAGGCCACGGCCGGTGAGCGTCTCGGTGACGGCGTCGACATCGAGCCGGGTACGGCAGAAGACGATGGCGGCGGCGGGCCGCTCGGCCTCCAGCACACGACCCAGTGCCGCGGTCGTGTGTGTGCGCGGGACGAGGTACGCGGTCTGGCGAACCTTGGGTGCCTCGCCGGCCGGCACGGCCTCGCGGCGGATCCGGACGGTGACCGGCTCGCGGAGGTACTTCTGCGCGAGGGTCTCGATGCGCCGCGGCATGGTGGCCGAGAACAGCACGGCCTGCCGCGTGTCGGGGGTGGCGTCGAGCAGGGTCTCGATGTCCTCCACGAAACCCATGTCGAGCATCTCGTCGGCCTCGTCGAGCACCACGGTCTCGAGGTCGTCCAGGTGCAGGGCACCGCGGTTCATCAGGTCGATGGCGCGGCCAGGGGTGGCCACCACGATGTCGACGCCGTTCTGCAGCGCCTTCCACTGGGGGCCGACGGGTGCGCCGCCGTACACCGTGAGGACGCGGGCGCCCAGCCGCGACCCGTAGCGGGTGACGGCCTCGGAGACCTGCAGTGCCAGCTCGCGGGTGGGCGCGAGGATCAGCCCGAACGGCGCGTCGCCGCGCGCCCGCTCGGGGCGCTGCTCGGCCAGGCGCTCCAGCATGGGCAGCGCGAACGCCGCCGTCTTGCCGGTGCCGGTGGCCGCCTGGCCCAGGAGGTCTCGCCCCTCGACGAGGGAGGCGATGGACTCGGCCTGGATCGGACTGGGGTGGGTGTAGCCGAGCTCGTCGACGATGGCCAGCAGCTCGGCGCGGAGGGGGAGATCGGAGAATCGGGGG
>DASRSC010000031.1:0-2620 GCA_035695525.1 Pseudonocardia sp. | reverse complement strand
TCGGCCAGGTGAGGCCGGCGACCGACTCGGCGCCGTCGGCCAGGCGCGGCATCCGGGCGAACTCGCTCTCCCAGTCCTCCTTGCCCCGCTCCGCGACCAGCGCCCTGGTGTTCTCGTGCGCCACGATCACCTCGTCGTCGAACGCGGAGGCGCCGAGCACCCGGACGGCGTGGTAGTGGCTGAGCACGAGGTAGCGCACGGGCTTGTCGGTGTACTCCCGCAGCCGGGCCAGCCACTTCTGCGCCGCGACGGGAGTGGCGAGCGCCTCGAAGCAGACGACGAAGTCCTCGCCCTCGACGGCGCCGATGTTGGGATCGCCCTCCGCCGTCAGCGCGTAGACGCCGTCGGCGAGCACCTCGAGCGTCTGCTCCTTCGCGGCCAGGTCGCTGGACGATGCGAACGGCTTCGCTGCCATCAACGCCTCCGTCTTCGATCAAAGGTTTGACCAACCGGGACGGTACCCGGGACCGTCCCGCGCGGGAACCCTTCGCGCGTCCATGATGGGCCCAGTCGAGCACCCAGGAGGAGATGCGCATGTCCGCTTCGAACGGGATCGAGCCCGCCGTCGCACCGAGCGGCCTGGGCTGCGTCGAGTGCGACGAGGTCGGCGGCTGGTGGGTGCACCTGCGCCGGTGCGCCCGGTGTGGCCACGTCGGCTGCTGTGACACCTCACCGGCCCAGCACGCCACGGCCCACTTCCGCGGCACCGGGCACCCGTACGTCCGCAGTTTCGAGCCCGGCGAGTCCTGGTACTGGGACTACCGCAGCTCAGAGATGCTCGACGGTCCCGAGCTCGCCGACCCCCAGCACCACCCGCTCGACCAGCCCGTGCCCGGGCCGGCAGGCCGGGTGCCGAGCGACTGGCGCCGGCACATCCACTGATCGCCGGGGGCGGAGCGCGGCCCGCGGACGGCCCGCAGGCAGGATCAAGCCGTGGAACCCCTTCGAGTAGGCGTCCTCGGCGCCGCACGGATCGCCGCGGCCGCGATCGTCGAACCTGCCCAGCTCACCGGCACCCGGCTCGTGGCGGTTGCCGCCCGTGACCGGGCCAGGGCCGAGGCCTTCGCCACCGAGCACGACGTCGAGCGGGTACTGGGCTCCTACGCCGACGTGCTCGCCGACCCCGAGGTGGAGGCGATCTACAACCCGCTCGCGAACGGACTGCACGGTCCGTGGAACCTCGCCGCGGTGGCTGCGGGCAAGCACGTACTCACCGAGAAGCCCTCGGCCAGCGACGCGACCGAGGCCCGCGAGGTACGCGACGCGGCCGAACGGGCCGGCGTCGTCGTCATGGAAGGCTTTCACTACCTCTACCACCCGGTGGCGCGCCGGCTGCTCGACGTACTCGCGTCCGGGGAGATCGGCGAGCTGCGCCGCGTCGAGATCGACATGGTGATCCCCCCGCCCCCTCCCGGTGACCTGCGCTGGTCGTTCCCGCTGGCGGGCGGCGCTCTGATGGATGTCGGGTGCTACGGCCTGCACATGCACCGCGCGTTGACGCCGTCGGCGGGCGGTGCGCCCCGGGTCGTGGCCGCCCGGGCCGGCGAACGGGCCGGCAGTCCTGGCGTGGACGAGTGGCTCGACGCGGATCTGGAGTTCCCCGGCGGAGCGACGGGCACGGTGCGGTGCTCGATGGCGGCCGAGAGCACGCGGATGACCTGCCGCATCGTCGGCAGCCGCGGGGAGGTCAGTGCACCCCAGTTCGTGCTGCCGCATCGCGACGACCGCGTGCTGGTGACGGCGGGCGGCTCCGATCGCGTCGAGGAGCTGGGCCGCCGTCCGTCCTACGCCTACCAGCTGGAGGCCTTCGCCCTGCACGTCCGCGGGGGCGAGCCGGTGCCCACCGGCGCCGACGACGCCGTGGCGACGGCCGAACTCATCGATGACTGTTACCGCGCGGCCGGGCTACCGCTGCGTCCACGCACCCACCTGTGACGGCCGCCCCGCGACCCTCGCGGCGGGCAGGGCCGCGGAAGGTGGAGGATGGACAGGGTGTTCTCTGCCGCTGACGTCACCGCCGCTGCCACCCGGCTCACCGGCGTCGCTCGCCAGACCCCGCTGCATCACAACGACCGCCTGACCGCCGCCACCGGCGTCCAGGTGTGGCTCAAGCGTGAGGATCTGCAGGTCGGGCGCTCGTACAAGCTGCGCGGTGCGTACAACCTCCTGGCTCAGCTCGACGACGCCGAGCGCGCCGCGGGCGCAGTCTGCGCCAGCGCGGGTAACCATGGCCAGGGGGTTGCGTACGCCTGCCGGCAGCTCGGCATTCGTGGTCGCGTGCATGTCCCGAGCACCACGCCGCGGCAGAAGCGCGAACGGATCGCGGCGCTGGGCGGCGACGCCGTCGAGCTCGTGGTGGGCGGTGACACCTACGACGAGGCGGCCGCGGCCGCGGCCGACTACGCCGTCCGCACCGGCGCCACCGTCGTCCCCGCCTTCGACGATCTGCGCACCATCGCCGGGCAGGGCACTGTCGGCGTCGAGATCGTGACGCAGCTGGGCCGCGCGCCGGACGTCGTCGTGGTGCCGGTCGGCGGGGGCGGGCTGCTCGCCGGGGTGGGCGGCTGGCTGGCGGCACACCACCCGGACGTCCGGATCGTGGGCGTGGAGCCCGCCGGCG
>DASRSC010000030.1:0-22695 GCA_035695525.1 Pseudonocardia sp. | reverse complement strand
CGGCCATCTCGCGGAAGGACAGCGTCTTCTCGATCACCTGCTGCGGGCTGCCCACCGTGAGCGCTGTCAGGTCCGTGAACTCCTCGAGCGAGGGGCCGTGGCCGTACACGGGCGCGTTGTCGAAGTACGGGCGGAACTCGCGGACGGCGTCCTGGGAGTTCTTCCGTATGAACACCTGGCCGCCCAGCCCGACGATCGCCTGGTCGGCAGCGCCGTGGCCGTAGTGCTCGAAGCGCCTGCGGTACAGCTCCACCATCCGCTGCACGTGCTCCTTGTTCCAGAAGATGTTGTTGTGGAAGAAGCCGTCGCCGTAGAAGGCCGCCTGCTCCGCGATCTCCGGGCTGCGGATCGAGGCGTGCCAGACGAACGGGGGCACGCCGTCGAGGGGTCGCGGCGTCGAGGTGAAGCTCTGCAGGGGCGTGCGCAACTTGCCCTGCCAGTCGACGACGTCCTCGCGCCACAGCCTGCGCAGCAGCGCGTAGTTCTCGACGGCCAGCGCGATCCCGTTGCGGATGTCCTGCCCGAACCACGGGTAGACGGGCCCGGTGTTGCCACGGCCCATCATGAGGTCCACCCGGCCGTCCGCGAGGTGCTGCAGCATCGCGTAGTCCTCGGCGATCTTCACCGGGTCGTTCGTGGTGATCAGCGTCGTCGCGGTGGAGAGCTGCAGGCGTTCGGTACGCGCGGCGATGAAACCGAGCATGGTAGTCGGCGACGACGGCACGAAGGGCGGGTTGTGGTGCTCGCCGGTCGCGAACACGTCCAGGCCGACCTCCTCGGCCTTCAGCGCGATCGCGACCATCGCCTTGATCCGCTCCGCCTCGGTCGGCGTGCGGCCGTTCGTCGGGTCGGGCGTCACGTCGCCGACCGAGAAGATGCCGAGCTGCATTGTCTCGCCTCCAGTTGTTGCAACTGCAAGTAGTACGAGCTCGTCAACGCATGCACGCACGGGGTTATGCCCGCAGGCTAGGAGCCGCTCTCCGTGGCACAGGGCGGGGAAACGGGTGATGCTCGGGTGGATGGACCGCCGCGAGCTCGCCGACTTCCTGCGCCGCCGCCGGGAGCAGCTGCGCCCGGCGGACGTCGGGCTCGCTGCCGGGATGCGGCGGCGCACCCCCGGCCTGCGTCGGGAGGAGGTGGCGCAGCTGGCGGGGGTGTCCGCCGACTACTGCATGCGCCTGGAGCAGCAGCGCAGCTCGCAGCCCTCCACGCAGGTGCTCGCGGCGCTGGCCCGCGCGCTGCGGCTCACCGCCGACGAGCGCGACCACCTCTACGTCCTGGCAGGTCACCCTGCACCGGCGGGGCGGCTCGCGGGCGACCACGTCCGGCCCGGGCTGATGCACCTGCTCGACGCGCTGCCGGCCACACCTGCGCAGATCCTGGGCGACCTCGGCGACCTGCTCGCCCAGAACGAGATGGCCAGGTACCTGTTCGGAGCGGTGTGCTCGGAGCGTGAGGAGTCCCGCAACGTCGTGGTGCGGTGGTTCACCGACCCCGGTGTACGCGCAGCGCATCCGCCCGAGGAGCACGAGTACCTCAGCCGGGTCCACGTCGCCGACCTGCGCGCCGCTGTCGCCCGTCGCGGCAACGATGCCGCCGCAGCCGGGCTGGTCCGCCGGCTGCGGGCGACCACGGCGGAGTTCGCGGAGCTCTGGGACCGGCACGAGGTGGCCGTCCGCAGGCGCAGCCGAATGCGCGTCCTGCATCCCCGGATCGGGCTGATCGAGCTCGACAGCGAGACCCTGCTGACCCCTTCCGAGGACCAGAAGCTGCTCGTCTTCACCCCGCCACCGGGCAGCGAGACCGCCGAGAAGCTCGGGCTGCTGCGCGTCATCGGCGACCAGGACCTCACCACCACAGGACGCTGACCGCCGCGGCGCCTCGGCCGCCCACGCACTCACGTTCGCACCACGATTCAGGAGACACTTATGTCCACGAACCTTCCCGCGCCCGTCGCCGCATACCTGGAGGCGAAGGACGACGACCACGTCGAGGCGGTACTCGAGAGCTTCACCGACGACGCGATCGTCCACGACGAGGGCAAGGACCACGTCGGCATCGCGGCGATCCGTGACTGGGCCGCCGCGATCTCCACGACCTACCAGCTCGAGCGCACAGTGCTCGAGACGCGCCGCACCGGCGCGGCCACGGTGATGCTCGTCCGGGTCGCCGGGAACTTCCCGGGGAGCCCGGTGGACCTGCACCACCATTTCACCGACTCCGGGGACCGGATCGCGGCCCTCACGATCTGGCCGTGAGCGGCGGGATGAGGGAACTCGACGGGCGCCGGGCCGTGGTCACCGGTGGCACCCGCGGCGGTATCGGGGCCGCGGTCACCGCCCGGCTCACCGACGCCGGCGCGCGCGTGCTCACCACCGCGCGATCGACCCCTGACGACGTGGTCCACCCCGAGCTGTTCGTGGCGTCCGACGTCGGCACGGCGGAGGGGGTGGCCCGGGTCGCCGAGGCGGCCCTGAACCGGCTGGGTGGCGTGGACATCGTGGTCCACGTGGTCGGCGGATCGCGCCAGGAGCCCGGCGGTGTTCTCGCGCTGTCCGACGACGACTGGCAGGACGCCTTCGCCGTCAACCTGTTCGCCTCGGTGCGCCTGGACCGCGCCCTGCTCCCGTCGATGATCGACCAGGGCCGGGGAGCGATCGTCCATGTCACCTCGATCCAGCGCCGGGTACCGCTACCCACGACCGTCCCCTATGCGGCGGCCAAGGCCGCGTTGACGAGCTACAGCAAGAACCTCGCCACCCAGATGGCCCCGAAGGGGGTGCGGGTCAATACGGTTGCGCCCGGGTTCGTCGAGACGGCGGGAGCGCGCGGGATGGTCAGCGCGCTCGCGGCCGCGGACGGCGTGGACGAGAACACCTCCCGCCGGCGGATCATGGACTCGATCGGCGGGATCCCGCTCGGCCGCCCGGCCCGCCCGGAGGAGGTGGCCGAGCTGATCGCCTTCCTCGTGTCCGATCGGGCGTCGGCGATCACGGGCGCGGAGCACGTCATCGACGGCGGAAGCCTGCGGACGATCTGAGGCCGGTCAGCCCGCCTGGGAGGGGAGCTGCGCGGTGATCTGCGCCCGGCGGCCCCAGGCGATCGCGGCGAGCACCACGAAGAGGATCGCGGGCGTCAGGACCATGGCGGGTGCGTCGAGCACCACCGCCTGTGTGAACGCGGCCCCGATCATGAGCCCCATGAGTCCGAGCGCGGCCGGAGCTGCGAGCCGTGTGGTCATGAGCCCGATTCCGCCGGCCAGTTCCAGCACCGCTACGAGGTACCGGAACCACTGACCGGCCCCGATCTGCGTGAAGATCTCCACCGCGTAGGCCTCACCGAAGAACTTCGGGGCGGCTGAGGCGACGATGAAGAAGATTCCGACCAGGATTTGGATACCCCACAGGACGCGGTTGGTGACGCGGTTGGTGGAGGTGGTGGTGGAGGTCATCGGATCTTCCTTCCGGCCAGGCATGCGTGGATGGTCGGCGGTAGGACCGTCCTGCCCAACGGAACTCATCGGCCGGCAAGCATCCGCTGAGTGGAAGAGGGTGCTGACGGCGTGAGACGTGACCTCGATACTTCGCGGAACCAGGAGAAAGGTGATGAAATGTCTACGGATTCACCGGTGAACCCGCAGAACCCCCGCGAGCAGTACGCCGGCTGGGTGGCCCCGCTGTGCTGGTCGGCCGTTGCGCTCGAGGGCTTCGACCTGGTCGTACTCGGCGTCGTGCTGCCGCCGCTGCTGCGGTACCCAGACTGGGGACTGACGCCGGGCACGGCATCGCTGATCTCAGTGGTCGGCCTACTCGGGGTGATGATCGGGGCGCTCGCCATCGGGCCCGTCACGGACATCATCGGGCGTCGCCGGACGATGCTGCTGACCGTCGTCGGCTTCTCGCTCCTCACGCTGTTGTGCGCGTTCGCCCCGAACCCGTGGATCTTCGGGTTGCTGCGCTTCCTCGCAGGCCTCGGTCTCGGCGGGGTGCTGCCGGTCGCGCTCGCGCTCGTCAACGAGTACGCCCGCGAGGGCCGCAGTGGCAGCGCGACCACCACGCTGATGACCGGCTACCACGTCGGAGCGGTCGTCACCGCGCTGCTCGGGATCGTGGTCATCCCGGCCTTCGGCTGGCGGCCGATGTTCGTGCTCGGGGCCCTGCCCGCGCTGGTGCTCGTGCCGTTGCTGCTCCGGTACCTGCCCGAGTCGACGTCCTACCTGCGCGAGCGGGCTCTCGGAGCAACGCCGGGCAGCACCGGACCGGAGCGCAACCCCGTCACCATCCTTTTCCGGGGCGGGTACCTGCGCGCCACGCTCGCGTTCTGGGTGACCTCGTTCATGGGTTTGCTGTTGGTCTACGGCCTGAACACGTGGCTGCCGGAGATCATGCGCTCGGCCGGGTACGCCCTCGGTGCTGCGCTGGCACTGCTGCTCGTGCTCAACCTCGGCGCGGTGCTCGGGCTGCTTGTCGCCGGGCAGGTGGCGAACCGGTTCGGCACCAGGCGGTCCACGATCGCTTGGTTCACGGCCGCCGCACTCTTCCTGGCGCTGTTGAGCGTCCGGCTCCCTGGCATCGGGGTGTACGTCAGCGTGCTGATGGCCGGGGTGTTCGTGTTCAGCGCTCAGGTGCTGGTCTACGCCTACGTGAGCCAGTTGTACCCGGTGTCGGCCCGGGGTACGGCGCTCGGTGCCGCCAGCGGGGTCGGCAGGCTCGGCGCGATCTCCGGGCCGCTCATCGGCGGCGCGCTGCTCAGCGCGGGGATCGCCTACCCGTGGGGCTTCTACATCTTCGCCACGGTGGCCGCGATCGGTGCGGTCTCCGTCGCGCTGGTGGCCCGCACCGCTGAACCCGCCGCCGTCGAGAGGACAACCGCAGGATGAGTGAGACTGCCCGCACCGTCCGCGACGCGACGTTCGACGTCCTGCGTCGCCACGGTCTGACCACGATCTTCGCCAACCCCGGGTCCACCGAGGTGGCGTTCCTGACCGACCTGCCCGACGACGTCGACTTCGTGCTCGCGCTCCACGAGGGCTCGGTCGTCGGGATCGCGACGGGATGGGCGACGGCACTGGACCAGCCCGCTTTCGTCGTCCTGCACACCACCGCAGGTTTCGGCAACGCCGTCGGCGCGCTGGCTACGGCCCGGGTCAACCGCGTGCCGCTCGTGGTGCTCGTCGGTCAGCAGGACCGCCGCCATCTGGCGTTGCAGCCGTTCCTCGCCGGTGAGCTCGAGGGGCTGGCCGGCCGGTACCCGGTCTGGGTCACGACACCCCCCCGCCCGCAGGACGTGCCCGGCGCGGTGGCCCGTGCCTGGCACGAGGCACGGCACGGCCGCGGTCCGGCAGTGGTGATCGTGCCGAGCGACGACTGGGCAGCTCCTGTCGACGACACCCCGCTGGGCGCACCCGCGGTGCTGTACCGCGCGTCGGCCGTCGACCCGGCGGCGGTCGAGGCGCTCGCCGACATGATCAGCCGCTCCGAGTCACCGGCACTCGTCGTGGGTGCCGACGCCGACGACGCCGAGACGTGGGCTGCCCTGGTCGAGCTCGCGGAGCGTCTGCGCTGCCCGGTGTGGCAGGAATCGTTCGCCGCGCGCGCCGGATTCCCGCAGGACCACCCGCAGTTCTGGGGGCACCTTCCCCCTGGCCGGGCCCGCCTGCGGCAGGCGCTGGCCGGCCACGACGTCGTGCTCGCCGTCGGGGCTCCGGTGTTCCGGCAGTACCCGTTCGAGCCAGGCCCGCTGGTCGAGGACGGGACGAAGGTCGCACTGGTCACCGACGATGTCGAAGACGCCCATCACAGCCCTGTCGATCTCGCCGTGGTGGCGCGGCCTGCGCCCGTCTGCCGGCAGCTCGCCGCGCGCGTGCCCGTGCGGGACGACGAGCCTGTTTCGCCGCCCGATCCCATCCCGCCGCCGCGTCGACCGCGGGCGGGGGAGCCGCTGCGCGCCGCCCATGTGATGGTGGCACTCGCCGAGCGGATACCGGTCGAGACCGTCGTCGTCGAGGAGACGCCGTCGACCCGTCCCGACCTGCACCGGCTGGTTCCGGCGCGGCGCCCGATGGGTTTCCTCAGCGCGGCGATGGGCGGGCTGGGGTTCGCGATGCCCGCTGCGATCGGGGTGCGGATGGCCCGACCGGACGATCCGGTGGTCGCCGTGGTCGGGGATGGGTCGTCGCTCTATGCGATCCAGTCACTGTGGAGCGCGGCCCACTACGGCTGCGGCGTGCTGTTCGTCGTCCTCGCCAACGGCCGCTACGCCATCATGGACAGGCTGGCCGAGCAGCACGGGAGCGGGAAGGCGCCGTGGCCGGCGTTCGAGGAGGTCAGCGTGCACCGGTTGGCGCAGGCCCTCGGCTGCCCGGCCGAGCGTGTGGACAGCTACGACGGGCTCGTCGCGGCCCTCGACGCGGTCGTCCCCACGCTTGCCGGGCGCTCGGAGCCGCTGTTACTGGAGGTGGCGGTGGAGCCGGAGCCGACGTTCGAGGCCTAGCCGGTCTGGTGGGAGTCAGGGCGCTGACGAACAATCCGGTGAAGGCAGCGCTGCCGTCGGGGGTCGAGGTCGCGACTGGACGCACCTCGCCGGTGCCGCCTATGAACTCACCGGTCCCGAGACGATCACCCGGGCCGAGATGGTCCGGCAGATCGGGCGGGGACTCGGGCGTGAGATCCCGTACGTCGAGCTGACCCACGAGCAGGCGGTCGAGCAGCTGACGCCGGCCATGGGTGAGTATGCGCAGTGGTACGTCGAAGGGGCAGTGGTACGTCGAAGGGATGGCCGTGTTGGCTCAGCACCCGCAGCGCCCCGTTCCGACGGTCGCCGAGATCACCGGGCGGCCGGGCACGACGTTCGCCGAGTGGGCCGCGGCGAACGTCGACCAGTTCCGTTGAGGAGGAGGGCAGCGCATGCGGCCCGGCGCCGATCACCGTCTGCATCTTGTGGAGTCGACGATCGAGGGTCATCCAGGTGGAGCGAACGGTTCCGTCCCGGGTACGAGCGCGACCCGGCCGATGCCGCCGTACTGGTTGGCGTAGGTCAGCGCCATCGCGAGGTCCGTGAGCCCGTTGGTGCCGGTGCCGTCGAGGAACTGCGTGCTGAGCACGCCGAACGCCATGCCGTTGCCGTCGAGGTAGCCGCTGCCGGAGTCGCCGGGGCGACCTGGTGGGGTGGTGTTCACGCGGTGCGACCGCCCGCCGCCGCTATCGCTGACGGTTTTGCCCTCCTTGACCACGGTGCCGCCGTTGTTCGGCTGGTAGCTGAAGACCGGTTCCCCGCTCCGCAAGCCGTCCGTGTCCAGGGCGGTCGGGCCGCCCAGTATCGGCACGCTCGGGTCGACTTCTCCGGCGTCCGAAGGGTCGAGCGCGACGAGAGCGAAGTCGTTGAACATGCACAGCGACTGATCGGTCTCGCCCCGCCGCTGCATCGTCGCCCACGAGTTGTACGCGAGCCGGCCGGTGCTGCTGGCGCCGTTCCCGCGTTCGATCAGCACGGTACTGCCGAGTGGCAGCGTCTTCTCCCGGCAACCGCTCAGGCCCGTCAGGCTGGTTCCGGCGCAGTGGGCGGCGTATCCGAGGTAGGTCGTGCCGCCGCTCTTGAACACGAACGAAGCCGTGCAGGCGTTGGCGGCGCTCTCGCTGACGGGGCTGAGCATGAGGATGCCGGGGGAGATGGGCTCGCCCGATGACCCCTGTCCTGGTACGGCCGGTCCGGCCGCGGCAGCCGACGCTGGTCCGGCCACGCCCAGTACTGCTGCAGCCACCAGCGCCGCGACGGCGTGGAGCACGGTGCGACGACGATTCACAGGAACCCCCTCGTGAGCGCGCTGCCACGACTGTAAGGGCGGAGGCGCAGCCGAGCCGCCGAGCGACGGGGTGGTTGCATCCGGAGCAGTGTCGTCACAGCGAGGGTGAGGCCACCCCCCTTCCGGGCTATCCAGGTGCCACCCCTGGCCGCAGTCTCCCCATCTGACACGCTGGGGGCTCTCCCGTGTGGGCCTCGCGCCTGCGGCGACCGCAACCGAGAGGACTCTCGTGCCGGAAGTCCTGGCCGTGTGTGACGCGGTCCTGTACAGCCCGTGGCTGCTACCCGTGCTCGTGGTCCTGATCGCGCTCGACGGACCCTTCCCGGTGTTGCCCAGCGAGACACTGCTGATGACGGCTGCCGCAGTAGCGTTCGGGAGCCACGACGTGACGGGTGTGGTCGGCCTGTTCGTCGCCGCGCTGGTCGGCTCGGCCGCCGGCGATCTCCTGGTGTTCGGCCTCGGGCGCTCCTCGCACCGGGTGCTGGCCAAGACGATCGACGTCGAGTGCGGGTTGTCGAGCTGGGTGCGCCGGCACCTCCTGCCGCGACCCGGGATCGCATTGGTGGGAGCCCGGTTCGTGCCCGGCGGGCGGTTGGTGAGCACGGCAGCCGCCGGCCGCTACGGGCTGGGGCTGCACCGGTTCCTGTTCTGGTCGCTGGTCAGCTCCGGGGCCTGGAGCCTGTACATGCTGCTGATCGGTCTGCTGCTCGGGCCGATCACCGGTGGGAGTCCCGTGCTCAGCCTGCTCGCCGGTCTCGTGATGGCCGTCTTGACGGCGCTGGCGTTCGCCATCGGCCGGCGCGTTCAGGTGTGGCGGGCCGTCCGCCGGCCCGAACCGCTCGCCGAGCTGGTGACGCCCCGCTGACGACGCCATACTCGGCCCGTGCGCGAACAGCGGTGGGTGGCCCACGTCGGCGAGGACAATGCCAGCTGGCTCTCCACCGAGAGCCGCACGGCGCGGCTCGCGTCCGAGTACCGGCCACGCGACGTCGGCGCGGGTCGCATCGAACTCAGTAGCCTCGCCCTGGGTGCTTCTCGCGAGCTCGGCGAGGAGGAGGACGGCTACATCACCGATGACGGCGACGGGATCCGGGTCTGGATCGCGGACGACGCCTTCGAGCTGCTGCTCGTCGAGGATTGAGAGCGGCAAACTCAAACAAGAGCACCGCTCTTGACTGTGCTCACCGGTACTGGTTCACTGCTCATGCGCGAGAGCACTGCTCTCGCGCATCGGATCCCGGAGGAGAGATCACCATGAGCAGTGCCCGCTACGTCCGCGCCACCCGTGGCACCGACGTCTTCAACGACATCGTCGCCTGGCTCACCCGCATGGGCCTCAGCATCTGGGGTTCCCGGCTGCTGGCCGTTCGTGGTCGGAAGAGCGGCGAGTGGCGCACGGTCCCCGTCAACCTGCTCGCCTACGACGGTGTGCGCTACCTGGTGGCCCCGCGCGGACACACCCAATGGGTGCGCAACCTGCGCGTCGCCGGCGGAGGAGAGCTGCGTGTCGGCCGCCGGGTCGAGGAGTTCACGGCCACGGAGCTCGCCGACGACGACAAGCCCGCTGTCCTGCGAGAGTACCTGCGGCGCTGGAAGTTCGAGGTCGGGGTGTTCTTCGACGGCGTCGATGCCTCGGCAACCGATGAGCAACTGCGGGCCATGGCGCCGGGGTATCCGGTCTTCCGGCTGGTCTGACCGCCGGGGGGGATCAACCGGTGCCGGCGGAGGCTCCCCATTGCCCGCCGGCCCCGGTCACTCGGCACAACGCACGACCTTCCGCGGAGTTTCGATCGATCTGTACTCTCCGTCGAGTGGGGGAATACGGTCTGTGATCGATGTGACGTCCGATAGGTGCTTCTGAGCGCTGAGCGGCGATCTGGCAGGGCTGAACGGGCGAGTCTCTGCGGGGAGTGCGCTGGCCACATTGCGGAGGCAACCGCTATGGCGTTCGCACCCATGGTCGACGGGCCCCGTGCTTCGTAGCGTCCTCGCAGCCCCGCGCGTGCTCGAGGAGGAGTCATGCTCCAACGTTCCGGTCGTTCCCCAGCGGCCTTGCTCATCGCTGTCCTGGCCGTGCTGCTCGCCGGCTGCGGCGCTCCCGGCTCCGGCGGTTCGGATGCCGGTGGCAACAGCGCGACCGCGCCGTTCCGGGTGGGCCTGGTGCATTCCACCACCGGTCCGCTCGCGAGCTACGGCAAGCAGTACTCCGCCGGATTCCGCGCCGGCCTGGACTACGCCACCAAGGGCACGGGGCAGGTCAACGGTCGTCAGGTCCAGATCACCGAGGCCGACGACGCGGGCGACCCGGCGAAGGCTGTCGCCGCCGCAACCGACCTCATCGGCCAGGGCTACAAGGTGATCGCCGGGTCGACGGCATCCGGCGTCGCGTTGCAGGTGGCGCCGCTCGCCGAGGAGAACAAGGTGCTGTTCGTGTCCGGACCCGCCGCGACCGACGGGATCACCGGCGTGAACAAGTACACGTTCCGCTCGGGGCGCCAGACCTACCAGGACGTGCTCACCGCGGGCTCGATCATCGGCGACCCGGCGGGCCGTTCCGTGACCGTCTTCGCGCAGGACAGCGCCTTCGGACAGGCCAACGCGCAGGCCGTGACCGCCGTGCTCGGGGCGAAGGGGGCGCGGGTCACCCCGGTGCTGGTGCCCGCGGGCGCTACCGACCTCACCCCGTTCGCCCGGCAGGCCGTGGACGCCAAACCGAACCTGCTGTTCGTGGCATGGGCAGGCGCCAACGCCACCCAGATGTGGCAGTCGTTGCAGCAGCAGGGCGCGTTCGAGGCGTCCACCGTGGTGACGGGGCTGGACATCCGCTCGACCTACCCGATCTTCGGCGCTGCTGCCGACAAGATCCAGTTCCTGTCGCACTTCTTCCCCGGCGCCACGGACAACGAGGCCTACAAGGCACTGGAGGCGGGCCTCGCGAAGCAGGGCGCCGAGGTCGACCTCTTCACCAACGACGGGTTCGTGGCCGCCCAGATGGTGGTGCACGCCCTGCAGGAGGGCGGCGACGACACCGCTGCGATGGTCAAGGCACTGGAGGGCTGGGCGTTCACCGGCCCGAAGGGGGAGTCGACGATCAGGGCGCAGGACCACGCGCTCCTGCAGCCGATGTTCACCGCCCGGCTCACGCAGACGGCGAGCGGCTTCGCCCCGCAGTTGGTCGCGACGCTTCCGCCGGACGCGGTGGCGCCGCCCGTCGCACCCGCCAAGTGAGCCCGGTGAGCGCCACCGCCACGGCGGCACCGGTCCTCGCAGCGCGCGATCTGGGGTGGGTCGTCGGTGGTGCAGTGATCCTCGCGGATGTGCACCTGGATGTCCGTGACGGTGAGCTGCTCGCCGTGATCGGCCCCAACGGCGCGGGCAAGTCGACGCTCCTGCACCTGCTCTCCGGCGTCCGGCGTCCTACGAGCGGCACGGTCGAGTTGGGCGGGCGGGACGTGACCCGCGCGTCGGCCGCCGCCCGCGCCCGGCACGGGCTCGGCCGGACGTTTCAGACCTCCAGCCTGTTCGGCGGGCTCTCCGCGCGGGAGAATGTCCGGTTGGCGGTGCAGAGCCGCCGCGCGCGCCCGCTGTCCGTGCTCCGCGGGGCGCAGGGGCGCGAGGAGCTGGCCGAGGCCGACGCGCTGCTCGAGCAGGTCCGGATGGCCCACCGCGCCACTGCGACGGCAGGTGCGCTCGCCCACGGCGACAAGCGCAAGCTCGAAATCGCCATCGCGCTGGCGCGGCGGCCGTCGGTGCTGCTGCTCGACGAGCCGATGGCCGGCGTGTCCGTGGAGGACGTGCCGCCCCTCGTCGAGCTCATCGGCGGGCTGCGCGCTGCCGGGGTGAGCGTGGGCATGGTCGAACACCACATGGACGTCGTGCTCGGGCTGGCCGACCGGGTGGCGGTGCTGCACCACGGCAGGCTGCTCGCGGTCGGCTCACCTGCCGAGGTCACCGCGGACGCCACCGTGCAGCAGGCGTACCTGGGGGAGGAGCTGTGAGAGCCATCAGCACCGAGCCGGTTCTCGAGCTGGCCGACGTGCACGTGCGCATCGGTGGTTCGCACGTCCTGCAGGGAGTGTCGCTGGCCGTCGCGCCGACCGGCGTGACCGCGCTGCTCGGCCGCAACGGCGTCGGCAAGACCACCACATTGCGTGCCGTCGTCGGGCTGGTGCCGCGCACCGGCTCGATCCGGCTGGCAGGGGACGAGATCGGCCGTGGACGGACCCCGTGGGTGGTGCGCCAGGGCGTCGGATACGTGCCCGAGGACCGCGAGGTGTTCGCGACGCTGACCGTGGCGGAGAACCTGCGGCTGGCGTGCCCCGATCCCGAGCCGGAACGGGCGGCGCTGGTGCACGAGCTGTTCCCCGAGCTGGCCGAGCGCAGCCGGCAGCGGGCCGGGACGCTCTCCGGCGGCCAGCAGCAGATGGTGGCACTCGCGCGGGCGCTGCTCCCACCGAGCCGGCTCCTGCTGATCGACGAGCCGACAAAGGGCCTCGCCCCGCGGCTCGTCACTGAGGTGGCGGCCGCGCTGGAACGGGTGGCGCAGGTGACGCCGGTGCTGCTGGTGGAGCAGAACCTGCCGGTGGTGCGCCGCCTCGCCGGGGACGTCGTGGTACTCGACGCAGGCCGGGTCGTGCACGCGGGACGCGCCGACGAGCTGCTCGCCGACGCCGGCCGTACGCGGGAGCTGCTCGGGGTGGGGTCGAAGTCATGAGCGAGCTCGAATCATTGATACAGCGTCCCTGCGAAGCGCCGGCCGAGCGCAGCGAGGCCGTGCGATGAGTACTTTCGTGCTGTTGTTGGCCACCGGCCTCGGGCTCGGGGCGCTGTATTTCCTCGTGGCCTCCGGGCTGAGCCTGATCTACGGGCTGATGGGCGTGCTGAACTTCGCGCACGGCGCCTTCCTCGCGGCAGGCGCCTATGCGGCCTGGTGGGCCGCAGCAGGCGGGCTGCCCGGTGCCGGCGGTGACGGGTGGGGTTTCGTACTGGCCACCGCGTTCGGCGTCGCGGTCGGGGCCGTGATCGGTGCCAGCGTTGAGCTGCTCCTGATCCGCCCGCTCTACCGCCGCCACATCGAGCAGGTGCTGGTCACGGTGGGGCTGGGACTGGTCGGTGTGGCACTCCTGCGCGGCATCTGGGGCGCCGACCCGCTGCCGTTCCCGCGTCCGGAGGTCGCGGCGGGGGTCACGACGATCGGTGGGGCCGCGATCCCGAACGACCGGTTCGTCCTGCTGGTGGCCGCCATCGCCGTGCTGCTCGGGCTCTTGGCGTTGCTCCGGTTCACCCGCATCGGGTTGATCATCAGGGCGGGGGTGGAGAACCGGTCGATGGTCGAGGCGCTCGGCATCGACGTCCGCCGGACGTTCACGCTCGTCTTCGCCCTCGGCGGGGCGGTCGCGGCGCTCGGCGGTGTGCTCGGGTCGGTGTACCTGGGCAGCGTGTCGCCAGGCCAGGGAACGTCGCTGCTGATTTTCGCGTTCATCGTCGTCGTGATCGGCGGGCTGGGGTCGCTGACCGGTTCGGCGGTGGCCGCCGTCGTCGTCGGACTGGTGCAGCAGCTCGCCAACTACTACACGGCGTCGGGGGTGGGCGACCTGTCGGTGGTGCTGCTGCTCGCGCTGGTGCTGCTCGTGCGGCCGGGCGGTCTGTCGGGGAGGGCAGCAGCGTGAGTGATCGTGCGAGTGCACCGGCGGCCGCGACGAGGCTCGTGGAGCAGGTGCGGGAGCGGGCGACGGCGGGCGAGGCCCCGCGGCGCCGCGCAGGGTGGCGCTCGGCCGTCGCGCCGGTGGCCGTCCTCGTCGTGCTCGCGGCCCTTCCGTACGCCTCGGTGCCGCTGCCCGGGGTGCTGCCCGGGCTGGTGAACAGCCCGGGGTCGATGCAGCTGCTGGCACTCTGCCTGGTGTTCGGCGGCGTCGCGCTGTCCTACGACCTGCTCTTCGGGCGCACCGGGCTGCTGTCGTTCGGACACGCGCTCTTCGTCGCGGCGGGGTCCTACACCGCAGCGCTGGCGCTGGCCCGCCCCGGAGTCGGGCTGGCCGCTGCCGTCGGGGCCGCGGTGGTCGTGGGAGTGCTGCTGCCACTGCTCGTCGGCGCGGTCGCGCTGCGCGTCACGGGCATCGCCTTCGCGATGGTGACGCTGGCGTTCGCCCAGGCCGGGTCGATTCTCGTGCTGCGCAACCCCGGCGGCCTCACGGGCGGTGAGGAGGGCCTGCCGCTGAACCGCGAGGGCCTGCCGAACCTGCTGGTCGGTGTGGTGAACGCGCCGTACCGGTACTGGCTCGCACTGGCGTACCTGGCGCTGTGCTGGGCGGTGGTCGCGTGGCTGGTGCGCTCACGCGTGGGACACATCTGGGCGGCTGCGCGGGAGAACCCCGAGCGGGTGGCGGTGCTGGGCCTGTCGGTGTACCGGGCGCAGCTGCTCGCCGTGCTGGTGGGCGGGCTGCTCGGGACCCTCGGCGGCGTGGCCCACCTGTTGGTGGTGGGCGGGGCGACCCCCTCGCTCACCACCAGTGAGCTGACGCTCGGGCTGCTGGTGATGGTGGTGCTCGGCGGCGCCGGCAGCAGGTGGGGCGCGGTGCTCGGCGGAGTGCTCTACACCTACCTCGACAACCGGTTGCTGGAGCTGGCCGGCTCGCATGCGGTGGCCGGGCTGCCGGCCGTGCTGCGCGTGCCGCTCTCCGAGCCGACGTTCGTACTGGGCGCGCTGTTCGTCGCGGTGGTGTTCTTCGCCCCCGGCGGCCTGGTCGGGCTGCTGCGGCGGCGGATTCGGTGATCCCGCTTTGGACGGCGCGGTGGTGCTGCCGGATCCTCTGCTGGTGACCGTCGACCGCGAGAAGATCACCCTCACCGGCGCGCAGGAAACTCTGCTCGCCACGCTGTACGGCAGGGCGCTCGACAGTCGATCGCCGCGGTCCATCCTGCACGACGACGGGGCCGAGCAGGCAGTGCGCCGGATCGACTACGACTTCCGCAAGGCCGGGGTGAACGCCACGAGCGCGGCCGGGATCGCGCTCCGCGCCAAGCAGCTCGACAGCTGGACCGCCGAGTTCCTGGCCGACCACCAGGAGGCCACGGTGCTGCACCTCGCCTGCGGCCTGGACACGCGCGTCCAGCGGCTCGACCACCCGCCGTCGGTTCGCTGGTTCGACGTCGACCACTCCGAGGTCATCGCCCTCCGCGCGCGCCTGCTGCCGGCACCCCCCGGGGACTACCGAATGATCGGTACGTCGGTGACCGCCGACGCATGGCTCGACGCCGTGCCCGACGACCGTCCGATCGTGGCCGTCTTCGAGGGCCTGTCGATGTACCTGCGCAAGGAGGACGGCACGCGGCTGATCGAGCGGATCTGCGGCCGGTTCGCCAGCGGCCAGCTGCTCTTCGACTGCTACGGCTCGCTGGGCATCCGGCTGCAGAAGCTCGTGCCCGCGGTGCGCAACGCCGGCGCCACCCTGCACTGGGCTATCGACGACCCGCGCGAGATCGAGGGCTGGCACGACGGGCTGCAGTGCCTCGACGCGCTGCGCAGCGTCGACATGCCGGGCCTGGACCAGATGCCGGCCTCGGGCCGGACGAGCATGTGGGTGCTGGCGCACCTCCCCGGCTTCCGGGACGTCGGCCGGATCCTGCGCTACCGGTTCTAGCCATCCAGGCCGGCCTGGCCGGCTTGCAGCTTCCGCAGCCGCAGGGCCAGCTGGATCTCCAGCGCCCGGTCCGGGCAGTGCCAGTCTTCGCCAAGGAGCGACGCAACCCGCTCGAGTCGCTGCGCCACCGTGTTGACGTGGACGTGCAGCGCGCCCGCCGCGTGCCGCGGGCTGTTGCCTGCCGCGAAGTAGGCCTCCAGCGTGCCGAGCAGGTCGCTCCCGCGGCGCGTGTCGTACTCCGCAACCGGGCCGAGGATCCGGTCGAGGTAGCGGCGGACATCGGCGGGTCCGCCCGCCACCAGGCCGGCGAAACCCAGGTCGCGGGCCGACCCGGCAGATATCCCCATCGCCACCAGCGCGTCTGTGACGCGGCGGGCTTCGGCGTGGGCGTCGCGCACGCCGGCAGCGGGTAGGACCGGGCCAGTCGCACCGACGGTGACCTGAACGTCGTCGGCGCTCAGCCGACGCGCCATGGCTGCGGCGATGGCCGAAGGGTCACGCCCGGGTACCACGGCGACGACCTCGCCGTTGTGGTCCCCGGCGAGCCCGCGGCCGTCCCCTGCGGTGGCCGCGGCCAGGTGCACGCCCCGCCGCGCGCCACGGCACACCGCCACCACGTGCGGGGTCTGCAGCCGCAGCCCGAGCAGCCGCCCGCGCTCGACGAGCGCGCCGTCGACCTGGCCGTCCGGGCGGGCCAGGAGGTCGGCGAGCAGGTCGGTGCGCACCCGCTGGTCGGCCTCCGCAGCACGGAGGCGGAACAGCAGCACGAGCGCGGTCACCATCGCCGCCCGCTCCACGGTGCGGCCCTGCCCGCTGTCCAGCGGTTGTCGGCCGCCGAGCACGAGCGTGCCCAGCCGCTGCCCGGCCGCGCTCACCACCGCCGCCGACAGCCCGTCGGCCTCCGCGAGCCGGCCCGACGCCGCGGACCGCCGGACGGCGACCGCCGCCGCGAGCGGGTCCGGGTCGGTTCCCGGGTCGGGGGCGGGTCCGTGCGTTGCGATCCGCTGGTCGTCGACGTCGAGCACCGCCACCCAGCACCCGAGCAGTTCGCCGAGGGCGGCGGCGATGTCGTCCACCCCGCCTCCGGACAGGACGACGCCGGCGAACCGGTCGTGCGCCGCCGCGGCCTGCTCGATCCCGGCGTGCGCGCTCGACAGCGCGGCCAGCGCCTCGGCGGTCTCGGCGGCGCGCCTGGACTGCACGAGCGAGACGGCGGCGAGCGCGGCCAGCGAGCCGAGCAGCGCCACCTCGCTGCGGCTGAACGGCCGCCGGGTGCGGTTGGCGGCGAACAGCACCCCGACGAACTCGCCGTCCACCAACAGCGGCGTCCCGCAGATCGCGACCAGCCCCTCCTCGTCCACCGCGGCGTCGATCTCGTACGTGTGCGCGTAGCGCTCGTCGCCCGGGTAGTCGGCGGTCCAGTACGGCCGCCGGGTCTGCGCCACCAGCCCGCCGAGCCCGGCGCCCAGGGGCAACCGCAACGCCTGGAACCGTGCCGACACCGAGCCGGCCGTCGCCCGCATGAACGTGTCGCCACGCTCGGCGTCGGCCAGTGTCAGGTAGGCGACGTCAGTGCTGAGCAGGCTGCGGGCGCGGCGCACGATCGCGTCGAGCACCCCGCCGGGGTCGGGCCGGGACGCCAGGTCCCGGGCGATGTCGACGAGCGCGGACAGCTCCGCCTCCCGTCTGCGGTGTGCGTCGATGCCACTGCGCACCCGCAGCGCGAGCTCCCGAGCCACCGCCCCGCTCTGCGGGTCGACCGCTGCGAGCGCCCGCGCCTGCTCGTCGATCCGCTCTGCGGGAGCGTCCTGCGCCAGCAGGCGCAGGAGCTCCAGCGAGGTTTCGGACACGGCGGCGATCATGCCACCGCCACGGTGGGTGCTCAGCGGACCGCGCTGCGTGGGAGTGCGGGGTCCTCGGCGAGGTCACGGTCCCGCGTCTCGCCGTAGGTGGCGACCGCGAGGATCGTCACCGCGGCGCTGATCGCCACGTACACCGAGACCGCGTACCCGCTGTCGAACGCGGTGTACAGGGCCACCGCGATCACCGGAGCCAGCCCGCCCGCGACGACCGACGCGAGCTGGTAGCCGATCGAGACGCCGGAGTAGCGCACCTTCGTACCGAACAGCTCGGACAGGAACGCGGCCTGCGGCCCGTACATCGCTCCGTGGAAGAGGAGGCCACCGATCACGGCGAGCACGGTGAGCCCGAAGTTGCGGGTGTCGACGAGCGCGATGAACACGAACGCCCAGATACCGACGCCCGCGGCCCCGAACAGGTAGATCGGCTTGCGCCCGAAGCGGTCCGACAGCGCCCCCCAGATCGGGATCGTCACCAGGTGGAAGGCCGCGCCGATCAGCACGGCCCCGAGGACGAACGAGCTCGGCAGGCCGAGCCGCTTGGTCACGTACGTCGTGATGACGATGGTGAAGATGTAGTAGGCGACGTTCTCGGCGAACCGCGCACCCATCGCGGTGAACACTTCGCGCGGATAGCGGCGGAAGACCTCGATGATCGGCATCGTCTGCTTCTCCCCGGCCGCGGCCTGCTCCGCAGCGCGGGCCTGGGCCGCCTTGAACACCGGCGACTCCTCCACCGAGAGCCGCACGTAGAGCCCGATCAGCACCAGCACCGCGGAGAGCAGGAACGGGATCCGCCAGCCCCACGAGTTGAAGTCGTCCTGGCTCTGCACCGCCGACAGCAGGAACAGCAGGCCATTGGCGAGGAGCTGACCGAACGGAACCCCGGCCTGCGGCCAGCTCGCCCAGTAGCCGCGCCGCTTGGCATCGCCGTGCTCGGAGACGATGAGCACCGCCCCGCCCCACTCACCGCCGAGCGCGAAGCCCTGTATGAGACGCAGGAGCACCAGGAGGAGCGGTGCCGCCAGCCCGATCGTCGCGTACCCCGGAAGCAGCCCGATCGCGAAGGTGGCGACCCCCATCATCACGAGGCTGACCACCAGGAGCGTCTTGCGGCCGATCTTGTCGCCGTAGTGGCCGAAGACCAGCCCGCCGATCGGCCGTGCGATGAACCCGATCGCGAACGTGCCCAGCGCGAGCAGCGTGCCCACGGCGGGGTCGCTCGACGGGAAGAACACCGCAGGGAAGACGACGGCCGCGGCCACGCCGTAGAGGAAGAAGTCGTACCACTCCACGGTGGTACCGGCCATGCTGGCCGCGACCACCGTGATGATGTTGCTGCGAGGCTGAGGTTTGTCGACCACGTTGTCTCCCGGTTGTTCCTAGTGGGCAGTCCAGCCGCCGTCCATCGACAGCGATGATCCGGAGATGGACGCCGAGGCGGGCCCATAGAGAACCGCGGCGAGCTCGGCCACTTCGTCGGGTTCGACGAGCCGTTTCACGGCCACCGGGCCGAGCATCACCTGCTCGAGCACGGCGTCCTCGTCGATTCCGTGCGTTCGGGCCTGGTCCGCGATCTGCCGCTCGACGAGCGGCGTGCGGACGTAGGCGGGGTTGATGCAGTTGCTGGTGACGCCGCGTCCTGCGCCCTCCAGCGCGATCACCTTGGACAGCCCTTCCAGGCCGTGCTTCGCGCTGACGTAGGCGGACTTGAACGGGCTGGCGCGCAGGCCGTGCACGCTGGAGATGTTGACGACCCGGCCCCAGCCGCGCTCATACATGTGCGGCAACGTGCGCCGGGCCAGCCGGAACGGTGCTTCCAGCATCACGCGCAGGATCAGCGAGAAGCGCTCGGGGTCGAATTCGGGCACCGGGGCCACGTGCTGCAGGCCGGCGTTGTTGACCAGGACGTCGACGGCGGCGGGCAGCTTGTCGACCGCATCGAGGTCGGCGAGGTCGCAGAGCAGGGCTTCGACGCGGGGCACGGCGGCGGCGAGTGCCTTCAGACCGGCCTCGTCACGGTCGACCGCGAGCACCGCCGCACCGTCGTCCACCAGCCGCCGCACGATCGCGGCGCCGATGCCCGACGCAGCACCGGTGACGAGCGCGGTGCGGTCGGCCAGCACCGGCGTGGTTGGGGTCATGCCGGAGGACGGTACGTCCGTAGCGTCGGATCCGCGCGGTGCGGAGACACCACGGATGCGTCGCCCGATGTGTTGGTGGGACACACATCCCGCTGCGACCGGGAGTCAGCCCCCGCCGGGCACCGGCGTGTCGTCCTCGACTGCTCGCTCCACCGCGGGTGCGTCCTCCTCCGCCTCGCTCACCACCACGTCGCCGCCGCCTTGACGGAGCTCATCGAGCACCGCCTGCTCCTCGGGGTCGAGCGTGCCGTCGCCGAGGCGCTCGCCCGGCTCGCCCTCGTCGTTGCCGGTCCCCATCGCCGTGTCAGGGACGGGACTACACCCGTTCTCGGAATCCGTTGCCATACCGGGGCCGGTACCCCGCTGTGGCGGGCCTTGAACCGACGCCACACACCACGATCACCGCCTCGGCGCAGATACCGGCCGGATCCGGTTGCTTCCGCGCCAGGACGATGATCATGCCCGGGGTCGGACCGCTCACAGGCGCCGGTAGCTCGGGTGCACGCCCGGTGTGAGGCCCTGGTCCTCGGCGATGCGGGCGAGCAGGGAGCGCAGCCGGGCCCGCTCCGAGTCCTTCAGGCTGCGGAGGATCGCGTCGTCGTGTTCCCGGCCGATGGTCTCGATCCGCTCGACGAGCGTTGCGCCGTCGGCGGTCAGGTGCAGGGCGTGCAGCCGCCGGTCGGTCGGGTTGCGGCGGCGCTCGACGAGTCCGCGGTCGGCGAGGGAGTCGACCAGTCCCACCAGCCGGCTCGGTGGAGTGCCCAGCAGCTGCGCCAACACCTGCTGGCTCTGGCCCGGGGTGGCGGCGATCGCCCGCAGCAGACCGGTCTGCGCGGGCGTCACGTCCAGCGCTGCGATCCGCTCGGCGAAGCGGGCTGCGGCGTGCGCGCCGAGCGCGGCGAGCAGGAAGGCGGACCCGGGAGGGTCCTCGAGACGTCGGGCGGACGCAGCCATCGGAAGACCGTATCAGTTGACAAATCATGTCAAGTGGTGAACCGTTCAGGATTGTAATCGTTATTGGGATGAGGAGGGACAGATGAGCGACAGAACGTTCCGGTTCGGGGCCGTTGCCACGCCCACCGGTGGCCCGGACGAGTGGACCGGCACCGCCCGGCGGATCGAGGAGCTGGGCTACTCCTCCCTCCTGATGCCCGACGGCTTGCAGTTGCTGGCGCCGTTCCCCTCGCTCGCCGTGGCGGCGAGCGCCACGAAGGCTCTCCGCGTCGGCACCTTCGTGCTGGCGAGCCCGCTGCGCCCACCCCTGGCCGCAGCGTGGGAGGGTCACAGCCTCTCGGTCCTCACCGGCGGCCGCTTCGAGTTCGGTATCGGGACCGGCCGTCCTGCCGTGCGGGAGTTCGCGGAGCGCCTCGGCCTCCCGTTCGGCACGGCAGGGGAGCGGCTCCAGCAGGTGGCCGAGAGCATCGACCACCTGCGCGAGCTCGACGGCGCCGAGCGGCACACCCCGGTGCTGGTCGCCGCGGGCGGCCCGAGGGCGCTCGCGGTCGCCGCGGAGAAGGCCGACATCGTCACGCTGGCCGCCGCACCGCTGGCCCCGCGGGACGAGGTGGCGGGCATGGCGCGGACGCTGCGGGACGCGGCGGGTGACCGTGCCGACGACATCGAGCTGGCGATGAACCTCTTCGTCGTGGGTAGCGAGGTTCCGCCGTGGACCAGGGAGTTCATCGGCGCCGACGCGGCCACGCTCATCGCGCACGACTCGCTGGTGATGCTCCGCGGCAGTACCACCGAGATGGTCGACGAGCTGCAGCGGCGCCGCGAAACCCTCGGCGTGTCCTACGTCAGCGTCAACTCGGCCTTCGTCGACGCCCTCGCCCCGGTGGTCGAGAGGCTCACAGGGCGCTGATCCCACCGGCCGCCTAGCCTCGTCCCCGTGGCCCAGGACGAGACAAACCCGGGAGACGCGAGCGGGGGTGCTGGGGGTGAGAGCACGCTCACCGTCCTGGTCGCGACGGCGGTCAACGCCCTCATCGCGGTACTGAAGTTCGTGGCGGGGGCGCTCACCGGGTCGGCCGCGATGTTCGCCGAGGCAGCGCACAGCGTCGCGGACACCGCCACGGAGCTGTTGCTGCTCACCGCGTTGCGGCAGTCGGCCCGGCGGCCGGATCGACGCCACCCCTTCGGCTACGGCAAGGCCCGCTTCTTCTGGGCGCTGATCGCGGCCGTGAGCATCTTCGTCTCCGGGGCCGTGTTCGCGTTCTTCGAGGGGATCCGCGCGATGCTCGGCAGCGACGCCGAGCAGACCCTGGCGTGGGTGGCCTATGCCGTGCTCGGCGTGTCGTTCCTGCTCGAGTCCATCTCCTGGCTGCAGGCGGTGCGCCAGGTGCGCAGGGAGTCCGCGCGCGAGGACGTCGGCTTCCGGGCCTGGCTGCACACCACCGACGACCCGACGGTGAAGAGCGTCTTCTTCGAGGACAGTGCGGCGCTCATCGGCCTCCTGCTCGCCTTCGCCGGCGTGGGACTGCACCAGCTCACCGGCTCGGGGTTCTGGGACGGTCTGGCCTCCGTGCTCATCGGTGCACTGCTCACGGGCGTGGCGTTCATCCTCGGACGGACGAACGCCGGGCTGCTCATCGGCCGGCAGGCCGACCTGCGCACCGTCTACGCGTTCCGTGATGCGCTCGCCGCCCGGCCCGAGGTCGACCAGGTGGTCGACCTGCTCACGATGACCGTGGGCACCGACGAGGTGCTGCTCTGCGCCCGCCTGGACTTCGACGACGCGCTCGACGTGGCGGCGTTGGAACGGGCCTGCGTGGAGATCGACGCCGACCTGCACGCCCGCTTCCCCGACCTGCAGGAGGTCTTCCTCGAGCCGGTACCGCGCGCCGATCCGACCATGCGGCAGCGCGTGCTCGAGCGCTACGGGGGAGCGGGGGCACAGCGGCTGCGGGACGGGCTGGGGCAGGACCGAGGGCGGGGCGTCGGCGACGGGTGGGGCGCGCCCCCATCCTGATCCGGGGGCGCACCGGCCCGACTCTTCAGCGGCTGTGGCAAAGACTCGGTGGCACGTCCACCGAGGAGGTACACCGTGACCGCTGCCCCGCGCGCCACGAGGCACGACACCACCGTTCCCCCTACGGTCCGGCTCTCGGTCCTGCTCTGGCTCGCCGCCATCGCCGCAGGGGCGGTCGAGGCCCTCGTCTGGCTGGCGCTGCCCGACCCGCCCACTCCGACGCAGCTCGGGCTCCGGTTCTCGATCTACACCGTCCTCACCGTGCTGGTGCTGGCCCTGC
>DASRSC010000029.1:0-13772 GCA_035695525.1 Pseudonocardia sp. | reverse complement strand
GGACACCACTCTCGTGCCGATGGCCCACCTCACCGCGGTGTCGCACTCGGTGGCCGAGCTGCGCCAGGTGATCGGGGCCTACGCCGCCGCCGGGATCTCCAACATCCTCGCGGTGCGCGGCGACCCTCCGGGCGACCCGCTGGGTGAGTGGGTCCCCCATCCCCAGGGGCTCGCCTACGCGGACGAGCTGGTCTCGCTGGTTCGTCGCCTCGGCGACTTCTGCGTGGGCGTTGCCGCGTTCCCCTACGGCCACCCCCGGTCACCGGACGCCGAGTTCGACCTTGCCCGGCTGCTGGCGAAGATCCGGGCCGGCGCCGACTTCGCGATCAGCCAGCTGTTCCTGGAACCCGAGGGCTTCCTCCGGCTGCGTGACCGGCTGGCGGCCGCAGGCATCGACGTCCCGCTGCTCCCCGGCATCATGCCGCTGACCACGGTGCGCACCCTGCACCGCGGCCCGGAGCTCTCCGGGGCGCCGCTCCCCCCGGCCCTGGTCGAGCGCCTCCAGCCCTACTCCGACGACCCAGCGGCCTTCCGCGCAGCCGGCATGGACGTGACGGCCGAGATGTGCGCCCGCCTGCTCGACGAGGGCGTGCGCGGCCTGCACTTCTACACGCTGAACCGCTCCACGGCCACGGTCGACCTGGTGCGGCGGCTCGGGCTGGCGGCCCGGCGGCCCGCGCCCGCCGTCAGCGCCCCGGGCTGACGGGCGGGTTGCGGGTGCGGTGGGCCAGGACCAGCACCGCCCCGGCCGCCAGCGCGACCACGATGCCGAGGAGCAGCGTCCAGTTCACCGCAGAGGGCGCGTTGGGGTCGTCGTAGGCGACCACGGCGTTGATGTCGCCGACTTGGCCCGGAGTGAACGTCCAGCTCACGGTGCTGGAGTCGGCGTCGCCGTTGGAGTCCAGCACCTGGCCGGGAAAGCCGATCTTGAGCTGGAAGTCGGCCTTGTCGACAGACACGGTGGTGAGGTCGACGGCACCGCTGACGAGCACCCGGTTGCCGGCCCTGCGCAGCTCGAACTGCACGGCATCGGCCGCCGGGGGCGCCACCCGGCTCAGGGTCGCGACCTCCGCGAAGGTCAGCCCCGAGAAGCGCAGCACGGACCCCGTGTAACCGTCCTGGCGGTACGGCGACACCGCGACGTCGGACTTCAGCTCCGGTGGCACCGTGACCGCTGGTCCCGTGTCGTCGGGGCCCTTCTCCGGGGTGGCGAGGATCATCTCGCCGGTGACCGAGTCGTCGGGCTGCACGGCGAGAGCCGTGCGCACGCGCGCGCACCCGCCCAGCGCCGTGCCGGCCACGAGCAGGATGAGCAGCAGCAGCGGGAGGACGCGGCGGCGGGAGGCGGTCGGCGTCGGCACGCCGGACATCGTGCCATCCGGCCCCGACGGTGCCGGGCAGCCCTGTCGGCGCGCCTCTATGGCGCGGACCCCAGCGGGAGCTCGCGACCGAGCACGGCGAACGGGCGGGAGTCCCCGGTGAACCGATGGTTGCGCAGGACGTCGCGGAAGCCGGTGCGGCGGTAGAGCCGCCACGCCCGGCCGGGCTGCTGTGCGCCGTACTCGGGTGTGGACAGCAGCACCCGCGGTCGGTCGGTGCCGTCGAGGAGCGCTCTCAGCAGACCCTCCCCGAGCCCATGCCCCTGCGCATCCGGGCGGACGTGCAGCTCCGTGAGCTCGAAGTAGTCGCGGATCCACCCCTGGGCTTCCGGACCGGCAGCGCTCAGGCCGCGGCGCACCTCCTCGAACCACCACTGCCCGGGTCCGCCCGTGTAGCCGTAGGCGATGCCGAGCAAGGTGCCGGCCGCATCGATCCACCCGGCGGCGCGCCAACCCGGCCTGCGGGTGTGGTCGAGCCAGAGGGTGCGACGGTGCCGTGCGGTGCTGGTGGGGTAGCCCATGGCGCTCACATACACGTGCAGCGCCTCCGTCAGCCGGTCGGCGAGATCGCCCGGACCGAGCTGGACCAGCTGGCGTGCCGGGGCCCTCGTCACCCGACCATCACACCATGCGGGCGGGGTGCGCGCCGCCCCGGTGCAACCCCGACTTGACGAGGGCGTGCCGGAGCGTTCTACTGGAGACAGATCGAACATGCGTTCGATCACGGAGCTCCGGTGGTGGGGCGGGGAAGCGCCCCGCCACCGGGTGCCCCGGTGCGGATCGGGGAGGAGCGAATTCGCATGAGTGCCTTCGGCCGGGTGTTCGGATCGCGCCAGCCCACCCCGATCCAGGTGCGGTGGCAGGACGGCGAGCCGATCGAGTTCCAGCGCCGTCCCGTTCGGCGGGGGCCGCGCTACCTCGTCACCGACGTCCGGGAGCGCTGGATCGAGGAGTCACCGTGGCCGTTCCCGTCGCCGATGCCGGTCGGTGGCGATCGGCTGCGGTGCTGGCGGGTTGTTGCGCGCTCCGCGGGGGAGCCGGAGGCGCCGGAGCGGGAGTTCGTGCTGCGGATGCGCGCCGGACCAGGCGTGTGGGACCTGGTGCGGGTTGCGGAACGAGAGTCTCCAGGAGGCCACGATGACCATTACCACTGACCGGGTCCCGTATCCGAGGGCACCGGTCCGCCCGGCTGCGCCGACCTCACGAGCCGCTCTGGGGCTGCTGCGGCAGGCCGCCGCCGGCCTTGTCGAGGCCCATCGCACGGAAGAACCACTGCTCCGCTACCCGGCGGCCTACCTGGCCGCACTCCGCGCCGCAGCAGCCGTGCTCGCGGTCCACGCCCGCCCGCAACCGCGGCGCGGGTCCACGCGCAACGTCTGGCACCTGCTCGCCGAGGTCGCTCCCGAGCTGCAGGAGTGGGCGGCGTTCTTCGCCTCGTGCTCCGACACGAGGGCGGCGGCAGAAGCCGGCATCGCCCGGCTGGTCGGACGCCGCGACGCCGACGACCTGTTGCGGCAGGCCGAGCAGTTCGTGGGGATCGTCGGGGCGTCGGTACCGCTGCGGTGACGGCGCTCGCCTGCCGGACGACGGGACGTCGGCTTGCGACGGTCAGCGCGTGGCGGGCGGCGCCGTCGTTGCTCCGACCACACGCTGCGTTCGCTCGCTGCGCAGCACCCGGCCCAGGAGCAGCGTGAACACAGCCGACGCCTCGCGTGCTCCCGGGGTGTCCCACCGTTGGATGGGCATGCAGGCGCCTTGCGCCTGCTGGATCGCCGAGCGGTCCGGAAGCACCCCGGTGAACACCAGCGGACCGAACAGCTCACGCAGCTCGTGGATCCGGAACTCGTGCTCGGTGTTGCGCGGACGCACCCGGTTGATGAGCACGCCGAGTGGCTGCAGATCGGGGTTGCCGCGCTGCCGCTCGGTCTGGATCGCGTCGAACGCGCGCTGCACGCCCGACACGGCGAAGATCGTGGGGTCCGTCACGAGCACAGCCCGGTGCGCCGCGGCCAGAGCGCTGCGCGTGAGCTGTCCGAGCGACGGCGGGCAGTCGATGATCACGAGCCGGTAGGGCTCGTCGTGGGCGTGTCCGTCGCCGGGGTTGCCGTTCGCCGCTGCCTGCCCGTTGGACTCACCCCGGCGCGCCCGCCCCTCGACCTGTTCCACGTCGTCGAGCTGCTCCAGCGCCCGGGCCAACCGGATCAGCTGCTCCGGACCGGGGTCGGGGTGGTTGTGCCGCTCGGTCTGCTCGGCGCCCACCAGCACGTCGAGACCGTCGCCCCAGCCGCTGGGAGCGATCGCGCGTCGCACCACCGACGGGCGCGGGTCGTCGAGCACGTCGGCCACCGTGGCGGTGGTGGTGCCCACGTCCAGCGCGATCGTGGAGTTGGCCTGCGGATCGAGGTCCACCACCAGGGCTCGCACCCCGTGGTGCAGCGCCGCGCCGGCCAATCCGAGCGCCACAGTCGTCTTACCCACCCCACCCTTGAGGCTCAACGTGGCGACGACCTGCACGGTGATCAACCTACCCTTCCCCGGAGCGCACTAGTCTGCCGTTGTGAGGCTCGGATGGTGAGCGGTGCGACGGCGGACACAGCCGGTGCGGTGGGCGGGGGCTCGGTGCACCGGGTACTGGTCGCCGAGGTTGCCAGGGTGCGCGCTGTGCGGCCGGACCGTCCGCCCCGCGTGCTCGACGTCGGTGGCGGCAGCGGAGCGTGGGCGGTGCCGCTCGCACGGTCGGGATGCGCGGTCACCGTCGTGGACAACAGCCCCAACGCGCTCGCGGCCCTACACCGGCGGGCGCGCGAGGCTGGGGTGCACGATCTGGTCACGCCCCTGCAGGGCGATGTCGACGCGCTCGCTGATGTCGTCCCCGCCGGTGGAGCCGACCTCGTGCTCGGGCACGGGCTGCTGGAGGTCGTCGATGACGCCGCGGCGGCCGTGTCGGCGCTGACGACCGCCACGGTGGCGGGTGGAGCGGTATCGGTGCTCGTTGTCGGCCGCTTCGCCGCTGTGCTGGCGCGCACCCTCAGCGGCAAGCTCGCCGAGGCGCGAGCCGTCCTCACCGATCCACACGGCCGGTTCGGTACTGACGACGCGCTGCGCAGGCGGCTCGACGCGGCGACCCTGCGGTCACTGCTCGAGGACGGCGGGGCGCTGCGGGTCGAGGTGCTGCAGGGCGACGGAGTGCTCGAGGGGTGGGTACCCAGCGCGGTGCGCGACGGCGGCCCGGCGGCCGCGCGAGCCGTTGCGGAGCTGGAGGACCTCGCCGCCTCTGCCGCACCGCTGGTGGAGATGGCCGCCCGGCTGCACGTGCTCGCCCGCCGCGCCGGGTGAGGCGGGGTCTGCGCGGATCGCGCAGATATCGGTGCCGCTTGTGGTCCGTCCGCCACGGCTCTCTGGACCGTTCGCGGCTCGACGGGTGGGTCCAACCGGGTGTGATGGAACGCGCACCCGGGGTGTCCGCGGGCATCCCGAGTGGGGCAGACGGGCGCAAACATGGACGAATCGCTCGCGGCGGCGCCGCGACGGGGGCGCCGTTGCGTCACCGGCGTACCTGCTCAGAGCCCCTGCGCCGCACATCGCGGAAGATCGACCCATCCGCTTGACGAGTCTGGCTAGTCGGCGAGGCGTGAGGCTCGTATCCTTCCCATAGACGCCCAGCCCTGGGCGCTCGTCGCGTCGTTCCGGCACCATGGAAGATGACCCGACAGGATGACCAGTGCCGGAGGTGAAGCCGTGCCCCTCTCCGAGCACGAGCAGCGGCTGCTCGAACAGATCGAGCGCGCTCTCTACGCCGAGGATCCGAAGTTCGCGTCCACTGTTCGCGGTGGCCGTTTGCGTAAGCCCACTCGCCGCCGACGGCTGCAGGGCGTCGGTTTGTTCGTTCTCGGCCTGGTGCTGCTCGTCGTCGGCGTCGCCGTGCCCCAGCTCTGGCTGGCGTCCAGCTTCCCGGTGCTGAGCGTCGTCGGATTCCTGGTGATGCTCGGCGGAGCCGTGCTTGCAGTGACGTCCGTCGGCTCAGGTGGCCAGCCCGGCCAGCCCAAGGACGCCGAGCCGGACAAGAACCGCTTCACCGGCCGCATGGAAGAGCGCTTCCGCCGCCGGTTCGAGCAGGAATAGCACACCCGGCCGCCCGGCCATCCCATCCACGACCGACCCGCCGTCCGCCGATCAGCTTCGGTGGTCGGCGGGCTCGCGTGCGGCTGCTCGTGCGAGTTGCTCTGACGGCGTCCGGTGGACCACCGACCTCGGTAGCAGCCGTCCGCGCAGTGACAGCGCGCTCTCCGAGGCGATGCCGGCCCGCACCGCCCGCACCGGCTCCTGCAGCTCGCCGGGGGCGGGGTGCACGTCGCCGTACCAGCTCGACTCCACCGCCCCGACCACCTGCCGCAGCGCCTGCTGTGCATCGCCATCGAGCTTGTGTTCGCGCACGAGGCGGCGGGCCGCCCCGCGCACCGTGTCGCTCGGCGGGTAGGTGACCCCGCGATCAGCGGACTCGGCGAGCACCTCCGCCCAACCCGCTCCTGCCGCACCCGGGCCGCCCGCACCGACCGCGGCCATCCGGCGCCGCCTCGCGAGAGCCCGTAGGCCGGCCGGCACCAGGGCAGCCACGGCCACGAGCAGCACCACGGCGATCGGCCAGAGCGGCAGTCCGCCGCCCTCGGTCGCCGACGGGGCGACGGGTGGCGGAGGGAGCTGCTCGGGTTCGGCGGGCGCGGGTAGCGGCTCCTGGCCCGCTTCCTGGCCGGGGAGGAGATCCTGCTCGGCAGGAGCCTTCCCAGCTCCGGGGTTGTCGCCCTGGGCTTCCTGCACATACGGCGGTGCGATCGTCCGGCCGTCGGTGAGGGGTGTGGGGTCGAAGATCGTCCAGCCGACGCCGGGGAACCATGCCTCGACCCAGGCATGCGCGTCGGAGGTGCTGATCGACCGGTACTGTCCGTCGTCGATACCGGCCGTGAACCCCACGGCCACCCGCGCCGGGACCCCCACCGTCCGCAGCATCACGGCCATGGCGGACGCGAACTGCTCGCAGTAGCCGGCCCGGCCGACGGTGAGGAACTCGACGAGGGCATCGTCGCCCGCCCCCGGCGCCGTCTGCAGGCTGTAGGTGAACTGGGAGTTGGGCCCGGTGAAGTAGTCCTGCAGCGCCATCGCCCGGTCGAAGTTGTTGTTCCGGCCCGCCACGACCTGCTTGGCGATCTCGCCCACCCTCGGGTCCACACCCGTGACATCGAGGTACTCCGGCCCCACCCCGGCCGACCCTTCGGACTGTCGCAGTTGCGTGACGGTCGGCGCGGGGAGGAACGCCTGCTCTCGCCAACCGTTCTCCTGCCGCGGCCGGCCCGTGTAGCCGGTGTCGCTGCTCTTGTCGTAGAGCCACGGCCCCTCGGGCAACCCGCCGACGTCGAGCGGTTCCCCGTAGAGCGGCAGCCAGTAGTCGCGGAAGGCGACGTTCTCGATCTCCACGTCGGCGAGATCACCGGCGATGCCGGGCTGCGCCTGGATCGGGCCGGGCAGGCCCACCCCTGGCTCCGGCCGCGTCGCTTGCCAGCCTGCGTCCGGCACGTACTGACGCAGGGTCAGTGCCCGGAGGTAGGTGGGCCGGGTGAGGCCCTTCACCCGGAACAGCTCGGTGGGGGTCGTCTGCTCGAGCTGGCCCCGCAGCGCCGTGAACGGGCTGAGACCGATCGAGCCGCCGGACCCGCCCGAACCGCTGCCGTTGTCGAACCGGCCCGCCGTTCCGACGAAGCTGGCGGCCGCTCCGACGCCGACCGCCAGCACCACTGCGACCGCCACGAGTGCAATGCCGCCGGGGATCCGGCGCCGGATCCCGGTCTCGGCGACCAGGAGCAGCCCGAACCCGGCGGCCGCCGCAGCCATCGCCCACCACGGCAGGAGGACGTCGGTCAGGGCCGCCGGGACGGCGAACACGGCAAGGAGCGGCACGCCGGCCGCAGCCGGCGCGGCCGCGCTCACCGCCGCGAGGTGCACCCCGATGGCCAGCAGCCCGAATGCGGCGGTGACGAGGAACAGGATCTCGGGCGTCGCCGGCACGGGCGCGGTACCCGTGTCGATCTGTTGGCCCGCCCCGGACAGGAGCCCCCCGAACTCGCCGAACGCCGCTGGGCCGGGCAGGACGCCGAGTAGCCCGTGGTCGGCGAACTGCACAGTGAGCAGAACGAGGACCGCGGCAGCCTGCCCGGCGGCGACCACGATGGGGCCGAGGCGGTGCAGCAGCAAGCCGGCGGCGACGACGACGGTGACCACAGTCGCGGCATGGCCGAACCAGCCGCTGCCCTGCACGATGGCTGACATGGGGCCGGCCGCGAGCAGCACGGCCAGCCCGGACGCGAGCGTGGCCACCCACGGCAGCCGCCCGCCTCGTGTCACTGGGGGCGGCGCAGCGGAGGGCGGTGCGGCCGGCGGAACCCGGACGGACGTGGTCACGGAGTCTCCTGGGTCGCGGTCGCGGTTCGGTCGGCGGCGCTCCGGGTGGTCGCGCGCGTGGTGCCCGCGCGGCCGGGAGCCGGCGCGCTCACGAGACGCCCGGCCGCAGGCCGTCGGGTGCCGACCCGGCCACCATGTTGTCCCAGACCCGATCTGGTGACGAGCCGGCGGTCGCGACGGTGACGTGCCATCCGGCCTTGCGCAGCGTCGCCGCGTTTGCGGCCGTCACGCTGCCACCCCCCGCGTGGTCTCGGACGGCCGGGTCCCACGTGGTGGTGTCCAGCAGCACTGCGTTGCCGCCGCCGGTGCGGCGGCCCAGCAGTGCCTCGACCTGACCGGGCCCGAGCGCCCCGAGCACGGCCAACACGTCGGTGCCCGATCGGAGCTCCGGGCCGCTGAGGTCGGGGCGCGCAGAGGGGCGCAGCGCGGCGAGAGCGTCGAGCAGCGGCTCCGGACCCGTGCCCGAGCCGGGTCCGCTGAGCTGCACGCCGTCCTCGGTGACGAGGACGAGTGGTTCACCCCGTGCCAGAAGATGGGTGCAGATGCTGGCCGTGAGGCTCACCGCGAACTCGAGGCTGGAGTCGGCACCGCGCCCGCGGTGGGCTGAGTCACGACGGTCGAGCAGAACCGTCATCCCACCGCGCCACGGCCGTTCCTCCAGCCGCACCATCAGCTCGTCGTGGCGGGCCGTGCTGCGCCAGTGCACCCTGCGCAGCTCGTCGCCTTGCCGGTAGGGGCGGATCAGCACGTCCGACGCGCCCTGGCCCTGGTGGGCGAGCGCCGCTCCGGGCGTGCCCTCGCCTGCGCCGATGGCGGGGGGCAGGCCCCGCAGCGGGACCACGCGGGGCAGGACGAGCAGCCGATCGGCAGGGGCGAGCTCGCGCTCGAACTCCGCGAGCCCGAGCGGGTCGCCCGCCGTGCCGCGGAGCGGGCCGACGCGGTGCACTCCGCGGAGCACCGGGCGGAGGGGGTAGGTGAGCAGGGCGCCGCCCCGGGTGGACAGGCGGTGCACCGTGAACCGCGGGGGAGCGGTGGCCTGCGGGCCTGCGGCATCGGGTGCGGTGTCGGCCAGCCGGAGCGCTCCGAGCAGCGAGCCGGCCTGCAACCGGAGCCCGACGGTCACCGCTGCGCCGACCGGCACCCTGGCCGGGGTGAGCTCGCGCTCGACGTGGATCGTCCGGCGGGCGCGGGCCGCGAGGAGCAGTGCCAGTAGCGGTAGCAGCGCGACGAACACCCCGACGCGCAGCAGGTCGCGCTCGTTGAGGGCGATGGCGGAGGCTCCGGTGGCCACCCCGCCCGCGAGCAGGCAGCGCCCTCGGGTGGTGAGGCCGGAGAACCGGCCCGCCGGCTCGCTCACGAGGCGGCTCCGCCCCCGCCCGCCATGGTCCGGCCCACGCCCGTCAGACGCCCGGGCGAGCCGGCACGGCGTGCCGCCCGAGGAGGCTGCGGACGATGTCGACGGCCGAACGGCGGGAGGCCAGGGCGTCCGGGGCGAGCAACAGCCGGTGGGCCAGCACGGGTACGGCCACCGCCTGCACGTCGTCGGGCACCACGAAGCCGCGCCCGGCCAGCGCCGCCTGCGCCCTGGCTGCACGCACCAGCTGCAGCGTGGCCCGGGGGGAGGCGCCCAGGCGAAGCTCGGGCAGCCTGCGGGTGGTGCTGACGAGTTCGACGCAGTACTGCCGCACCTCGGGGCTCACGTGGACCCGGCGCACGCCTTCGATGACCGACCGCACCAGCCGTGCGTCGACCACCGGGCGGAGGGTCTCGAGGGGGTCGGAGGCGGCGTGCTCGTCGACCATCGCCAGCTCGGCAGCGAGGTCGGGGTACCCGACGCTCACGCGGGTGGTGAAGCGGTCGCGCTGCGCCTCCGGCAGCGGGTAGGTGCCGTCCATCTCGATCGGGTTCTGCGTCGCGACGACCATGAACGGGCTCGCCAGGCCGTAGGTGGCGCCGTCGACCGTGACCTGGTGCTCCGCCATGCACTCGAGCAGCGCCGACTGCGTCTTCGGGGAGGCGCGGTTGATCTCGTCGGCGATCACGATGTTGGCGAACACCGGGCCGGGCCGGAACTCGAACTCGGTGGTCTGCCGGTTGTAGATCGACATGCCGGTGATGTCGCCGGGCAGCAGGTCGGGGGTGAACTGGACGCGGCTGACCGAGCAGTCGATGGACCTGGCGAGCGCCTTGGCCAGCGAGGTCTTACCGACGCCCGGCACGTCCTCGACCAGAAGGTGCCCCTCGGCGAGCAGGGTGACCAGCGCGACCCGCACGACCTCGGGTTTGCCCACGATTACACGTTGGATGTTGGCTGCGATCCGACCGCCGAGATCGGCGATATCGGCGAGGCCGGCGGCGTCACCCTCCATCCCGGCGCGGCTGCTCGTCGCGGTCACCCGACCTCCTCGCGCTCGTCGTGTGGTCCCGATCTGTCGAGACGCGGCATCAGTCTGTCAAACGACCGCCGAGAACTTTGCCCGATGGGGTAACCGACCAGTTCCCCACTGTGCCCCACTGCCGACGGATGCGTTCCCCATGGCACCCCGATCGGCGGTTCCAGGGGGCCATCAGGGGGCCGCCAGGAGTATCTCCGCACCTTTTGATCACGGTCAGTGACGGAAATTGCCGGCGCATCGAGCACGCACCGGCGGTGACCACTCAGGACACCCCACCTTCCCCCACCCCACTTGACCTGCGCTTTCCGTTCCCTTTCCGCGAATGCACTCCCATCGTTCCGGTTGACGGTGGTGGAGAGTGGGGTAATGTGGTGCGCGCTGGGGCACGACGGGGCCACAGGTGGAGGTGGGGCCGATGTTCCTCGGCACCTACACCCCCAAACTGGACGACAAGGGGCGGCTCACGTTGCCCGCGAAATTCCGCGACGAGCTGCGAGGCGGGCTGATGATCACGAAGGGGCAGGACCACTGCCTGTACGTGTTCACCCGCGAGGCCTTCACCGAGCTGGCCAGCAAGGTGGCTTCCGCGCCGCTCACGAGTGAGTCGGCCCGCGTCTTCCAGCGCAACCTGTTCTCCGGCACCGACGAGCAGAACCCCGACGGCCAGGGGCGCATCGCCATCACCCCCGAGCTGCGCCGCTATGCCGGGCTCAGCAAGGACTGCGTGGTGATCGGTGCGTTTACGCGCGCCGAGATCTGGGATGCCGAGGCATGGCAGCGGTACCAGGACGAGCACGAGGACACCTACGCCCAGGCACAGGAGGAGGTGCTTCCCGGACTTCTCTGATCCGGGACGGACGCGGCGTGGAGATCAACTCGGCGGTGTTCCCACCCGGCAGCCCTGGCGCACCTTCCCCGGTGCCAGGTCTGCCGGGTGGGGACATCGCCGCCGGGCCCGCTGGGGAGCGCTGGCCTGCGGTGCTCGACGACACGGGGCAGGGAGGTGTGCGGTGGGGCAGCACGACCACGAGAACGAGCCGGCTGGGGCCAGGCACGTTCCCGTGGCCCTGCCCCGGGTCGCCGAGCTGTTCCGGCCGGCGCTGGCTGATCGCCCCGCGGTCGTGGTGGACGCCACGCTCGGACTCGGCGGGCACGCCGCAGCCCTGCTCGCGACGCACCCACAGCTCACCCTGGTCGGGCTCGACCGTGACCCGGAAGCGCTGGCGCTTGCCGGCCGCAGGTTGGTGGCCCATGCCGACCGCGTCCACCTGGTGCACGCCGTCTACGACCGCATCGCCGACGTTCTCGGGGAGCTCGGGCTTCCCCGGGTCGACGGCGTGCTGTTCGACCTCGGTGTGTCCTCGCTCCAGCTCGACGCCGAGGAGCGCGGCTTCTCCTATTCCCGCGACGCTGACCTCGACATGCGGATGGACCCCACCACCGGCCTCACTGCGGCCGAGATCCTCAACACCTACTCCGTGCCGCAGCTCGCGCGGGTGCTGCGGGAGTACGGCGAGGAGCGCTTCGCAGGGCGGATCGCCGCGGCCGTCGCCCGTCGGCGGGCGCAGGGCGCCCTGCGGCGCAGCGCCGAGCTGGTCGAGCTGCTCTACGAGGCCGTGCCCGCGGCGTCCCGGCGCACGGGCGGACACCCCGCGAAGCGGACGTTCCAGGCGCTGCGGATCGAGGTCAACGGCGAGCTGGACGCACTGCAGACCGCGCTGCCCGCCGCTCTGGACTCGCTCGCCGTCGGCGGGCGGATCGTGGTGCTCGCCTACCACTCCCTGGAGGACCGCATCGTCAAGCGCGAGCTGACGGCACGGTCGAGCTCCCGGACGCCGGTGGACCTTCCCGTCGAGCTGCCGGGGCATGGCCCGGAGTTTCGGCTGCTGACCCGTGGGTCCGAGCAGGCGAGCGAAGACGAGATCAACGACAACCCGCGGGCCGCGTCGGTGCGCCTGCGGGCTGCGGAACGCATCCGGGAGGTGGCGGCGTGACGGTGGTGGAGGAACCGTCGCGACACGTCGTCGCCCTACCGGTCACGGCGAACGGCGCTCACGAGCGTCGACGAGGAAGGGGGCGACATGCAGGTCGATGTGCGCCGAACGGGATGGCGAACGGGATCGGCGCGCGTGGACGGGGGATCGACGACGGTGCTCGCGAGCGGATCTCCCGGCCTGGGTGAAGCGCCGATCGGGCTCAGCGGGGGTGCGTTGTGAGCGCGCCGGTCACCGAGCGCACGCGCAGTGCGTCCCGGGGTGCCACGCGCACCCGCTCCACGACCATCCCGGCCCAGCGCGGCGCACCCGCCGCCATGCCACGCGCCTGGGAGGGTGAGCCGGCCCCGGCGAAGGGCACCCAGCGGTCGGCGCGGAAGGCCTACGCCCGGCGCGACGACCGGCTCCGTCGTGTCGTCGGCGGTCGTCCGGCGCGTACCGGCGCTCCCACGCGGCGGGCGCAGTTCGTCCTGTTGATCATGGTGCTGCTTGCCGTCGGGCTGGTGGCGACGCTGTGGCTGTCCACCGCGGCCGCCGCCGGCTCGTACCACCTGCAGGACGCCAGGACGGCGGCGCTGCAGCTGAGCCAGCAGAGCCAGCGCCTGCACCGCGAGGTGGCCGATCTGGAGTCGGCACCGGAGCTGGCTCGGCGCGCCCAAGCACTCGGCATGGTGCCGGTGCAGGACGCCGCGCGCCTGGTGGTCAATCCGGACGGTTCCGTCACCGTCGTCGGCGAGCCGCGGGCGGCGGTCCCACCGCCCCCGCCCGCCCCGCCTGCCTCCGCTCCGGGTGCTCCTCCCGGTGCCCCGGTGCCGCCGGCCGCCGGCGTGGCACCTCTGGACGGCACGACACCGCCCGTCGACCCGCAGCAGCTCGCAGATATCGCACCGGTCGCACCGGGCGACCTGGTCGCGCAGCACACCGGCACCGAGCCCCGTACCGGCACCGGACAGGGCGCCGCTGCTGGACAGGGCGCCGCTGCTGGACAGGGCGCCGCAGCTGGACAGGGCGCCGCAGCTGGACAGGGCGCCGCAGCTGGACAGGGCGCCGCAGCTGGACAGGGCAATGGCACCGCGCAAGGCGCCGGCGCCGGCGCCGGCGCTGCTCAGCAGGGTGCAGGCACCGCTCAGGGTGCAGGCACGGCGCAGCAGGGCACCGGCACCGCGGCCGGGCAGGGCGCAGGCACGGGGCAGAGCACCGCGGCCGGGGCGGGCACCGACTGATGACTACGGCCCCGCCCCGGCCCCGGGCCGCAGGGGCGGTCCGGAGGACCCCGCCGCCGCGGCCCCCGGCACCCCGTGGTCGCGCGACCGGGGGTACCCCCTACTCCCGGCGCCTGAAGATCGGCCGGATCCTGCTCGTGGTCGCGCTCGCCGTGGCCACCGTCAAGCTCGTCGCCATCCAGACCGTCCAGGCAGGGGCCCTGAGCGCGGCCTCGGCGCGCCAGTCGACGACGGACATCCTGTTGCCGGCCGAGCGTGGCGAGATCCTGGACCGGAACGGCAGCCCGCTGGCGTTCAGTGTCGACGCACGGGCGCTGGTGACCAACCCGC
>DASRSC010000028.1:0-9372 GCA_035695525.1 Pseudonocardia sp. | reverse complement strand
CGGCTCGACTGTTCCGACTCCGACGCTGCGCTGCGCGCACTGGTCGTCGGATATCCGCAGGCCCGCGACATCGAGGTCTCGGCACACGGTCTCGAGGACGCGTTCGTCGCGCTGACCGCATCGGAGGGGAACTGACCATGGGTGCGCTGCTGCTCGCCGAGGTGCGCCGGCTCTATCGGTCACCGCGGTTCCTGATCTTCACGGTGGGCTTTCCCGTCGTCTACTTCGTCGTCTTCACCGGGATCTTCGCGACCGGACCGGACGCGGCGGCCGCCTCGGTGGTGCTGATGGTGAACATGGCTGCGTTCGGTGCGATCTCGGCGTCGATCAGCACCGGCGGACGGGTGGCGGTGGAGCGCAGCATCGGCTGGAACCGCCAGCTGCGGCTGACCCCGCTCCCCGCATGGGGGTACGTCGCCACCAAGGCGGCCGTCGCGATGCTGGTGGCGCTGCCCGCGCTCCTGCTGGTGTTCGCGGTGGCGGGCGTGGCGAAGGGGGTGGACCTCGACCCGCTCACCTGGGTTCGGGTGTTCCTCGCCGCGTGGCTCGGGGTGCTGCCGTTCGCCGCGATCGGGCTGCTGCTCGGCCTGGTCGCCACGCCGGACTCGGCGCAGGGCATGTCGACGGTGACGATGCTGGTGTTCAGCCTGCTGGGCGGGGTGCTGATCCCGGCGGAGGTGCTGCCGCCGGGGATGGTCTCCGTGGCCCATCTGCTGCCCAGCTACTGGCTCACGGCCATCGCGCAGGGGCAGGCGGCCGGCGACGCCGTGCCGATCGAGGGCGTGGCCGTCGTGCTGGCGTGGCTCCTGGTCGCGGGGGCCGGTGTCGCGGTCCGGTACCGGCGTGACGCGCTCCGTGTCTGAATCCGGAGGCGGCGACCGGGTTACGGTGATCGGCATGTCCTCGATCACCGGGGACGCGGACGAGCCAGTCCGCGACCCCACACGGCTGCGCACCAAGCGGTGGTACGTGATGGCAGGCGGGTGGTCGCTCCTGCTCACGCCGTGGCTGTACGTCGGCGCCACGTCCGACCACCCGCTCGTCGTCCGCGTGCTGCTGGTGGCGGCGGTCCTTGCCTACATCGCCTGCTACGTGCATGGGCTGTACGTGGCGATGTACCGCAAGCAGCCGGCCTTCTCCGCAGCGCTCATCCTCGTGATGGCCGGACTGTGGGTGGCGATCGCTGCCGGGTTCGGGCCGCAGGACGGCGCGGTCTACACCGTCAGCTACCTCCTCGTGACGGTCATCGCGCTGGTCCCGTCACCGTGGACCACTGTGGCGGCCGTGCTCGCGTTCGGGAGCGCGGTCGGGATCGGCTGGCTGGTCGGCGACGGGTTGACCGGCCCGGACGTCTTCGGCATGGCCGCGATCAGCGTCGCGATGCGGGGACAGTTCTGGCTCATCCGGGCGAACTCCCAGCTGCGCGACGCCCGTGAGGAGCTGGCCCGGCTGGCCGTCACCGCCGAGCGTGAGCGGATGGCCCGCGACCTGCACGACGTGCTCGGACACAGCCTCACCACGATCACCGTCAAGGCCGGGCTGGCCCGGCGGCTGCTGGAGGGGGGCGACGTCGGGCGGGCGGCCGAGGAGGTGACCGACGTCGAGCAGCTCGGCAGGCAGGCGCTGGCCGAGGTGCGCTCCACGGTGTCGGCGAACCGCGTGGCCTCGCTCGGGCGCGAGCTGGCCGGTGCCCGGGAGGCCCTGCGAGCCGCGGGCATCGAGGCCGACCTGCCCGCCGCCGTGGACGATGTGCCAGCTGATCGTCAGCAGGCCTTCGCGTACGTGGTGCGGGAGGGCGTCACCAACACCATCCGGCACAGTGGGGCGAGCCGGTGCACGGTGCGCCTCACACCGACCTCGGTGGAGGTCGTCGACGACGGTGTTGGCAGTCCGCCCGGTACGCCCGCGGGCAACGGGCTCAGCGGGCTCATCGAGCGGCTCGCCGCCGTCGGCGGCTGGGTCGACGCCGGACCGACGCCCACCGGGGGCTACCGCCTGCGGGCCGAGGTCGTGGCGCGCAGCGCCCCGGCCCGGCGGACGGAGCCGACTGGATGATCAAGGTGCTGCTCGCCGACGACCAGGCGCTCGTCCGGGGGGCGCTGGCCGCGATGCTCGGCCTGGAGCCCGACATCGAGGTGGTGGCGCAGGTCGGTTCGGGCGCCGAGGTGGTGCCCGCCGCTCTGCAGGCCGCCCCGGACGTCGCGCTCCTCGACGTCCAGATGCCCGGCGGCGACGGTCTCGACGCCGCCACGGCGCTGCGCGCGGCCCTCCCGACCTGCCGCGTCGTCGTGCTCACCACGTTCGGCAGGCCCGGCTACCTCGCCCGGGCCATGCGGGCCGGGGCGGCGGGGTTCGTGGTGAAGGACGCCCCGCCCGAGCAGCTCGCCGACGCCGTGCGCCGGGTACACGCAGGGCTCCGGGTGGTGGACCCGGTGCTCGCGGCGGAGTCGCTCTCCACCGGCACGAGCCCGCTGACCGACCGGGAGCGCGACGTCCTGCTCGCCGCGGCCGACGGCGCCACCGTCTCGGACGTGGCGGCGCGGCTGCACCTGTCGGAGGGCACGGTGCGCAACCACCTCTCCTCGGCGATCGGCAAGACCTCGGCCCGCACCCGCGCCGAGGCCGTCCGGCTGGCGGACGAGCGCGGCTGGTTGTAGCCCGACTCCTGGATCAGCCCCGGCTGCTGCGGATCCCGGTGATGACGAGCCCCAGCCCGTGGTCGAAGTGCGCGATGGGGTGTGGGGCGGCGAGGTCGTCCCGCGCAGCGAGCAGGTGCGGATGGCGGTCGGGATCGAGCGCCGCGTCGAGCCGGACGCGGGCGGCCTGCCCGCCGTCGGGGAGAGCGGCGGCGAGCTGCTCCTCGGTGACGTGGGCGACGACGTAGTACGTGAGGGTGTCGGTGGCCCAGGTCGCCGCGCAGTGGTCGAGCCCGGCTCCCACCAGCAGCCCCACCATCGTCTCGCCGTAGGCGAGGGCGTTGGGCAGGGGAAAGAAGCTTCCGGAGAACAGGCGGGCGCCGTCGCGGCGGGACAGCAGGGCCTGGCGTAGCCGACGTGCCATCTCGGCGACGAGCTCGTCCCACGGCTGGCCCGCGGGGAGGCCGGCGGGGAGCCCGGCGAGCAGCGCGTCGGCCATCGCCTCCAGCAGGGCCTGCTTGCTGCGGAAGTGCCAGTACGTGGCCCCGTTCCGGACGTCCAGTGCGTCGGCGAGCCTGCGCATGGTCAGGTTCTCCATGCCGACCTCGTCCAGGAGGTCGAGGGCGACGGCGACCACACGGTCGCGGGTGAGCCGCACGTGGCCTCCCGAAATCTGCTTGCCGGACCGTGGAGTGTGCCGCATTCTTCACCGGCGTTGAAGTTCAACAGTGTTGAAGAAGGAGGACGAGTGCTCATCCGCAACACGACGTGACGTCTGCGGGCCACGCCCTCCCCGGGCGCGGCCAGGTCCCGTTCCGACGATCACGAGGAGGCCACATGCGCGCGGTGCGGTTCCACGCCTACGGCGGGCCGGAGGTGCTGACCGTCGAGGAGACACCGGTTCCCCGGCCCGCGGAGGGAGAGCTCCTGGTCGAGGTCGCGGCGGTCGGCGTCACCCTCCCGGTCGTACGGCTCACCCGGGGTGGCCCGGACGGCGCCGGCGTCCCGCTGCCGCATGTGCCCGGTGGTGACGTCGTCGGGAGGGTGGCGGCCGTCGGCGCCGGCGTGGCCGACTGGGAGGTGGGCCGGCGGGTGGCGGCCCTCGCCTTCACCGGCGCCTACGCCGAGTACGTACTGGTGCCCGCTGCGCTCGCGGCCCCGGTTCCCGGCGGGGTCGCCGACGAGGCGGCCGTGCAGCTGGTACGCGGTGGACAGGTGGCGCTCGGCGTGCTGCGTGCGGCCGGGCTGCAGAGCGGGGAGAGCGTCCTGGTCACCGCGGCCGCCGGCGGCGTCGGGCATCTGGTGGTGCAGCTGGCCCGGATCCTCGGGGCCACCCGCGTGGTCGCGGCGATCGGGCGTGCCGCCGGTGCCGCCAAGGCCGACGCGCTACGGGCGCTCGGCGCCGACCAGGTGATCACCTACGACGAGCTGTCCGCCGGCCGTGTGCAGCCGGTCGACGTCGTCCTCGACGGCGTCGGCGGCGATGTCCAGAGGGCCTGCCTCGAGGCCCTCGCCCCACTCGGCAGGCTCGTCGCCTTCAGCGGCGCAGGCGCCACCGTCGACGTCAACGAGCTGCGCATGCACTCCAGGACGATCATCGGGTTCGCCATGGCCCACTTCGCCGGCGGTCGGCCCGAGGTCTACACCCGGCACCGCCGGGAGCTGTGGGACCTGCACCTCCAGGGCCGCCTCCGCCCGCTCGTCCACCGGGTGCTTCCCCTGGAGCGGTCGCCCGACGCCCACCGCATCGTCGAGGGCCGGGAGAACGTCGGTAAGGTGCTGCTCCGGCCGGACGCCGGCTGCTGACCACTGACGCGCCGCCACGTGCCGCCGCTACAACCTGATCGATGGCTACCCTGGCGATCGTGAGCGACGTGACTACCGATTCCGGGACGGGAACGACGCCACCGGGATCTTCGCCACTACGGGACCTTGGTGTGGCGCTGCGCGAATGGGCGACCGCGGGTGTGGGGGTCGTCCGGGTGCTGGATCGCCACGGTTTCGGCACGGTCGAGAGCGGGCAGCTGGTGGCGGGCACCGCCGGGGGCTCCGTGGCCGGCGCCCTGTACCGCGGCACCCTGGACGATGCCGTCGGTCCGCTGGCTGCCGCCGCGGTGGGTGGGCCGCGCACCGAGGAGGCCCACGTCTCGGAGGCCGCAGCGCTCGACGCCGGCCTCGCGTGCAGCGGTGGCGCCACACTGCTCGGCCACCCGCTGCCCGCGGAACCCGCCGCCGCGCTCGGGGAGGCGCTGGAGCGCGAGCTGCCCGCCGCGCTGGTTTCCACCACCGCGGGCGCCGGAGCGCTGGTGCTCACCGGCCCCGAGCTCGGCGATGTGCACGGCGGGCTCGGCTCGCCCGGCCTCGACGCCGCTGCGGTGGAGGCCGCGCGCGGGCTGCTGCGGCGCGGTGCCACGGTCACCGAGCGTGTGGCGGCCGAGGGCGGCGAGCTGCTGCTGGACCTGTGGGTGCCGGTGCCGTCCGTGCTGGTGGCCGGGGCCGGCGCGATCGGTGGGGCGCTGATCGCCCAGGCCGAGCTGCTCGGCTGGACCGCCCGCGTCGAGACCGAGCTCGCCGCCGTGCGCGCGGCCGTCGCCGCCTTCACCGACGCCGACGTGCTCGTGCTGCTCGACCACGCCCCGGCCTTCGACGTCGTGCTCGTGGAGGGGCTGCGCCGCGGGCGCGGGTTCATCGGGGCGCTCGGCTCGAGGCGCACGCAGTCGGCGCGTCGAGAACGGCTGCTGGCGGCCGGGCTCACCGAGGCCGAGCTCGCTGCGCTGCGCGGTCCGGTGGGACTCGACCTGGGCGCCCGCACCCCGGCCGAGACCGCCGTGTCGATCGTTGCTCAGGTGGTGGCGGCCCGCTCCGGGCGCGCCGGCACGGCCCTCGCCGCCACGGACGGCCGGATCGGCGGATGACGGGGCGGATCATCGGTCCGGCGCCGTCGAACCTTCCGCACGGGCCCAACCCGCCCCACGAGCCGCCGACCGAGCCGATGCGCGGTCTGCAGGCGCCCGCTCCGCTGCCCGTTGCCGAACGCGGCAGGCGCGGTCGCTGGGTCGTCCGGCTGCTCGTCGGGGGGCTGCTGATCGGCGTCGTGATTCTCGGCGGCACCGCGTTCCGCGTGTGGCAAGTGGCTCGGGTCGACGACCGCCGACCGGTCGACGCCGTCGTGGTGCTCGGCGCTGCCCAGTACGACGGCGATCCCAGCTCGATCTTCGCCGCACGTCTGCAGCACGCCGAGGCGCTCTACAAGGATGGGCTGGCGCCGCGGATCATCACCACGGGCGGCGGACGCCCCGGCGACGTCTACACCGAGGCCGAGGCGGGGCGGCGTTTTCTGATCGACCGTGGCGTGCCGGCGAAGGACGTCATCGCGGTCGGGGTGGGCTCGGACACCCTGCGCAGCCTGCAGGCCGTCGCGGCCCGTGCGGAGCAGGACGGCTGGCACAGCGCGGAGATCGTCAGCGACCCGTGGCACTCCCTGCGCGCACGGACGATGGCCCGCGACAGCGGGCTCACGGCGTGGACGTCCCCCACCCGCACCGGGCCTGTGGTGCAGACCCGCGAGACGCAGTTCCGCTACATCGTGCGCGAGACCGGGGCCCTGCTGTACTACCGGCTCACCCACGCCTCTGTCGACACCGAGACCAGCGGGCTCGGCTGACCGGTGGCCGGACGACACCCGGGGGGCGGACGGACCGAGGGCGGGTTCGCCACCGGCGGGTACACCGAGCACGACCGGGCCCGGCTCAGTCCCGAGCCGCCGAAGGGCAGCGAAGGGGGCGAACGGCGGAGCTCGTTCTCCCGGGATCGGGCACGGGTGCTGCACTCGGCCGCGCTACGCAGGCTGGCAGGCAAGACGCAGGTAGTCGGTCCCGGCGAGGGTGCGGAGATCAGCGGTGTGCCACGCACCCGCCTGACGCACTCGCTGGAGGTCGCGCAGATCGGCCGCGGGATCGCGGAGGAGCTGGGCTGCGATCCCGACGTCGTCGACACGGCCGGGCTCGCACACGACATCGGGCACCCACCGTTCGGGCACAACGGGGAGCGTGCGCTGGATGAGTTCGGGGTGGCGTGCGGGGGATTCGAGGGCAACGCGCAGACGCTGCGGATCCTCACGCGGCTGGAGCCGAAGATCAGCGACAGTGGGCTGAACCTGACCCGCGCGTCACTGGACGCGTCGTGCAAGTACCCCTGGGTGCGCCGGCCCGGCGACCGCAAGTACGGCGCGTACGGCGTCGACGCGGAGGTGTTCGCGTGGGTCCGGGACGGCGCGCCTGGACATCGGACGTGCATCGAGGCGCAGGTCATGGACTGGTCGGACGACGTCGCGTACTCGGTGCACGACGTCGAGGACGGCATCGTGAGCGGGCGCATCGACCTGGCTGCGCTCGGTTCCCCCGCGGAGCGGTCGGCCGTGGTGGAGCTGGCAGCCACGCACTTCGGCGCTTCCGCGGACGCACTCGCGGAAGCCGCCGACGGGCTGCTCGCCCTCCCCGTGGTCGCCGCGGTGCGCGGTTTCTCCTCGGCAACGGCCACGGCGTCAGCACACGTGGCGCTCAAGCGGCTCACCAGCGAGCTCGTCGGCCGGTTCGTGCTGGCCGCCACCGACGCCACCCGCGCGGCGTACGGGCCCGGGCCGCTCCGCCGCTATGCCGCCGACCTGGTGGTTCCCCTGCGCGCAGGGGCGGAGGTCGCCCTGCTCAAGGCCGTCGCGTTGCGGTACGTCATGAGCGACCCGGACCGGCTCGCGATGCAGGCCCGCCAGCGCGAGCTCCTCGCCGAGCTCGGCTCGGCGCTGCTGGCGAAGGCCCCGGACGCGCTGGACCCGGTATTCGCCGAGGACTGGGCCGGCGCCACGGACGACGCCGCGCGGCTGCGGGTGGTGCTGGATCAGGTCGCGGTGCTGACCGACCAGCAGGCCATCGCCCGGCACGCGGCGCTGTCCCGCCACTGAGCACCGAGGCCCGCCCCGCGAGTCGCCCGTTTCGGGTCCGCGAGTCGCCCGTTTCGGGTCCGCGAGTTGCCCATTTTGCGTCCACGAGTCTCCTGCTCCTGGTTGCAGGCCGGCCGTTTCCGGCCCGGGAGTCGCCCGTACTGAATCGGGCGTACGCCAGTGAATGAGGCCGGTCCTCGTCCGCCGGGGTCAGCCCTGCAGGCGCACCTGGCATGCCGCGTCGAATCCCTGGTCGACGATTCCGAGTGCGTGGTAAGCGGGTGCCCGCATGTTCTCGAGCGCGATGGAGTGGGTGAGCTCGACCAACCCGGCACGCCCCAGCTCGGCCTCCAACTCGGCAACCTGGGCGTCGGTCACCGTCGCCGGGAGGGCCCGGGACGTCATCGCGTCGGCGTAGGCGAGCACGAGCCGCTCGGCTGGCTCATAGAGCGGGTGCGTGCGGTGCGTCGGGTACTCGTCGATGTGCTGGACTCGCTCGACGTCGAGGCCGTCAAGGTGCTGCAGCATCGTACCGAAGTCGACGCACCACGAGCAGCTCACAAGCGTCGCCACGCGGAATACCGTGAGCTCCCGGAGTCGCGCAGGTTGGCCGACTCGGACAGGCGACTCGCGGGTCGGGGTGAGGCGACTCGGGGGCGGGAAAGGGGCGACTCGCGGGTGGGGTGGGGCGACTCGTGGGCGGAATTTGGCACGCTCGTCAGGCTGGTAGGCGTTCCAGTTTCTTCGGGTTGACGACGGTGTACATCGCCGCGATGCGGCCGTCGCGGACGGTGAAGACGTTGACCCCGGGCCCGGTCTGCCCGTAGGCGGGGGACCGGACGCCGAGGTCCCCGTTGACCTCGACCGGCGACCACCCGGTGGTCAGGCCGGGACCGTAACGCTCGAGCAGGCCGAGCAGCAGGCGCGACACCTTGTCGGCGCCGACGATCGTGCGGCGGGCCGCCTTCGTCCGCCCGTCCGAGTCGGTGACCCACACGGCGTCGGGGTGCAGCAGGGCGAGCAGCGCGGGGCCGTCGGCGCGGGCCATCGCCTCGGCGAAGCGGCCGATCACCGCGCGCTGCTCGGCGGTGTGCACCCGCGGTGGCGGGTCGGCCGCCACGACGATGCGCCGTGCACGAGCGGCGTGCTGGCGGGCTGTGGCCTCGGTGCACCTGAGCACCTCGGCAATCTGGGCGAAGGACAGCGAGAGCGCGTCGTGCAGGACGAACGCCACCCGTTGCGGCGGCGACAGTCGCTCGAGGACGACCATCGCCGCCATCCGCACGCCCTCGTCGCGCACCACGGCCGCGAGCGGCTCGTCGGCCTCGCCGGTGGTCAGCAGGGGTTCTGGCAACCACGGACCCACATAGCGTTCGCGCCGTGCGGCGGCCGACCGCAGCCGGTCGAGACACAGCCGCCCCACGACGGTGGTCAGCCAGGCCCGCTCGTCGCGCAGCTCGCCGCGGGTCTTGTCGTCCAGCCCGGCGAGGCGCAACCAGGCCTCCTGCACGGCGTCCTCGGCGTCTGCGAGGCTGCCGGTGATGCGGTAGCCGATGCGGATCAGGTGTGCCCGGTGTGCTTCGAAACGCTCCGCGTCCGCGTCCACGGCACGAACCTACGTGGCGTCAGGCGCCTGGTGCGGCCTGCTAGCGTCGAAACGGGGGTGGACGGGCGTGCTGGTCGTGAACGGCCTGGTCAGGCAGTTCGATTCCGCAGTGGTGCTGGCCGGTGTCGGCTTCACCCTCGACGCAGGTCGGGCGGCCGCTGTGGTCGGACCCAACGGCGCGGGCAAGACCACCC
>DASRSC010000027.1:0-12113 GCA_035695525.1 Pseudonocardia sp. | reverse complement strand
CGACCCGCGGGTCGACGTCGCGAGGCTGGTCGCGATCGGCAGCCTCCGGGCGCTGCGATCCGCCGCTGCGGTCGTCCCGGACGCACCCGCGCTGCGCGAGGTGTCCGCACCGGGTGAGGCGCGCTTCGAGCCGGGGACGCTCGACGTGCTCACCGTGCCGTCCGACGTCGCTGTCCCCATCGGGAAGGTGTCCGCCGAGGCGGGGCAGATCGCCTTCGAGGGCGTCGAGCGGGCGGTGGCCCTCGCGCTCGCCGGTGAGATCGACGGCATCGTCACCGCTCCCCTGAACAAGGAGGCCCTCGCGCTCGCCGGCCACCCCTACCCCGGCCACACCGAGATCCTCGCCGACCTCACCGGCACCACGGACTTCGCGATGATGCTCACCGCGCTGAAGCTCCGAGTCGTGCACGTCACCACCCACGTCGGCATCCGGCAGATGCTCGACCGCGTCACCACCGAACGGGTACTGACCACGATCAGGCTGGCCCACAGGGCGCTGCGCGACATGGGCATCGACGAGCCGTCCGTCGGGGTCGCGGGCCTCAACCCGCACGCCGGTGAGGGCGGCCTGTTCGGCGACGAGGAGGCGCGGGTGATCACCCCCGCCATCGATCGGGCGAAGGCAGAGGGGATCGCCGCCAGCGGGCCGTGGCCTGCCGACACGCTGTTCGGGCGGGCCGTCGCGGGCGACTTCGACGTGGCGATCGCGATGTTCCACGACCAGGGCCACATCGCCGTCAAGGTCCTCGGCTTCGAGACCGGGGTCAACGCGACGATCGGACTGCCGATCGTGCGCACGAGCGTGGACCACGGCACCGCCTTCGACATCGCCGGCACCGGGCGTGCAGGTGCTGACAGCCTCGTCGAGGCCGTCACGGTCGGGGCGGCGATGGCGCAGGCCCGCGCCGCTGCCCGGGCGTGCGGGGAACCGCTGTGACGACGAAGGATCTCGGTCCGTTCGAGGCCGTGCGCGGCCTGCGCTTCGATGCGCCGTTCCCCCGGCTGCTCCCCGTCCGGCAGGACTTCGACACCACGCGCATCGACGACGTCGCCGCGGCAACCGTCGCGGCGCTGGAGCCGCTGCGCTCGCGGGTGGCACCCGGCATGAGCGTGGCGATCACGGTCGGTAGCCGCGGTATTCACGACAAGCGCGAGGTGGTGCGGGCCGCGGGGGAGTGGCTGCGCTCGGTCGGCGCCGAGCCGTTCGTCGTCCCCGCGATGGGCTCGCACGGCGGGGCCACCGCCGACGGCCAGGTCCAGCTGCTGGCAAACCTCGGGATGACCGAGGAGTCCCTCGGCATGCCGATCCACGCGACGATGGAGACGGTCGAGCTGGAGCGGGTGCCCGGCGGCCCCGCCGTGCACCTCGACGCCCACGCGGCCAAGGCGGACGCCATCCTTGCCGTCAACCGCGTGAAGGCCCACACCGACTTCTCGGGCGAGGTCGAGAGCGGGCTCGCCAAGATCGTCGCGATCGGGCTGGGGAAGCAGCGCGGCGCCGAGGGCATCCACCGGTTCGGCCCCGCGAATCTGGGTGTATGGGTGCCGCAGGTCGCCCGGCGGATCGTCCAGACCGGCAAGGTCCTCGGTGGCTTGGCGATCATCGAGAACGCGGGCGACCGGGCGGCGAGGATCGAACTGGTGGGAGCCGAGGACATCGGCGGGCCGGTCGAGACCGCGCTGCTCGCCGACGCCAAGCGCCGGATGGCGACCCTGCCCTTCGACGACATCGACGTGGCCGTGGTCGACGTCATGGGCAAGAACTTCTCCGGCTCCGGCATGGACACCAACGTCATCGGCCGGATGATGATCCGCGGGAGTGCCGAGTTCGAGCGGCCGCGCATCACCAACATCGCGGTGCTGGACGTCAGTGACGCCTCCCACGGCAACGCCGTCGGCCTGGGCCTCGCCGACTTCGTGCCGTTCCGCCTGCTGGAGAAGCTCGACCTGCAGGCCGTCTATATCAACGCGATGACCTCGGGCCTCGGTGGTCCGCAGCGTGCCCAGGTCCCGATGGCGATGCCGACGGACCGCAGCACCGTCGCCGCGGCGATCCTCACCTGCGGGCGCCCCGACCTCGAGAGGGTCACGTTGGTCCGGATGCGCAACACCCTCGACCTCGAGCAGCTGTGGGTGTCGGAGTCCCTGCGCGAGCGGGTGCTGGCCGACCCCAAGCTGGAAATCACGGGCGACGCCGTCCCGATGACCTTCGACGATCACGGGCACCTGCTGCCCTGGGCCTACGCCCCGACCACCACGGGAGAGAGCTGATGAGCGTGGCACCATCCTTCGACGAGATCGGCGTGCGCCTGCACGCCGCCGACAACGTCGTGGTCGCCTCCCGCGACCTCGAGGAGGGCACGGCCGCGGGCGGGCTCACCCTGCGCCATGCCGTGCCCCGCGGGCACAAGGTCGCGACCGCCCCGATCGCGGCGGGCGAGCCGGTCCGCAAGTACAACCAGATCATCGGGTTCGCCGCCGTCGCCATCGAGCCCGGCGACCACGTGCACACCCACAACGTCGAGTTCAAGGCGTTCGAGCGCGACTACGCCGCCGGGGTCGACGCCACGGTGACCGAGCTGGTGCCCGGGGGTGAGCGGGCCACGTTCGAGGGCATCGTGCGGGCCGACGGCAGGGTCGCCACGCGCAACTACCTGGGCATCCTCACCTCGGTGAACTGCTCGGCGACGACGGCGAAGCTGATCGCCGACCAGTTCCGCCGGCCCGGCCTGCTCGACGACTTCCCGAACGTCGACGGTGTCGTCGCCCTCACCCACGGCGCCGGGTGCGGGATGGCGAGCGAAGGGGAGGGGTTCGACGTCCTGCAGCGCACCCTCACCGGATACGCCGAGCACCCCAACTTCGGCGGCTTCCTGCTGCTCGGTCTGGGCTGCGAGGTGAACCAGGTGGCGAGCCTCGCCGAGAAGTGGACGCTCGACGCCACAAAGGCCGTCCGGACCATGACGATCCAGGAGGAGGGTGGCACCGCGGCCACCGTGCGCGCCGGCACCGCCGCGCTGCTCGAGATGCTCCCGGCCGCCAACGAGGTGAGCCGCACCACGGTGCCCGCGAGCGAGCTCGTGCTCGGCCTCAACTGCGGGGGCTCCGACGCGTACTCCGGCATCACCGCCAACCCGGCGCTGGGCGCTGCCGTCGACCTGCTGGTGCGCCACGGCGGCACGGCCGTCCTCGGCGAGACGCCGGAGATCTACGGTGCCGAGCACCTGCTGACGCGGCGGGCCGTGAGCCAGGAGGTCGCCGACCGGCTCGTCGAGCGGATCCGGTGGTGGGAGAAGTACACCGCCGACAACAACGGGTCGATGGACAACAACCCCTCGCCGGGCAACAAGGCGGGCGGGCTCACCACGATCCTGGAGAAGTCGCTCGGCGCCGTGGCGAAGGGCGGGACCACGAACCTGACCGCCGTGTACCGCTACGCCGAGAAGGTCACGGACCGGGGTTTCACATTCATGGACACGCCGGGCTACGACCCGGTATCGGTCACCGGCATCGTCGCGGGCGGCGCCACGGTGATGTGCTTCACCACCGGGCGCGGCTCGGTGCTGGGCTGCAAGCCCACCCCCAGCCTGAAGCTCGCCACGAACACGGAGATGTACGAGCGGATGTCCGAGGACATGGACCTCAACTGCGGGGTGATCGTGGACGGTTCGGCGTCGGTGCAGGAGGTGGGCCGGGAGCTGTTCCAACTCATCCTGGACACCGCGTCCGGGCGCCGGACGCGCAGCGAGGAGCTGGGCTTCGGTCAGGAGGAATTCGTGCCGTGGCAGCTCGGGGCGGTCATGTGATGGGGAACGAGATGCTCGACTTCCAGGAGCAGGTCGTCCTCGTCACGGGGGCGAGCAGTGGGATCGGCGCTGCCGTCGCCGAGGGATTCGCGCGTCAGGGCGCCCGTGTGGTGGTGCACTACAACCGCAACAGCGACGGGGCCGAGAAGGTCGTGACCGCGATCCAGGAGGCGGGCGGGACGGCCACGAGCGCAGCCGCCGACCTCGCGCAGCCGGCCGAAGCGGCCGGCCTCGTGGACGACGTCGTCTCCCGGCACGGCCGCCTGGACGTCCTCGTCAACAACGCGGGCGACCTCCTGGGCCGAGTCCCGGTGACCGAGATGTCCGACGAGGACTTCCGCCGCGTGATGGACGTGAACATGACGTCGGTCTTCGCGATGAGCCGGCAGGCCGTTCCGGTGATGCGCCGTCAGGCGTCCGGCTCGATCATCAACGTCACGTCCGTCGCTGCGCGCACGGGCGGAGGGGGCGGCTCGGTCGCGTACGCCACGTCGAAGGGCGCGGTGAGCACGTTCACCCGCGGTCTGGCCAAGGAGCTCGCGCCAGAGGGCATCCGGGTCAACGCGGTGGCGCCCGGTGTCATCACCACCCCGTTCCACGAACGGAACACCACGGACGCGCAGATGGACGCCATGGTCAGCAGTGTCCCGATGGGCCGGCCCGGCCGGCCCGACGAATGCGTCGGCGCGGTGTTGTTCCTCGCGTCGCCCGCCATGAGTGGCTACATCACGGGCCAGGTGCTCGAGATCAACGGCGGCCAGCTCACCCCATGACGACACGATCGGAGACCCCTGCATGAACGCCGACGAGCCGAGACGCCTCCGCAGCCAGGCGTGGTTCGACAACCCGGACAACCCCGGGATGACGGCGCTGTACATCGAGCGGTACATGAACTGGGGCATCACGCGGGAGGAGCTGCAGTCCGGTAAGCCGATCATCGGAATCGCGCAGACCGGTTCCGACCTCGCCCCGTGCAACCGTCACCACCTGCAGCTCGCCGACCGGGTGCGCGAGGGCATCCGCGAGATGGGCGGCATCGCGTTCGAGTTCCCCGTGCACCCCATCCAGGAGACCGGTAAGCGCCCCACCGCGGCCCTCGACCGGAACCTGGCCTACCTCGGGCTGGTCGAGGTGCTCTACGGCTACCCGATTGACGGCGTGGTGCTGACCACCGGCTGCGACAAGACCACGCCGGCGTGCCTGATGGCGGCGGCGACGGTGAACATCCCGGCGATCGTGCTGTCCGGCGGCCCGATGCTGAACGGCTGGTACAACGGCGAGCGGACGGGCTCCGGCACGATCGTCTGGAAGGCCAGGGAGCTGCTGGCCGCAGGCGAGATCGACCAGGCGACGTTCGTGGAGATGGTGGCCTCCTCCGCCCCTTCGCCGGGGCACTGCAACACGATGGGCACGGCGTCCACGATGAACGCGCTCGCCGAGGCGCTCGGCATGAGCCTGCCCGGCTGCGCCGCGATCCCGGCCCCGCACCGCGACCGCGCCCGGATCGCCTACCGGACCGGTCGGCGGATCGTCGAGATGGTGCACGAGGACCTCAAGCCGTCGGACATCCTCACCCGCCAGGCGTTCGAGAACGCGATCGTGGTGAACTCCGCGATCGGCGGCTCCACCAACGCTCCCATCCACATCAACGCGATCGCGCGACACATCGGCGTGCCGCTCGTGATGGACGACTGGGAGCGCATCGGCCTCACCGTCCCGCTGATCGTCGACCTGCAGCCGGCCGGCAAGTACCTCGGCGAGGAGTTCCACCGGGCAGGTGGGGTCCCCGCCGTGGTCCACGAGCTGATCGCGCACGGGCTCGTCCACGAGGACGCGCCGACCGTGAACGGCCGGACCCTGGGTGAGAACTGCCGGGAGAACGCCCCGTCCGACCGTGACGTCATCCGCACGTTCGACGATGCGCTGGTGGGGGACGCGGGCTTCATCGTGCTGAGCGGCAACCTGTTCGACAGCGCCATCATGAAGACCAGCGTGATCTCCCCGGAGTTCCGCGAGCGCTACCTGTGCGACCCGGAGCACCCGAACGTCCTGCAGGGCCGTGCCGTGGTCTTCGACGGGCCGGAGGACTACCACGCCCGCATCGACGACCCGGAGCTCGACATCGACGAGGAGTGCCTGCTGTTCGTCCGGGGCGCCGGGCCACTCGGGTACCCCGGCGCGGCCGAGGTCGTCAACATGCAGCCGCCGGCAGCGCTGATCAAGAGGGGCGTGCACGCGCTCCCGTGTATCGGTGACGGCCGGCAGTCGGGCACGTCCGGATCGCCGTCGATCCTGAACGCCTCGCCCGAGGCTGCCGCAGGCGGCGGGCTGGCGCTGCTGCGTACCGGGGACATGGTCCGCATCGACCTCGGCAAGGGGACCGCCGACATCCTCCTCCCGGCCGACGAGCTGGTGGAGCGTCGCCGACAGCTCGACGACGCCGGCGGCTACCCGATCCCGCCGTCGCAGACCCCCTGGCAGGAGATCCAGCGCTCGATGGTCGACCAGCTGTCCGACGGCATGGTGCTCCGGCCCGCCGTCGAGTACCAGCGCGTGGCCCAGAGCAAGGGGGTGCCGCGCGACAACCACTGAGCTCGCGCTCCAAGCTCAGCTGCGCTTCGTGAGTGCGACGAGGTAGCGGCAGGCACCGGTCGGGTCGACGAACGAGGACGGTGCCGGGGGCCGAGCTGGAGGCTGTCGCCGGTCGAGCTCGTGCTCGGTGTCGCCCTCGTGGAAGAGCAGACGGCCGTCCAGAACCAGATCTGCTGGTGGACGAAGGCGTAGGTGTCGGCGGCGTAGGAGAGCTCGGTGCCCCGGGGCAGTTCGAACTCGACGAGCTCGAGCGGGCCGCCACCGGCCGGCGACACCGCGCGGCGACGGTAGGCGCTCCCCGGGTCGGTCCATGTCGGTTGGTCCGCAGCCGGTACGGGGCCGATCGTCACCGGCCACGACGCCCTCGTGCCTTCTGACCTGCGACGAGCGATGGGGCATTGACGTGTTTCGTGTCGAATGTCCATCATCACGTGCACGTGGCAGAACCGACCGGGAACATGGCCAGCGGCAAAGGAGCCGAGCATGTCCGCCACACCCGAGACCTCTCGCACAGACCCCTACACGCTGACCCCCGATGGAATCAAGGACCCACCGGTCGGGTGGAGGGCCAGTTTCCGGTACCTCGGCCCCGGTCTGATCCTCAGCGCGTCGATCGTGGGGTCGGGAGAGCTCATCGCCACCACAACGCTCGGCGCGGAGGTGGGCTTCGCGCTGCTCTGGCTGGTCATCTTCAGCACGTTCGTGAAGGTCGCGGTGCAGGTCGAGCTCGCGCGCTGGACCATCGCGACCGGGCAGCCCGCGCTCACCGGCTACAACAGGGTGCCGCCGAGGATCGGCCGGATGGGCTGGGTCAACGTCCTGTGGATGCTGCTGGCGGTGACCAAGCTGCTCCAGTTGGGCGGGATCATCGGCGGCACTGCCGTGGCGTTCAGCATCCTGATGCCGATCGGGGGCGATCCGCTCGGCTACACGTCGCTGCTCATCTGGACGGTGTTCCTCGCCGTGGGCAGCATCGCGCTCCTGTACTCGAACTCGTACACGTTGATCGAGCGGGGCGCGGTGCTCCTCGTGGTGGTGTTCACCTTCGTCACGGTCCTCATCGCCCTCGGCCTCCCGCTGACACCGTTCTCCTACGGCGCGGGCGACATCGCGAGCGGGCTGACGTTCCTCATCCCCGCGGGTGCTCTCGGCGCGGCGCTCGCGATGTTCGGTATCACCGGCGTCGGCGCCGACGAGATCACCTTCTACACGTACTGGTGCGTCGAGAAGGGCTATGCGCGCTGGGCCGGCCCGAACGACGGCAGCGAGGCCTGGGTGCGCCGGGCGAACGGCTGGATCCGGGTGATGTACAAGGACGCGTTCATCTCCTGGGTCATCTACACGTTCGGCACGCTCGCCTTCTACCTGATGGGCGCGGCGGTGCTGAACCCCCAGGGCCTCGTGCCCGAGGGCAACGGGATGATCACCACGCTGTCGCGCATCTACACCGACACCCTCGGCGACTGGGCCGGGATCGTCTTCCTGATCGGTGCCATCGCGGTGCTCGGTTCGACGATGTGGGCCGCCGTCCCCAGCTGGTCCCGGATGTATGTGAACCTGCTGGCGACGATGGGCGTGCTCGACTGGCAGGACCCCGTGGCTCGGCTGCGGTGGATCCGCATCTTCACGGTCGCTCTGCCGATCCTCTGGGCCGTGGCCTACCTGACCATCCAGTCGCCGGTGGTCATGGTGCAGATCGGCGGCGTCATGACCGGCATCTTCCTGGTGGCGACGGTCATCGCGGTCTGGTACCTCCGGCGCACCGAGACAGATCCGCGGCTCTACGGCGGGTCCGTCTTCAACACGCTGCTCGTCGTCAGCAGCGTCGCGATCGGGCTGCTCGGCGTCTATACGCTGCTGCAGGTCTTCGGGGTGGGGATCGGCTGAGGCGGTGACCGTCCCGTCATGACGGCGCACGTTGCACGGCCTGCCCTTAGGCTGGGTCGCGTGGAGGACGGCGGAGGGACTGCGGGCGCCCCGAGGGTGGGCACCGCCGCGAACCTCCCACAGGTGATGGACGGCGCCCCCGTCGCGATTCTGGTGATCGACCTCGAGGGTCGGCAGGTCGTCCACGCGAACGCGGCGGCCGTCGAGCTCACCGGCGACAGTGTGCGGCTGCCCGTCGACATCGACGACTGGGGGGACGCGGCCGGGCTCACCGACCTCGGCGGCAGGCGGATGAGCAGCACCCGCTCGCCGCTGTCGCTCGTGGCGAGCGGCGTGCCGGTGGCGGGGGAGCCGGTGGCGGTGCACGACGCGGCGCGGCGTGGCTCCGGCGTCACCTGCGTACAGCGGGCCGCCAGGGAGGGCAGGCTGCTCTGGGTCACCGGGTTCAGCCTTTCCGGCATGGCCGACGGCGTGGTGCCGGCCGGCCTCGCCCCGGGCACGAACGCCCGTGCGCTGGTCGCGTTACTTCCGCTCTCCGGCACCGAGCACGCCGACCGGCGGCGGCTGGAGATTCTGCGGGACCGCGCCGTCCTCGCCACCGACATGTCGTTCTCCATCACCGACCCACAGCAGGACGACAACCCGCTGATCTGGGTCAACCCGTCGTTCTCGAAGCTCACGGGCTACGGGTACGAGGAGGTGGTCGGGCGCAACTGCCGGCTGCTGCAGGGGCCGAACACCGACGCGGCGGCGGTGCAGCGGATTCACGAAGCCCTCCGGCGCCGCGAGCCGGTCACCGAGGTGCTGGTCAACTACCGGCGCGACGGCACCGCGTTCTGGAACCAGGTGGCGATCTCCCCGGTGTTCGACGGGGACGGCGACCTGGTCAACTTCGTGGGCGTGCAGAACGACGTCACCGAGCGGGTGATGGTCGAGCAGGAGCGCAGGAGCGCGCTGGCCGAGGCCGAGGAGGCCCGCAGCCAGCTGCGCCTCCTCGCGGAGGCGACAACCCAGATGACCGGCGCGCTGGATGTGACCGACGCATGCCAGCGGCTCGCCCGCAGCCTGGTCCCAGAGCTGGCCGACCTGTGTGCCGTCGACCTGCTGGAGCGGCCGGGCGTCGGGGTGCCGCAGCGCATCGCCGTGGCGGCACGGGAACCCGCCGACGAGGCGCGCCTGCGCGAGCTGGGCAGGCTGCGCAACTACCGTGCGGGCAGCGGCAGCGACACCGGCAGTGTGCTCGCGGGGGAGCTTCCCGTCCTGGTGCCGGAGCTGCCCGAGCGCGGCGCCGACCGCTATCCCGACGACCCGGCTGCAGCCGTCGTGTACGACACCCTGCGGCTGCGGTCGGTGATGGTCGTGCCGGTCCGGGCCCGGGGCCGGGTGCTCGGGGCGCTCACCCTCGTGACCCAGCACCCCTACGGACGCCGGTACGGATCCCGGGACCTGCATCTGGCCACCGACATCGCCGGTAGGGCCGGACTGACGGTCGACAACGCGCGGCTGTACGAGGTGGAGCACGCGGCCGCGGTCACGCTGCAGCGGAGCCTCCTGCCGGCCGTGCCCGAGGTCGCCGGCGTGCAGGTGGCGGCGCGTTACCTGGTGGGCGTCGATGGCAACCAGGTGGGCGGGGACTGGTACGACGTGCTGAACCTGCCCGACGGTGCGCTCGGACTGGCCGTCGGGGACGTGGTCGGGCACGACCTGAGGGCCGCGGCCGCAATGGGGCAGCTGCGCGGTGTCGTGCGGTCCTACGCGTGGGACGGCGGGCCGCCCGGTTCGGTGCTCGACCGCTGCGACCAGCTCGTACAGGGCCTGGAGATGGCGGCCATGGCCACCGCGGTGTACGCACGGATCGAACCTCTGGACCACACGGGCGAGCGGCTCCTGCGGTACGCCAATGCTGGGCACCCCGCGCCCTTGCTGCTCGGTCCGGACGGCAAGCTCGTGCGGCTCGACGAGCACAGCTCGCCGATGATCGGGGCCGTCCGGAGCCACGGGCGGCCCGCAGGCCCTGGCCGCACCGAGGCCGCGCTGCGCTGTCGGCCCGGCTCGACCCTGCTGCTCTACACCGACGGGCTCACCGACGTTGCTGGTGAGGATGCCGACGAGCGCACCGAGCTCCTGGAGCGCACCCTGGCCGCGATGGCACCCGGCTCGGGTCCCGAGACGGTGGTCGAGCAGGTGCTGGCGGCGTGTCTCCCGCAGCGTCTCCGCGACGACGTGGCGCTGCTCGCGGTCCGCCTCGACGATCAACCGGCGGCGTTCGAGCGCTGAGCGGCGTCCCAGCGCCACCACACTGTTACCCGGTGGTAGGAGGCCGTTGGCGGACCCCGGCGCGCCGCTTGCCGTTCGACGTCGCGTGACGTGAGCGCCCACTCTCGCGTAGCGGTTCAATTCTCAACAGAACAGGCAGTTGAGGCGCCTCGGGGGCGAGGGGTCGGCATGCGTCTAGGGGGACGTTCTCGATGGTCGCGGTTCCGGAGATGTCGTACTCCGCGCCGGTGGCGGCACCCGTCACAGGTTCATCGCCGGTTTTCCTGCACCGGCGGCGCGCAGTCGCCGTCACCGTCACACCGATGGAGCTGCTGCGACCCGAATCCGACCTCGCACGGCTCGTCGAGGCGTTCGAGCACGTGGATGTGCTCGTCGTCGGTGACGACGAGCCGGTGGTCTGCGTCGTCGACGTGCTGAACACCCATGGCGACACGTACACCGACGGCCGGCACGAGGTCCTCCGCGGTGAGGTGGCCCGCCTCGGTCACTCCGACCTCCACCTGCACCGCCTGGGGCTGCGTCCGCCGGTCGGTCGGGGCGCCGAGCACGATCTGGTGGCCGCGATGAGCGAGCTGGTCGGTTTCGATCCGGAGCCGGGCGTCTACTGCTTGGCGCCTGCCCCCGCCCCGGCGGATCCCGGTCGTACCGCCGCCAACCGGGCCGCCCAGCGCATTGCGCAGGTGTATGGCATCCCGTTGCTGCGTTATCGGTGCCTCGAACTGTCCGTCGTCGGGGACGCCGCGCCCTGAAGACGACGAAGGGGGCGGCCCGGTTCGGGCCACCGCCCCATTCGTCCGTTCGTGCTTGCCCGCTCAGCTGGCGAGCGGTACTCCCCGCTGCTCCAGGATCACGCGCCGCTCGGACTCGGCGAGGCCACCCCAGACACCGAACGGCTCGCGCGTCTGCAGAGCAAACTCCCGGCACTGCTCGATGACGGGGCAGCGGTGGCAGACGGCTTTGGCCTGCGCGGTCCGGCGAGCCCTGGAAGGATTGCGTTCACCGTCCGGGTGGAAGAACACGGCGCTGTCCATCCCGCGACAGGACCCCAGGCGCTGCCACTGCCAGGCGTGGTCCATCGGGCCGGGTAGCCGGGAAACGTCGCTCATCGTCACCTCTTGTCGTTCGTGCCCGACGTATCGGGCGATCGAGGTGCTCGTTCCCTGCCGATTGACGGGCCAAACGCCAAGAATCGGGCATGCCGCAGCGCCGATAGCCCGACGGCCGTTGAGTCGCGGCAGCGCAGCGGATCGACGACAGGCGGCGCGAGCAACCGTTCGAGCAGCTCACAGCCCCTTTCGGGGGCTCCCCGTACGTCCGGACCGCCTGTCGGTCACTCACCAGCCTGAACGGCTGTGATGTACATCACACCAGGCGCTTGCTGTCCGTGCGCCTAAGTGGCGGCCATCGCCTGGTCGACGGTGTCGTGGATATCGAAGAGCGGGACGAGCCCGGCGATGGTCAACGGGCGGAGCACCCGGCGGGCGGTGCACGCCAGGCGCAGCTCGACCCCGGCCTTGTGGGCAGCCTCGCGCACCTCGATGAGGACGGCGA
>DASRSC010000026.1:0-7036 GCA_035695525.1 Pseudonocardia sp. | reverse complement strand
GCTCTTGAACGTGAGGCTGATGACCCAGCCGGCGCCCTGCGTGTTCTGCTGCGCCACCGCGTTGGCGATCTGTGTGCCCTCGAGGAAGCTCGGTCCGAGGACGTACTTCTCGGTGCCGTCCTGGCTGCAGGTGACCAGTGGGAGCGTGGGGTCGTCGTAGCCACGCAGCGGGTCCTGCGCTTTGCAGTCGAGGGTCGCCAGCGCCATCTGCTGCACCGCGGGATCAGTGCTCTGTCGGGTCTGCCGGGCCGCGTTGATCGCGGCGGCGAGCTGCGGGTCGGCCGGCCCGGCCGGGGTCGCCGAGCCCGGGGCCGGGGCGGCCGGGGGCGCGGGTGGCGTCGGCGGGGGCGTGGGGTTCTGCAGTGGTGTCGTGTAGGCCACCGGAGCCACCCCGCGCTCCACCGGAGCCGCCGGGTCGGCCGCGCCCTGCGGCTGCTGGGCCGGAGACGGAGGAGCGGCAGGAGGAGCAGCCGGGCCGGGAGCGGCACCGGGGGCGCCCGGGGTGGGAGCCGGCGCTCCCGGGGCGCCGGCGGGTGGTGCGGCCGGAGCAGCCGCCACCGGTCCGCCGATCACCTGGCGGAACCGCAGCTGGGCGGTCTGCCCCAGCGAGCGGGCCTGGTCGCCCTCCTGCCCGGGCACGGTGATCGTCAGGTTGCTCCCGTCGAGCACCACCTCCGCGCCGCTGACGCCGAGGCCGTTGACCCGTTCCTCGATGATCTGCTGCGCCTGCACGAGCTGTTCCTGCGGCGGGACCGCACCGGTCTCGGTACGCGCCTGCAGGGTGACACGGGTGCCGCCCTGCAGGTCGATGCCCAGTTTGGGGGCGGCGCGGCCGTCACCGGTGAAGAACACCAGTGCGTAGAGCACGATGACGACACCGGCGAACGCCGCCAGATAGCGCCAGGGACGGATCCGCCCCGGGGTGGTTGCCACTGCTGAGATCTTCTTCCTGTCAGGTAACGCCCGCGTCAGTTGCGGGAGGAGCCGTTCGCGGAGTCGTCCTTCTCCAGCGACGGTGCCTTGTCCAACGACGGTGCCTTGTCCAACGACGGCGCCTTGTCCACTGGTTCCACGGGCTCCACCGGGGCGGTGGCCGGGGTCTCCGCCTCGTCGACGACGATCGCCTCGTCGACGACCGGGTTGACCTTCTCGCGGATGGCTGCCCGCAACCATGTGGTGACGACGCCGTCCGCGATCTCGAGGTCGAGGGTGTCCTCGTAGGAGGCGTCGACGACCGTGGCACGCAGGCCCGACGTGGTGATCACCACGTCACCGGCATCGAGTGCCGCCTGCAGCTTCTGCGTTTCCGCAACCTGACGGCGCTGGCGCCGGCCCGACAGGAAGATCGGGATGAACAGTAGCAAGATGAGCAGTGGGAACAGCAGCGAGAGGTCCATGGTCTCCGTATCTCCGCACGTCGAGAGCCACCTGAGTCTGCCAGCCCCCGCTCAGAACAACGCGGCAGGGCCACCTCGGGTAACGTCCGGTGGCGGAGCGATGCCCAGATGGGACCAGGCTGCCGCTGTGGCCACCCGGCCCCGGGGGGTGCGCGCCAGCATTCCGGCCCGCACCAGGTACGGCTCGCAGACCTCTTCGACGGTACCGGGTTCCTCGCCGACTGCGACAGCGAGCGTGGAAACGCCCACCGGGCCGCCCCCGAACGACCGCACGAGCGCCCCCAGCACGGCCCGGTCCAGCCGGTCGAGCCCGAGCTCGTCGACGTCGTAGACGGCCAGCGCGTCGCGGGCCACCTGACGGGTGACGGCACCGTCGGCGCGCACCTGGGCGAAGTCGCGTACTCGGCGCAGCAGGCGGTTCGCGATACGCGGGGTCCCCCGGGACCGCGACGCGATCTCCTCGCCGCCGTCCCGGCGCAGGTCGACGTCGAGGATGACGGCGGCGCGGCGCAGCACGAGCTCCAGCTCAGCGGGCTCGTAGAACTCCATGTGCGCGGTGAAACCGAACCGGTCGCGAAGCGGTCCGGTGAGCGCCCCGGACCGCGTCGTCGCGCCGACCAGCGTGAACGGCGCGATGTCGAGCGGGATGGACGTGGCGCCCGGCCCCTTGCCCACCACCACGTCGACCCGGAAGTCCTCCATCGCGAGGTAGAGCATCTCCTCGGCGGGGCGGGCGATCCGGTGGATCTCATCGATGAACATCACGTCGCCAGGCTCGAGGTTGGACAGCATCGCGGCGAGGTCGCCCGCCCGTTCCAGCGCCGGGCCCGACGTCAGCCGGATCGCTGCGCCCATCTCGGCGGCCACGATGAGCGCGAGGCTCGTCTTGCCCAGCCCCGGCGGACCCGATAACAGGATGTGGTCGGGTGGGTCACCGCGCCGCCGCGCGCCCTCCAGAACCAGCTCGAGCTGCTCCCGGACCCGCGGCTGGCCGATGAACTCGGTGAGGTTGCGGGGCCGCAGGGTCGCGTCGACCTCGAGGTCGTCGGGCTCGGGCTCCGGCGTGAGCGCAACATCGCTCATGCGCCGCCCCCACCCCCAGGCGCGACATGGACACATACCGCTGTTCCGCACGCGCATCGAACAGCAACAGGTGTCCATGTCGGGGACCGGGCCCACGATCGGGTCGCGGTCATCGGGATTTGCCCAGGCGGGTCAGGGCGGCGCGCAGGAGCGTGCTCGCGTCGCCGTCGCCGTCGCCGGCCAGCACCGCGTCCACGGCCTGCTCGGCGGGCTTTGTCGTGAACCCCAGGCCGACGAGGGCCTCCACGACCTGCTCGCGGCGCGGATTCGCGCCGTTCGGTGTGACCGGGAGCGTGGCCGGGGCGGCCGACGGCGCGTCGACCTTGTCCCGCAGCTCCAGCACGAGGCGCTCCGCGCCCTTGCGTCCGATCCCGGGCACCCGGGTGATTGTGGTCAGGTCGCCGTCGACGAGCGCGCGGCGCAGTACGTCGGGTGTGAGCACCGCAAGGGTGGCCAGCGCCGTGCGCGGGCCGATGCCACTGACCGTCTGCAACAACCCGAACAGCTCACGCTCCTCGTCGTGGGCGAAGCCGAACAGGGTCAGCGAGTCCTCCCGCACCACGAGCGCCGTGGCGAGCCTGCTCGACTCGCCGCGCCGCAGCCCGGCCAGCGTGGTGGGCGTGGCATGGACGGCCAGGCCCACGCCGCCCACCTCGACGACGGCGTGGTCCAGCCCGATCGACAGCACCTCACCGCGCACCGAACTGATCACGACGCCTCCTCCGCGGCCCGCGCCGCCGCCTTCGCTCCTGCCGCCACCTTCGCCGCCGCGGCCAGCCGCGCCCTGTGGGCACGCGCCAGCTCCGCCGACCGGGCCTGCGCCTGTGCCATCCGATCCAGCATGGGTGCCCGCCAACAGTGGCAGATCGCGAGGGCCAGCGCGTCGGCCGCGTCGGCGGGCCGGGGTGTCTCGTCGAGCCCGAGCAGGCGGGTGACCATGGTGGTGACCTGCTGCTTGCCCGCCCGGCCCTCACCCGTGACGGCCGCTTTCACCTCGCTGGGCGTGTGGAACGCGACGGGCAGCCCGGCCCGCGCCGCGAGCAGCGCGACCACCCCGCTGGCCTGCGCCGTGCCCATCACCGTCCGGACGTTGTGCTGGCTGAAGACCCGTTCGATCGCCACGACGTCGGGCCGGTGCCGCTCGATCCACCGCTCGACGACGGCACCGACGGCCAGGAGCCGCTCCGCAACCGGCGCGTCCGCGGGGGTACGCACGACGTCGACGTCCACGCACCGCACGGTGCGCCCACCGGCACCGTCGACGACGCCGAGCCCGCACCGGGTCAGTCCCGGGTCGACGCCGAGCACCCGCACACCGTCTCCTCTCGCGCGAACAGCCGTTCGAGAGGGCAGGCTACCGGCGCCGTATCCGGCCCCATACGGGGCGCGCCGTCGGCGGGGACGCCACTTCCGTAGGACCCTGTGCACCAACAGCCCATGCACCATCGGCACTGTGCGCAGTCCGCACCGAGGAGTCAGCATGTCCGCAACAGACCGTCTCGGCATCTACCTCAACGACCACCTCGCGGGTGCGTCAGCCGGTGTCGAGATGGCCCGGCGGGTCCAGGAAGCCGTCCAGGGCGATCCAGCAGCCGAGGTCCTCGGGCCTATCGCCACGGAGATCGAGGAGGACCTGGAGACGCTGCGACGCCTCGTCGAGGTGCTCGGGATCGGCAAGAACCCGGTGAAGCAGGCCGCAGGCTGGCTCACCGAGAAGGTTCACCGGCTGGGCGTCGACGAGCGGCTGACCCGCAGTCCCGACCTGACGCTGCTGCTGCAGGCGGAGAGCCTCTCGCTCGGCATCGAGGGGAAGCTCGCGCTCTGGCTGGCCCTGATGGAAGTGGTGTCCGCCCACCCACAGCTCAGCGCGGTCGACCTGCCCGCCATGGCCGAGCGCGCGCGGAACCAGCGCCGCAGGGTGGAGGCTGTGCGGCTGGGCGCGGCCCGCAGGGCATTCGCCACCGTCGACTAATCCCGGCCGCATCGCTCCCACGCCGGTCAGCCGGAGTCCGCACCGTTCCGCACGGCATCTTCTCGTGCACCCGTCACCGCACGGCAACCGCATGGTCGCGCGGTAGGCGCCGGCTCGTCGGTCCGGGTTCATGCGGGGCCGGCCGCCCTATCCTCCGACGGTGGGCGACGACCGGATCCTGCTGCGTGAGTTCCTCCGTGCACCGACGCGTGTCGCCACCGTCACGGCGAGCTCCGATGCGCTCGTCGCCGCGATGATCGCGCCGCTGGCGATCGGGGACGAGACCGTGGTCGTCGAGCTCGGGGCCGGGACCGGCCGGGTCACCGAAGCCCTGCAACGCCGGCTGGGCGGCCGCGGCCGGCACGTCGCCATCGAGATCAACGCCGTACTGGCCGAACGGCTCGCCACGCGCCACCCCGCCGTCACGGTCGTGTGCGCCGACGCCGCCGAGCTCCCGGTAGTCCTGCGGACGCACGGGGTCGCGAAGGCCGACGCGATCTCCAGCCTGCTGCCCTGGGTGGCCTACGCCGGGGCACCCATCCCGGCCATCGCGGCTGCGGCACTGGCTCCCACCGGCACGTTCACTCAGGCCTCGCTCTGGCTGACCCATCTCCTGCCCCCGGCCCGTCGCCAGGAACGCGACCTCCGCGCGGCCTTCGGCGACGTCTCCGTCAGCCCGGTGGTGTGGCGCAACCTGCCCCCGGCCCGCGTCCTCGCGGCCCGCTCCCCCGCTCCGTTGAGCGTCTGAGCCGGCGGCTCCGCGCGCCCGTTCGGGTCATCGCAGGGTCCACCGGGTCTGCGAGGACCAGGGCCCGCAGAGCGGCCCAGTGGGTTGTCGCTACCGCACGGCGGTCACCGGTCCGGCAAGCCAGGCGTGGACGTCGCGCCGGGTGCGCAGGCGCACCACCACCACCACCGGGGAGTCCGCCTCCAGTACCGCCCGCATCCGCTGTCGACTGCGCGGGTACGCCTGCCACGCCCATCGCAGGACATGATCGCGATCCGTGAACACCGTCCACAAGGGCGGTTCGATGTTTCCGTTCCACAACTCGACGCGGTGCAGCCGCCGCCGCAGCGTGCGCCGCAGGAGCTGGTCGAACACCCGCCAACGCGGAAGGTCCAACCAGACGAGCAGGTCCGCCCGCGCCAGGAGTAGCGGCCGGACCGTGCTGTACTGCCACTCCGCCACCCACTCCTCCGTGGCCGCGAAGGCCGCGACGTCCGCGGCGAACTCAGGACGCGGCACCCACGCCGGGCCGTGGTGCAACGCGTCGAGCTCCCGGTGGGGCACGCCGAGCAGCGCCGCCAGCGCCGCGGCCACCGTGCTCTTGCCCGACCCGGAGCACCCCGCGACGAGCATCCGTCGCGGCCGGTGTGGCAACGGATCGTCCGACCCGAGTAGCTGCATCCGGCCATCGTCGACCCGCCGGTGGCGTCGGGCCGATGGGGGTGGTCACGGCAGCGACGGTGCCGGTGGAGATCGTCGGGCAGGTTGTCGAGCGGACGAACAGCACTCCCGTCCACACACCTCACGTGCGAAAGTGCCGTTCGTCCCCCTAGTGGGCCGCGTCGTCCCAGCTGTGGCCGTAGCCGACCGAGACCTCCAGCGGCACGCTCAGCTGCGCCGCCGCGGCCATCTCGCGGCGCACGAGCGTCTCCACGGTGGCCCGCTCGCCCTCGGCCACCTCGAGCACCAGCTCGTCATGCACCTGCAGCAGCATCCGGCTGCGCAGGCCCTCCCCGGTGAGCGCGCGGTGCACACCGAGCATGGCGACCTTGATGATGTCGGCGGCGCTGCCCTGGATGGGTGCGTTGAGCGCCATCCGCTCGGCCATCTCGCGGCGCTGGCGGTTGTCGCTGGTGAGGTCGGGCAGGTAGCGGCGGCGACCCATGATCGTGGCGGTGAACCCGTCCTTGCGGGCGATGTCGACGACGCTGCGCAGGTAGTCACGCACTCCACCGAAGCCCTTGAAGTACTCGTCCATCAGTCCGCGGGCCTCCTCGGTGGAGATCCGCAGCTGCGCGGCGAGCCCGAACGCCGAGAGCCCGTAGGCCAGGCCGTAGTTCATCGCCTTGATCTTGGCGCGCTGCTCCGGCGACACTTCCGTGGGCTCGCAGCCGAAGACCCGCGCGGCGGTCTCGGCGTGGAAATCGTGCTGCGACCGGAACGCCTCGATCAGCGCGGTGTCCTCCGACAGGTGCGCCATGATCCGCATCTCGATCTGGCTGTAGTCGGCCGTCATCAGCTCGGAGTACCCCGGGCCCACCACGAACGTCTCGCGGATCCGCCGGCCCGCCGCCGTGCGGATCGGCACGTTCTGCAGGTTGGGCTCCGTGGAGCTCAGCCGCCCGGTGGCCGCGATCGTCTGGCTGTAGGTGGTGTGGATCCGCCCGTCGTCGGCCACGGACTTGAGCAGCCCGTCGACCGTGACCTTGAGCCGGGTGGCGTCGCGGTGCAGCAGCAGGTGGGAGAGGAACTCGTGCCCCGTCTGCTCGTACAGCGTCTGCAGCGCGTCGGCGTCGGTGGTGTAGCCGGTCTTGGTGCGCTTGGTCTTCGGCATGTTGAGCTCGTCGAACAGCACGG
>DASRSC010000025.1:0-3495 GCA_035695525.1 Pseudonocardia sp. | reverse complement strand
GGTCCATTTGGACGGGATGAGCCAGAGCGCGGCGAACGCAAGCGCGGTGGTCGAGCCGGCCAGCCACAACGGTGTCGGCACCGCGACCTCACGGGCGCGTGCTGCGACCGCGATCACCGCGAACCAGACGAGCGCGACCAGGCACACCAGCACCACGGCCCGTTTCGCGTAGTTGCCCATCGGGCTCTGCGAGAACAAGAACGCGTAGCGCTGGATCTCGGTGGTCCAGCTCTCCTGGTCCTGCAGGGAAAGGACGATCGCCTGTCCGCGCAGGAAGTCGCGCAGACCAGCGTCGGCGAAGGCCAGCAGCGGTGCGACCATGCCGCCCGACGCGACGGCCAGCGCGCGCAGCGCCGTGCCCGCGCGGTCGCCGGCCACCCGCATGACGGGCAAGAGCAGCGGCAGCCCGGCGAGCAGCGGTGCGAACAGCGTGAAGCCCGTGGGATGCGCCGTGAAGCCGAGCCCGGCGAGCGCGCAGGCGAGCCACGCGAGCCCGAGCCGGCGCCTGCGGCCCGCAGCCAGAACGGCGAGCATCGTGGCCGAGCCACACACCGCCACAACCGTCTCGGGTCGCACGCCCATGTTCTGCGGCACCCACCACGACAGGAACGTCACCGCGAGCGCGGCGTGCGCGGTCATCCGCACGCCGCGGTCGTGCGGAGCCCACTCGTCCATCGCGGCCACGGCGAACCGGCGCAGTGCCAGCCAGGTGAGGATCCCGAGTACCACGGCGGGGATCCGCTGCATCACCGGCGCATTGCCCGCGAGCTGCTGCCACCAGCCCAGGGACTGGTAGAACCACGTGAACGGGGTGAAGTTCTGGTCGTAGAGCTGGAAGTAGTTGCCGACGTCGCCGGAGAGCACCGAGTTGCGCGCGATCGCCGCGTAGTAGCCGTCGTCGTCGGTCGCGGGAGCCACGAACATCCAGAAGACGATCACCGCGGGAACCAGGACGTCCACGATCCGCGGCCATCCCACCCGCCACATGTGCGGCACCCTCGGCGTCATCCGGTCCAGGCGCAGCAGCAGCAGGGCGGTGGCGAGTACGGCCGTCACCAGCGTCCAGATCAGCACGGACTTGAGCCGGGTGGGGCTGCTGGTGAACTCGTCGTCCACCCGCATCCGGACGATCAGCCCGCCGGACGGGAGGTCCGTCGCGTCGGTGGCCAGCACGTCGACGTCGGGGAGTTGCAGCGCAGTGGTGTCCACGAGCTCCGTGCCGTCGCGGCTGATGGTCAGCTCGGCGTTGTCCGGCTGGGCGAACGAGGCGAGGTCGGGCGCATCCGGATCGGCAGGGTCGGACGCAGGTCGGACGAAACTCGGGAGGCCCCGGCTGTCGCCCGTGATCCGATACTCGCACGCGCCGACGGGCAGCGGTTCGTCGAGCAGCAGCCGATCCAGCGCGCCGATCTGCACGCGGTCACCGCGGACGGTGACGATCAAGCCGGTGGTGCCGGGCGCCGGTGGCTCCGGCGCCGCGGTCGACACCACGACCCCGCCATTCGCCTGCGCGGCGCGGCCGGCGTCGCAGGTGAAGCGTACGTCGAGGATCAACGGCCGGTAGGCCGTGAGGGAGAGCAGGGTCGACTCCGGGTGCGCCGGGTCCAGCGGCCAGCTCACCGTGGGCTCCGAGACCGAGACCGGAGCGAACGGCAGCAGAGCCCCGCACACGACTGCCACCAGCGCGGTGAGCCCGGCGAGCAGGGCGGTGGGGCGACCCCGCCCACCGATGGGCGGCGGCGGACCGGGCGGGCGGACGGGGCGGTCATCCGCCTCTCCGTCAGGCGCCGCGGCGTTGTCCCGCACGGCGTCCGACACGTCAGTCACAATCGGTCATGCTGTCGGAGAGGCGCCATGAGAACGATTGCAGAGGAGCCACGTTCACACGACGGGATGACAGGAACGTGTGCGGTGCCAGGGGGCGGTGCTGCTGCGGCCCGCGGACGCCCCGCTCGCCACTGATCGTCATGCCGGATGTGGCGGGGAAGGCCCGCTCGTCGGCCGGCGGGAGCCGGACCAAATAGCAGGCCTCCGGTGCTGCCCGGCACGATGTACCCGCTCGGCGGGTGTCGGGCGCCACGACCACGAGGGAGAAGTCCGATCAGCACTGTCGTGGAGGCGTACCCGGTTGCCGAGCCGGCTCGCAGGTCGACTCCCTCGTCCCGCTCCCCATGGAACGTCGCGCTGTTCGCCGTGACGCTGGTCGACTCGAAGCCGTCCGCGCCGACGAGGTCGGCCGCGCGTGGCCGGTCGCGTTCGTCCTCGGCCTCGCCCCGCTCGTCCGCCCCGACCTGGCGCTCTTCGGGCTGCTCGTGGCTGTCGCGCTGGTAGTCCTGGAGGCCCGTCGGGGGTGGCTTCGCCTGGTCGGCCTCGCAGTGGTGGCCGCTGCGGTGCCGCTGGCCTATGAGGTGTTCCGGGCCGGCTACTACGGCCTGCTGGTGCCCTCCACCGCGCTGGCCAAGGAGGCGAGCACGGCCCGCTGGCGGCAGGGCGGGTACTACCTGCTCGACCTGGTGACGCCGTACCTGCTGTGGATCCCGGTGTCGGTCCTGCTCGTCGGGGTGCTCGCACTGCTGGGCGGGCGCAGGCGCACCGGGGTGAAGGTGTCCCGACGGGCCTGCCTCGCCACTGTCGCGGTGGTTGCCGTGCCCGTGCATCCTCTCGATGCGGACCGCCTACGACACGCTGGGCCCGAACTGGATGGACCGAAGCGGCGTTGACGCAGCCCGCACGGCACAGGCCTGCCCGCGAACCCAGGAGCTGCTCGACTCCGTACGAGCACCGCTCACCGCGCAGCGGATCTGGGACAACCTGACGGGGGCATGGGAGCGCACCTCCTACCGGTACCCGCGCGACCCGCGCCCGGCCGCTACCTGCGGCACGGCCGGCTGATCGCCCCGGCTCCGTTAGGGGAATGATTGCGGTATGACAACCATCCCCCTCGATCCTGATGAGCTGCTCACCACCACCCGCTCGGTGCGCAAGCGGCTCGACCTCGATCGGCCGGTGCCGATCGAGCTCGTGCGTGAGTGCCTGGAGGTGGCGCTGCAGGCACCGACCGGCAGCAACCAGCAGGGCTGGCACTGGTTGGTGGTGACCGATGCCGGACTGCGCGCGAAGATCGGGGAGTACTACCGGGGGTCGTTCGAGGCCTACCGTGCCTCACCGGGTTACGGGGGACATGCCGGCCAGAGCGCGGAGCGGCAGGCCGTCCAGTCCCGGGTCTCCGGCTCGGCGGAGTACCTCGCGGAACGAATGGGTGATGTCCCCGTACACGTGATCGCGTGCATCACGGCCGCCGAGGAGCTGCCGGCGGGCAACCAGGCGGGGCTGTGGGGTTCCCTGCTGCCGGCTGCGTGGAGCTTCCAGATCGCCGCTCGCGCCCGCGGACTCGGCAGCGCCTGGACGACCCTGCACCTGCGTTACGAGAAGGAGATCGCCGAGCTGCTCGGGATCCCCCCGAACGTCCGGCAGGGCGTACTCCTGCCCACCGCG
>DASRSC010000024.1:0-27377 GCA_035695525.1 Pseudonocardia sp. | reverse complement strand
CAGGTAGGTCTGCAGCACACGAACTGCGTCCGGCTCGGACATGTGCTCGACGACATGCGCGGCGAGCAGGCTGTCGAACGAACCCTTCCGCGCCTGCGGGCCGCCGAGGAACTCCTCGGATGTGTAGGCCTCGAGGCCGCGCTCGCGCGCCACGGCGACGGACGCCGCATTGTGGTCGACGCCCACTCCGGAACCACCGAGGTGCATCAGATTCCGACCGATACCGCAACCGACGTCCAGCACGCGGCCGAGGTCCAGGCGCCGAACGTTCCACCGGTACGGCGCCTGCACGTCGAGCCATTTCTTCCAATGGGCCTGCTCAAGCCTCTGCAGACGTTCGGCGTAGTCGGGCGCGTCGGTGCGCGGCCGACCCTCTGGAGCGGTCACGACGGTCAGTGTGTCGTCACACTCGTGGGTCGGCAAACCCGCCGAACCACCATTCCCGCACCCGGGTCGCGCCTCAGAATTCGGTTCGGCAGAGCGACGTCGGCCGGCACCGGTCCGGCGCTAGGATTTCGCAGTGCGAGCGGCAGTGACCGGTGGAGCGGGCTTCGTCGGATCGAACCTGGTCGACGCCCTGATCGCAGACGGTGCAGGCGTTCTCGTCATCGACGATTTCAGCCACGGGTCCCTACTCAACCTGTCCGACGCGGTAGGCCGGGGAGCCGAACTCGCCGAGCTCGACGTTCGTGACGGCGCCGGGGTGCACCGCGCCATGCTCGCGTTCCGACCCGATGTGGTGTTTCACCTCGCAGCCCAGATCGACGTCAGGACCTCGATGCTCGAGCCGGCTGTGGACGCGGCGGTCAACGTGCTCGGCTCGGTGAACGTCTTCGCTGCAGCGCTTGCCGCAGGAACCCGCCGCGTGGTCAATACCTCGACAGGTGGCGCCATCTACGGAGAGACCGGCCTCGTCCCCACGCCGGAGACCACGCCCGCTGATCCGATCTCGGCCTACGGCCTGAGCAAGCAGACAGCCGAGCGCTACGGTCGATGGTTCCGGCGCAGCCACGGTCTCGATGTCGTGACCCTGCGGTACGGGAACGTCTATGGCCCGCGCCAGGACCCCCGGGGTGACGCGGGTGTCGTCGCGATCTTCTGCGACCACGTGCTCTCCGGCAGTCGACCCAGGGTGTTCGGAGACGGCAGCCAGACCCGCGACTACGTGTTCGTCGGCGACATCGTGGCGGCGAACCGGGCGGTGGTGGCGGCCACCGACCTGTCGCACGACACGTACAACGTCGGCACGGGCAAGGAGATCGACGTACTCACCCTGGTGGCGGCCGTAGCGGAGGCAGCGGGGGTGGAACCCACCACGTTCGTCCCCGAGTTCCGGCCGGCCCGGGCGGGCGAGGTGCGACGCAGCTGTCTGGACGTATCGCGTGCGCGTGACGAGCTCGGCCTCACCGCGTCGACCGACCTCATGGACGGACTGCGGGCGACGCTCGGCTGGGTCCGCACGATGTCGCCCGGGGAGCCGACCGACGTGCCTCCTCGAGGACGGGCGATATGAGCGGGACGCTCCGTGTGGACGAGACGTCAATACCGGGTCTGCTGCGCATCGACCTCGTGGTGCACCAGGACGGGCGCGGCTGGTTCAAGGAAGGGTTCCAGCGCGCGAAGCTCGAGGCGCAGGGTTTTCCGCCCTTCGAGGTCGTGCAGAACAACGTCTCCTTCAATGCCGAGGTCGGCGTCACCCGCGGTATACACGCCGAGCCGTGGGACAAGTACATCTCGCTTGCGCACGGCCGAGCGTTCGCCGCGATCGTTGACCTGCGAGCCGGACCCACGTTCGGCCGATCGGAGACATTCGAGCTGCACCCAGGCAATTCGATCTTCGTGCCCCGGGGGTGCGGCAACTCTTACCAGACCCTCACACCCGACGTCGTCTACACCTACCTCGTCAATGAGCACTGGTCGCCGGATGCCTCGTACACCCTCGTGCAGGCGTTCGATCCGGCGCTGGGTATCGATTGGCCGATCGACGAGGAGGCGACCATCCGCTCGGACAAGGACCGCGGGCATCCGCCGCTGGCCGACGTCATGCCGATGAGGGTGTAAGTGCGGGCACTGATCATCGGAGCCGGCGGGCAGGTCGGCCGCGCACTGGCCGCGGCGCTGCCGCAGGCCACCGCGCTGTCCCGGAGGGGGCTCGACATCACCGAAGCGGCCGGCGCGGACATCGACTGGTCCAGCTACGACACCCTCGTCAACGCCGCCGCGTTCACCGACGTCGACGGCGCGGAGACCACGGACGGGCGGGTCGCGGCGTGGCAGGCCAACGCCGTGGGGCCGGCCTCCCTCGCGCACGTGGCGTCGGAGCACAACCTGACGCTGGTCCACCTCTCCACCGAGTACGTCTTCGACGGCCGAGCCGACGAGCCCTACCACGAGGACGCTCCGATCGCCCCGCTGAGCGCATACGGCGCGTCGAAGGCGGCGGGCGACCTCGCCGTCGGCACCGTGGAGCGTCACTATCTGATGCGTCCGACCTGGGTGATGGGCGAGGGCCGTAATTTCGTCCGCACCATGCTCGCCCTGGCCGCCAGGGGCGTCGAGCCGACGGTGGTGGGCGACCAGATCGGTCGCCCGACGTTCGCGCAGGATATCGCCGCAGCGATCGTGCATCTCGTCTCGAAGGGTGCCCCGTACGGGACCTACCACGTGACGGGCAGCGGGGAACCGGCATCGTGGGCCGAGGTCGCGAGGGCGACCTACGCCCTGTCCGGGCACGGCGATCTGGCCATCACCGAGACCTCCACCGAGGCCTACTTCGCCGACAAGCCGCAGGCTGCCCGGCGACCGCTCAACAGCGTCCTGGACCTGACCAGGGCGGAGCGGGCCGGTGTGGCGCTGCCGAATTGGCGCGACCGGCTGGCGGACTACGTCAGCGCTGCCCTTTCTTGAGCGGCTCCCACCATGACCGGTTGTCGGCGTACCACCGAACCGTCGCGGCCAGGCCCTCGTCGAACGGAACCCGCGGGGCGTATCCGAGCTCGTCGGCGATCTTCGACCAGTCCACGCAGTAGCGCCGGTCGTGGCCCTTACGGTCGGGGACAGACACGATCATCGAGGCGTCAGCGCCCACCGCGTCGATCAGCCGGTGCGTCAGCTCGCGGTTCGTGAGCTCCGTGCCGCCGCCGATGTTGTAGATTTCGCCGTCGCGACCCTTCTCGGCCACCAGCTGGATGCCGCGGCAGTGGTCATCGACATGCAGCCAGTCGCGCACGTTCATCCCGTCGCCGTAGAGCGGGACCTTCTTTCCGTCGATCAGATTGGTCACGAACAGGGGGATGACCTTTTCCGGGAACTGGTGCGGCCCGTAATTGTTGGAGCAGCGCGTGATGCACACCGGCAGCCCGTGGGTGCGGTGGTAGGAGCGCGCGAGCAGGTCCGCCGACGCCTTCGATGCCGAGTACGGCGAGTTCGGCTGCAGTGCGTGTGTCTCGGGCCATGCACCGTCGTCGATCGAGCCGTACACCTCGTCGGTGGACACCTGAACGAAGCGGGTCACCCTCGCCTCCAGCGCGGCCTGCAGCAGCACCTGCGTGCCCACGATGTTGGTGGAGACGAACTCGGCGGCGCCCTTGATCGAGCGATCCACGTGCGACTCGGCCGCGAAGTGCACGACGACGTCGGTGCCCGCCATGACCTCGGCGACCGTGTCGGCATTGCGAATGTCGCCATGCACGAACCGTAGCCGCGGGGAGTCGGCGCACGCCGCCACATTGGTCAGCGTGCCGGCGTAGGTGAGCAGGTCGAGCACGACCACGTCCGCGTCGGCGTAGGCCGGGTACGCGTCGCTCAGGAGCGACCGCACATAGTGCGACCCGATGAAGCCCGCACCGCCGGTGACGAGAACCTGCACGAGGCTCCTTTCGTAAGTCCCCCGCTCCGAGGGACTCGACGCGTCTTGCTCAATGTCGTGGCTTGAACGATGTGGCTACGTCCATGACGTACTCGCCGTAGCCCGACGTCGCCTGCCGCTCGCCCAGCGCGTAGCAGGCCGCAGGGTCGATGTAGCCCATCCGCATCGCGATCTCCTCGATGCAAGCGATCCGGATACCCTGCCGGTTCTCGAGCACCCGTACGTACTCACCCGCCTCCAGCAGCGACTCGTGCGTGCCGGTGTCGAGCCAGGCGAACCCACGCCCGAGATCCAGCAGGCGGGCGGTGCCGCGCTCGAGGTAGACCCGGTTGACGTCCGTGATCTCCAGCTCACCCCGCGCGGAGGGTCGCAACCCGCGGGCGATCTCGACCACGTCGTTGTCGTAGAGGTAGAGCCCCGTGACGGCATGGTTGGAGCGCGGATGCTCCGGCTTCTCCTCGATCGACAACAGCCGTCCATCCTCGTCGGCTTCCGCCACACCGTAGCGCTGGGGGTCGCGTACGGGGTAGCCGAACAGGGCGCATCCAGCGCGGCCGGCGGTGATGTCGCCGATGGCGTTCTGCAGCATCCCGGAAAATCCGGGGCCATGGAAGATGTTGTCGCCGAGGACGAGCGCCGCGGGCTGTTCACCCACGTGCTCCGCACCGATGACGAACGCCTCGGCCAGGCCGTTGGGCTGCGACTGCTCGGCGTAGTCGATTCGCAGACCCAGTTCCTCACCGGTGCCGAGCAACCTCCGGAACTGCGGCACGTCGTGCGGCGTGGAGATGAGCAGGATCTCCCGAACGCCCGCGAGCATCAGCACCGAGAGCGGGTAGTAGATCATCGGCTTGTCATACACCGGCAGGAGCTGCTTCGACACGGCGCGCGTGATCGGCCACAGGCGCGTTCCGGAGCCCCCGGCCAGGATGATGCCCTTCATCGCCGCAGATCGTGTCACGCCGCGCCCATCACGCTGTCGTGCGGGGAGTGCGATCACCCGGCGCCGGGCAGCAAGATCATCCGGCCCGGCCCATCGGCCCACTGGTAGGCGGGCCATTGCAGGGCACCCACCGGCGTCTCCCCGCGCTGGAACACCAGCCGGGCATCGACCGGGCGCGGCTGCTGGGTCCGATCGAGATGCAGGTAGTTCAGCCTGATCAGGGTGCGCGCCAGCCAGCCGCTCTGCTCCTCCCGCGCCGCGATCGCCCCGAGCACCCGGCCGCGGTCGGAGAAGGGGTCGACGATGCGACAGTCGCAGTAGTAGGCCAGCGTCCCGATCTCCCCCGGGCTCTCGACGGTGCCTGCTCCGACAATGCCGCGCAGGTCGTCGCCGATGCGCTCGTACTGCGCCGCGGTGGCCCAGTTCGTCGAGATCGGTGCTCGCTGCCATGGAGTTCCGTGGTCCACGTCGAACCAGGCCATAGCGAACCCGAGCACGACCGCGACGACGAAACCTACCGCCGCCAGCACGGGGAGCCGAACCTCCCGCCGATGGGCGAGCACCCGGCCCAGGACGAGAACTGCGCACACCGTCATTCCGCTGATGAGGGGTGCGTAGTACCAGTGGTAGGGCGGAGTGCTCAGGACGCAGTAGGCGAGGTAGTGGGCCCCTGCACCGACACCGGCCACGGCTGCGGTGCGATGCGCCGCGTCCCGGTGGCCGAAAAGTCGCGCCACCAGCACCGCTAGCAGCGCGGCGGCTCCGAGCAGGACGGGTAGGAAGGCCAGTGCCGTGACGATGGGAGCGCCGCCCCAGTACATGAGCGCGCCGTCCCAGAAGCCGAAGCCGGACCACGTCGGCGAGCCGGCTTTCATGATCAGCGTATCGGGCAGTGCCGAGCCCAGCGCGAACCAGGCCCACAGGTGCCAAGGACCCGCAACCAGCACCGCCACCGCGAACGCACGGACGACCCGACGGCGGATGCCCGGAAACCCGACGGCTGCGATCAGGACGACGACGGCGAGGTCCGGGCGGGTGAGGAAAGCCAGCCCGCTCACCACCCCGAAGGCGATGCTCCGGCCCTCGGCTCCGAACCGGAGCAGGCCGATGACAAGCGTGGCCGCAAGGTAGGACTCCAGCCCCACTGTGGAGAGCAGGAGCGGATTGAGCAGGAGCAGAGCCACGCCCAGGTACGGGGTTGCACGGCTCAGCCCGAGCAGCGTCGTGAGAGTGGTGAGCCACCGCGTCGCGAGCACGACGGAGGCGACGAACAGCACGCCGACCGCGATCTGTGCGTTCCGCAGGACGAAGGTGATCGCCCCGAGCAGGATCACGTTCAGGGGAGAGGTGGCGCTGTTGGCCGTCTCGTCGGTGATCAGTCCCCAGTGGAGATGGAATGCGAGGTTCCGGGCGTACGTCATCGTGATGTACGCGTCATCGATGAGGGCGCGATGGACGAGCAGGAAGGCGGCGCTCGCCGCGAGGGCTACACCCACCAGCATCACGAGGTCCGGGACGACAGTCGCGACACGGCGGCCCGCTACACGCACCGAACTCGGGTCGATCACGCGAGCGGATGTCATCCAGCACCTCCTCGGCGGACGGGGACGTAGGACCGGTCCGTGCCACGGCACTGTGGCGGACCGCTGGGAGGGCCGTGCCCTCGGGTCAGGCGTAGACGGCGAGGACGAGCGTGCCGATCCAGAGCAGCGCCAGCACCTGCAGGACGTGGTCGGCCAGCGCGAGCTCCTCCGGCTCGCCGCCGTTGCCGGAGTCGACGTCCACGGAGTAGCGCAGCACCGCGATCACGAACGGCACGATGGAGATCACCGACCAGACGGTGTTGTGCCGCTCCGCGCGGATCTCGAACGCCCAGAGGCAGTACGTCGTGATCAGCACGGTGGCCGACAGCGCCCAGACGAACCGCAGGTACGACGCGGAGTAGCTCTCCAACGACTTGCGGATCTTCGCGCCGGTGCGTTCGGCCAGCATCATCTCCGCGTACCGCTTGCCGGCCACCATGAACAGTGACCCGAAGCCCGCCACCAGCAGGAACCACTGCGACAGCGCGATCCCGGTGGCGGCGCCGCCCGCGATCGCCCGGAGCAGGAAGCCCGACGCGACGACGCAGATGTCGAGCACCGGCTGGTGCTTGAGCCAGAAGCAGTACGCCAGCTGTACCGCGATGTAGACGCCGAGCACGATCACCAGCTGCACGCTCGCCAGCAGGCTCAGCGCCAGCGCACCGAGCAGCAGCACGACGGCCACCGACAGGGCCAGCCGAGGAGCCACGATGCCCGCTGCGATCGGGCGGTTGCGCTTGGTCGGGTGCGCCCGGTCTGCGGCGACGTCGTTTGCGTCGTTCACGAGGTAGATGCCCGAGGCGGCCAGTGAGAAGGCCACGAACGCGACCGCGAGGTGGATCGCGATACCCGCGGTGAACAGGTCGCCGGCGACGAAGGGCGCCGCGAGCACCAGGACGTTCTTGACCCACTGCCGCGGCCGCATCGTCTTGAGGACGCCGCGGGTGACGCTCACCGGGGTGCGGGGCGATGCCGCCTGATTGGTCGGCACGTCCGTGCTGGTCATTCGTTCCCCTCCTGGGCGCGTAGTGCAGTGGGACGCCGCGCCAGCCGCCGGGCGGCGACCGCTACCGCGGCACCGAGTACGGAGCCCGCAAGGACATCGGTGGGGTAGTGCACGCCCAGCACCATGCGCGACAGGGCCATCGGCGGCACCAGCGCCGCCGCCAGCGGCTTGCGTAGCAGGGCGCCGAACACGACGGCCGCCGCCGTGGTGGAGGTGGCGTGCGCAGACGGGAAGCTCAACTTGCTCGGGGTGCCGACGAGCACCTGGACGCGGGGGTTGTCCGGCCGGGGCCTGCGCACCACACGCTTGACCCCGACGGACGCCCCGTGTGCCACGGCGACGGCCGCGGTGGCGGCAACCCAGTCGCGCCGCCGGCGCCGGTCGATCATCGCGCCGAGAGCGCCGAACAGGAGCCAGCCCGCGGCATGCTCGCCGAACAGGGACATCCCGCGTGCGACCCGCACGACCGGCGGGCTGCCGATCCGGGCCTGCACGGCCTCGAGGACGCGCACCTCGAGGGCGGCGGGTGGGACGTCGACAGTGCTCTCCGGGGCGACGGCGGGGACGCGCGTCGGGCCAGGGCGGTCGAGGAGCTCGGCCACGGTGCGGGGGCCTCCATTGTGGCGTGGCGGGGCTGGCCCGCGCCGGTCGGTGCGGCGTGGTGTCACGGGCGAGTGCCCGCCGCTCGGTGCGATGCGCTGTGTTGGGCCCTGATGCTACGCCCGGTCACCAGGAGTAGCCGGGAGCGGTGCGATCCGACACCGTACGTCGCCTCGCGTGGTCAGAACCAGCGTTCGAGCACCAGTGCCAACCCGTCGTCGCCGTTGCTCGCCGTGACCTCGTCGGCCACGTCGAGCAGGGCCGGGTGTGCATTACCCATCGCCACGCCGTGCCCGGCCCAGCGCAGCATCTCCAGATCGTTCGGCATGTCCCCGAAGGCGATGACGTCGGCGGCGGTGAGCCCGTGCCCGTGGACCACCCCGGCGAGCCCGGTCGCCTTGGTGACGTTGTGCGGCGAGATCTCGACGAGCCCGCGGGGGTGCGAGAACGTCAGGTCGGCTGCATCGCCGACCACCGGGGCCAATGCCGCGACCATCGCGTCGCTCGACAGCTGCGGACACCGGACGAGCAGCTTGACCGCAGGCCGCGACAGCAGCTCCGACCGCACGGCCACGGCGTTGTCGGCATCCGGCCAGGCGTGCAGGTAGTTCGGCTCGGCGACGAACGGTGCGGAGTCGTCGAACGCCCCCGCCCCGACGCGCTCGACGGCCAGCCCGCAGCCGGGCAGCGCCACCGCGGCGGCCTCCGCGAGTTCCGCGAGGGTGGCCGGGTCGAGCGTGTGCGACGAGAGCACCCGGTCCTCGAGGGCGTCGTAGAGCACGCTGCCGTTGGCGCACACCGCGATGCGCGCGACCCCCAGCTGATCCACCACCGGCGGAATCCACCGGGGTGGACGACCGGTGACCAGCACGAAATGCACTCCAGCCGCAACCGCCCTGCCGATCACCGCGGCGGCGCGCCTGCTCACCCGGTCGTCGGGGTCGAGCAGCGTGCCGTCGACATCCGTGGCGACCAGGCGGGGGGCTTGCACAACACCAGCCTACGGTCTGCGCCGCCGGCCCCGACGCTGGTGGAGAGCGGTCAGCCCGCTCCGAGTTCCGTCCGCAGCCGGCGGATGCCGCCCCGGATCATGTCCCCGGGTCCGGCGCGGTCACAGCCGCACCGGCATCAGCAGTGACACCGACCGCGACGAGCGGATGACCAGCGGTGCGATCGGCCCGTCCAGGGAGAGCAGCAGCTGGCCCTCGCCGCCCGCGTCGAGTGCCTCGAGCAGGAACTCGCGGTTCACCCCGACGCCGTCACCGACCGGGTCGACGGTGATCCCGCCGTTCGGGGTCGGCCCGAGCACCGCCACCGCGAACTCCGCCCCGTCCTGCTCGCGGCGCATCGTCCGGACCGGTCCCGCTGCGAGCGCCGCTCGCAGCGCGCGCCCGACCGGCACCGGCCGGCCCACGTCGCCGAGCAGTCTGCGGTAGTCCGGGAAGTCGTCGAGGATGAGCGCCCCGCTGAGCACGTCGTCGTCGGACAGCACCGTGATGGTGGTTCCGTCGACGGCGATCGACACGACGCCTGCGTCGGGAATCCGGTCGGCCAACCCGGCAGGTACGACGGCCCTGACCGGTGGCCCGTCGAGCGTGAGCACGGGCGCGGACGAGACCGCGAGCCGGTATCGGTCGGTGGCGACGAGCGTGACCGCCTCTGCGGTGACGTCCAGCAGCACGCCGGCCAGCACGGGCAGCTCGGGATCGGCTCCGACGGCGAACCGGACGGCGCGCAGCGCGTCCGACAGTTCGTGGCCGCGGACGGTGACGGTGGTCTGGGACACGGGATGTTCCTCCTGCTCGATCAGGGACCTGACGGAGGAGAGCTCGCGGCGGGCGTCGACAAGCCCCTGCTCCAGGCGATGCAGGTGCGCGGCCAGCAACTCGTCGACGGCAGCGGGATCGTGTCGGCATGCCAGCACCCCGCGGATCCCGGCGATCGGCATGCCCACCCGGCGCAGCACGGCGACGAGCCGGGCCGCGAGCACCTGATCCGGCGCGTAGGAGCGGTAGCCCGTCCGCGCGTCCACATGGGCTGGTACGAGCACGCCGGCGCCGTCGTAGAACCGCAGGGCGCTGACGGCAAGGCCGCTCTCCCGGGACATCCGCCCGATCCCGCGCAAGCTCTCCACGATCAGCGACCCTCGTGTCTCGACACGGTCGAGAGTCAACCGTGATGCCGACGTCCGCTCTACGAGCCGCTCGGTGGCCGAAGCCACGAGGGTCAGAGGATGGCCACCGCCACCACGAGGCCCAGTGCCAGGTGCGCGGCGGAGACCACGTACGCCTGGGGCTGCACGCGCTCGGCGGCCAGCACCGCGCCGATGTCGATGCCCGTGACCCACTCCAGCAGCCGCACGCCGCCGACCTGGGCGATGATGCCGACCAGTCCGAAGATCAGCGAGGCCAGCAGTCCCTCGAGGAGCGCTCCCGACGACGAGTAGATCGCCGTGACGACGATGAACGCCATGCTGACCATGCCGGCCGCGGTGACGAGGACGGCGTTGGGCAGGCCGTCACGGACCATGCGGTTCAGCTTGCCCGGTGTCGTCAGGTCCACGGCGTAGAAGCCGAGGAGCATGAGCAGCACACCGAGCACGGCATAGAGCAGGATCGCGCCGATCCCGCGTCCGATCACCGAGAAGAACCCCGGGTCGATCTGGGCCAGCGTCACGGAAACCTCCAGAGGGAGCATCAGGGTTCGGGGATGCGATGGGGGACGAACGCCGCGCCGTCGTCGGTGACCAGGCCGACGGTCTCGCGGATGCCGAGCCCCGCCGCGGTGTCGCCGACGATCCAGGCGCCCAGCGCGGGACGGTAGCCGTCGAACTCGGGCAGCGGATCGAAGAGCTGGTAGACGTATCCCTCCTCGCCGTACACGCCACCCGTCTGGTGCTCCATACCCGGAGCCACGATCGCGATGTTCGCGCCCTCACGGCCCAGGCGTGGCTTGCGGACGTACTCGGTGAGCAGGCCGGGCTGGTCGAGGTAGGCAGGCAGCAGGTTGGGGTGCCCGGGGTACATCTCCCACAGCACGGCGAGCAACGCCTTGTTCGACAGCAATGTCTTCCAGAGCGGCTCGACCCAGAGCGTCTCGGGGAGGCTGCGCAACACGTGCTTGCCGAACTGGTCGGTGAGCACCCACTCCCAGGGATAGAGCTTGAACACCGCCGCCATGGGCGCTTCCTCGAGATCGACGAAGCGGTCGAGCGCGGCGTCCCAGCCGATGTCCTCGATCGCGAGCCCGACGGTGTTCAGCCCGGCCTCGGCTGCGGTCTCCTGCAGGTAACCGACGGTCACGTGGTCCTCGCCGGTCGAGTCGCCGCTCGACCAGGTGAAGTGCACCTCGTCACCGGGCAGCCGCGCCTTGATCAGCTCCCACCGCTCCACGAGCTTCTCGTGCAGCGAGTTCCACTGGTCGTCGCCCTCGTGAGTGTCCTTCAGCCAGTTCCACTGCAGGATCGACGCCTCGAGCAGCGTGGTGGGCGTGTCGGCGTTGTACTCCAGCAGCTTGGCCGGCCCACCCCCGTCGTAGCGCAGGTCGAAGCGGCCGTAGACGTGCGGGTCGCTGCGTCGCCACGAGGCGGCGACGCCCTCCCAGGACCACTCCGGCAGCGCGAAGTCACGGAACCGCTCGGTGGTGACGACGTGGTCGACGGCCTCGAGACACATCGAGTGGACCACCTCGACGTCGGCCTCGAGGGACAGGATCTCGTCCATCGAGAAGACGTAATGCACGGACTCGTCCCAGTACGGCCGTGGCGCGCCGCCCTCCCCCCGGCCGGGCGTGCCGTACACCATTCCCTGGTCGCGGACCGTGGTCTCCCAGTCCGGCCGGGGCTCCCCCCTACGTCGTTCCATGTCTCAGGGTTGTTCCATCCGTCTACGAGCCGCTGGAGCCGCTGTTGGACACGCCGAGGCCACCACGTGAGACCGAGCCGCTGCCCGACGTACCGGCGACGCTCTTGCCGGAGGGAGTGGTCACCCGGGTACCGGCCTTGGGCACCACCGAGGTGCCGCCACTGACCGGCTGGCCGATGTTCCCGCTGCCACCGTAGTTGTAGCGGTACTGACGACCACCGCCGCCGAGGAAGATCGGGTACGGGACGATGCCGGCCCCGCCGTAGTAGCTGCCGCCGGAGCTCGCCGGCGTCACGCAGTTGGCGTCGTCGACGACGACTTTCGTCTGCTCGTCGACGCATTGCGCCTGCACCTCGTTGTCGGGCTGCGCCACGGAGTACCCGACGGCGATCAGCGCGACGACGCCCACCGTGGCCCCCGCGCCGATGAGGATCCGCTTGCGCTTCTTGCGCGACCGCTCCTGGTCCTCGGCCTGCTGGCGCTCCGCCTCCTCCTCGCGGCGCGCCGCCTGCTCGCGCGCGCGGCGCTCGGCGAGTGTGGGCTCGCGCGGCGTGGTCGACTCGTCCTGGAAGCGCATCCGCCCGGTGGGTGGCTCGCGCCGGTCGCCGGGCTCGTCGCCGCCGGGCCGGTCGTCGTCGGTTGGCACTCGATCCCCCTCGGCTGCACCGGTCGGCCGTTCACAGGTCCACCCTGCCGGCGGAACCGTACCTGGGGTACGCAAACCGGCAAAGGCTGACGTTCGCAGCACGCCGACGACCGATGGTCGCGCGGTCGCCGTCTCGCCTCCTGGTCCGACCAGAGGTAACGGCATGATGACGGCCGACATGGACCGACTCCTCGCCGCTCCCCGCCGGCCCGCCACCCATGGCGCTGGTGCCGTGCGCCCCGCTGCCCCGCGAAGCACCGCCGGGCCGCGCGTCGCACCCTCGTGGAACCCGAGCCGACCGGCCGCCGCCCCGGCGGGCATCGGCGCTCCCCCGCGCGCCGCTCGTCACGGGTCTCCCCGCCGGCCGCAGCCCGCTCCGGCCGACCGGCCGCCACCGCCTGGAAGCGGCGGCCGCTCCCCGAAGCAGCCCCCGGCCCGCCGGATCGTTTTGGGCGTCCTCGTGGGCGCACTGACGATGCTCGGGGTGGCCACGCTGGACACGTTCGCCGGAGCCACGGTGCCCGTCCTCGGGTCCCTTGCGGCGCTGCCCGGCATAGCGGGTGAGCCCGACGTGGTGGAGGCGCCGGCACCGCCGGCCACCCCCGGCACGTGCCTCAACTGGACTCGTCCCGACGCGGCCGACACCAAGGTCGTCGACTGCGCCCAGCCGCACCTTTTCGAACAGGCCGCCTCGGTGACGCTCACCGACCAGACCGCGCTGCCCGACGACCGGCAGTGGCGCCAGCTCGTCAACGAGCGGTGCAACCAGCCCGTACTCGACTACCTGGGCGGGAAGTTCGACCCCGACGGCCGCTACCGGGTGGGCGCGCTCAAGCCGTCGCCCACGAAGTGGGCGGAGGGCGACCGGGAGCTGCGCTGTGGACTGCAGAGCGCGTCGCGCTCCGGTGCGCTGTACCCGCTGGCCGGGCGGGTCGCCGACTCCGACCAGTCCGCGGTGCACGATCCCGGCACCTGCCTGGCCATCGATGGCCGCACGATCGGCGACCCGGTGGACTGCGCCGGGCCGCATGCCGTCGAGACGGTCGGGATCGTCGACCTCTCCGGCAAGTTCCCCGGCGCGTTTCCCGCCGTCGGCGACCAGGATCCGTTCCTCCAGCAGGAGTGCGGGAAGATCGCCAACGACTACGCCGGTGGGGCCGACGTGATCGCGGCCAAGAAGCTCACGGTGTACTGGGACAACCTCACCGAGGACTCCTGGAAGGCCGGTACCCGCAAGGTCAACTGCAACCTGGCGGCGCTCCTGCCGGACCGCAGCGGATTCGCGCCCGTCACCGGTCCCGTGCGGGGTGCCGTGGTGGTGGGCGACACAGCGGCTCCGCCCGCGCCCCACACCACGGGCGCAGGCGTCCCGGCGCCGACCACCACCACCACCCCCTCCCCCGAGCCGACCGACGGTCCGCCTGCCGAGCAGATCCCCGGCCCCGTCGACGAGCCGCCTGCGGGCGAGCAACCGGAGCCGTCCGGCGGGGTGGTGCCTCCTGGCCCGCCGGCTAGGCCGTCCATCAACCCGCCGACGCCGCCGTCGTTCACCCCACCAGCGCCGCCGACGCCGCCCGCCGGGGCCTGACGTCCTCGACATGGAGATGGGCCGGCGGCGGTTCGAGGAGGCCGTGGCGGATGCGCTGGACGAGATCCCACCACAGCTGACCGCCGCGATGGACAACGTCGTGGTGCTGGTGGCCGACCGCAACGCGGAGGAGCCCGACCTGCTGGGCCTCTACGTAGGTGTCGCACTCACCGAGCGCACCACGTCCTACGGCGGGGTGCTGCCGGATCGGATCACGATCTACAAGGACGCGATCCTGGACGTGTGCGACGACGTGGACGAGGTCGTCCGCGAGGTGGCGATCACCGTGGTGCACGAGGTCGCCCACCACTTCGGGATCAACGAGGAGACACTGCGCGAGCTGGGCTGGGGCTGACCGCCCCGGGGCGGTCAGCCCGCCGTCCCGCCTGCCGTGACGTCACCGGGAACGGGCACCGCGCTGTCCCAGTGTTCGAGCGCCCATCCGCTGGGCGCCGACGGATCCGCGGCCAGCACCACGAGGCCGGTGTTCGGTACGTACAGCGTCTCCGCCGTGTCGCCCAGCAGCGCCGCCGCCGCGAGGCGGATTGCCGCACCGTGGCTGACGAGCACGACGTCTCCGTGCGCGCCGTCCGTGATCTGCTTGACGACCGGCAGGTACCGTGCCCGCAGGTCCTTGGCCGACTCCCCGCCCGGCAGCCGCGCGTCCAGATCACCGTTCCACCACGCCCCGTAGACGACGTTGAACTGCTCCCGCGCCGGTCGGTCCGAGCGGCCCTCCAGATCGCCGACGAATACCTCGTGCACCCCGTCGAGCACGGCGACGTCGACCCCGTGCGCCGCCGCCACCGGTGCCGCGGTCTGTTGCGCGCGGGTGGCCCGCGAGGCGTGCACCCGGGTGACCGGGAACGTCGACAACCGCTCCCCCAATGCCGCGGCCTGGGTGAGACCGAGCTCGTTGAGCGGTGCGCCCGGGGGCACGGAGTCGAGCTCGCGGCGCACGTTGGCATCGGTCTGCCCGTGCCTGACGAGCACCAGGCGCAGCGGACCGGGGGTCACGTGGCGCTCCCGGCGCGCAGCCCGGCCAACCACTCCTGTGCTGCAGCGAACTCCGCTGCGCCCGCGCCCCCGACCGGCACGGGCGGAGCGTCGGAGCCGCACGTCTGCTGAGGGCCGTTTCCGGCCCGCGGATAGGAGCCGAGGAAGCGGACCCGGTCGCAGCGCCGGCGTAGCGCGGCGAGTGCTTCCCCCATGGCGGGCTCCGCGACATGGCCCGAGCAGTCGAGGTGGAACCAGTACTCCGCGTGCCGGTCCTTGATCGGTCGCGACTCGATCCGCGTCAGGTCGATGCCGCGCACCGCCAGCTCGGTGAGCAGGCCCAGCAGCGCACCGGGCCGGTTCTGCGTGGTGGCCGCCAGCGTCGTGCGGTCCTGACCGGTGGGTGCGGGCGGCGGACCCGGCGGGGCCAGCAGCGCGAACCTGGTGACAGCGCCGGGATTGTCGGCGACGTCGTCGACGAGCACCTCGAGCCCGTGCTGCTCCGCGGCGAGCGGCGCGGCGATCGCGGCGTCGAACTCCGCGCGGGCCACCTGGGCCGCGGCTTCCGCCGTGGAGGTGGACAGGAGCACCTCGGCGTCGGGCAGCTGGGCGGCGATCCAGCCGCGGGTCTGCGCGATGGCGTGAGTGTGCGAGGCGATGGTGCGGATACCGGCGGCCCGGGTGCCCGGGCGGACCAGTACCGCGAACCGGACGGCCACCAGCGCCTCGCGGACGATCACCAGCGGTGGGTCGGCGACCAGGCCGTCCAGCACCGCCGGCACCGCTCCCTCCACGGTGTTCTCGATCGGGACACAGCCGGCGTCGACCGATCCGTCCCGCACGGCGGCCAGCACTGCGGGGCTCCCGGCGCAGGGGACCAGCTCGGCACCGGAGGACTCGGGGAGCGACCGCAATGCCTGCTCGGTGAAGGTGGCACGCGGCCCGAGGTACGCGAGGCGGGGCACGGATGACCACCCTACTGTGGCGCTGTGACCCACCTGACGCTGGTTCTCGTGGCCGTCGACGAGCCGATGGCGGCGGCGTGGCGCACGCTCGCCGGCACTCGGCCGGGACTGGTGGTACACGAGGGCTCGATCACCGATGTGGACGCCGATGCCGTGGTCAGCCCGGCCAACTCCCTCGGCGTCATGGGCGGCGGCATCGACGGGGTGTACGCGCGCTGGCTCCCCCGGATCTCCGACCGCGTGCGCGCCGCGTCCGGGGCGGACCGGGGCGGCGAGCTCCCCGTCGGCGATGCGGTGATCGTGCCGACCGGCGTTGCCCGCCCGGGGTGGTTGATCAGCGCTCCGACGATGCGCCGGCCCGGCGAGCTGCTCCCCGCCGACGGAGGCGCGGCACGGGCGGCCGCATCGGCGGTGCTCCGGCTGTGGCGGGACGGGGCCCTGCCCGGGAACGGCACCCCGGTCCGCGAGGCGATCCGCACGATCGCCCTGCCCGGCCTCGGCACCGGAGTGGGCGGCCTGGACCCAGACGTCTGCGCGCACCAGGTCGGCGCCGCACTGGACGAGGTGCTGGGCCCCGCCTGACCGCCGCGACGCGACTCAGGCGAGGAGGCCCAGGCCTGCCAGCTGCGCGGCCGGAACCGGCTCGGGGTCGGCGCCGCAGCGCGACAACAGACCCCGGACACCCGTGACCGCCTGCTCGGACAGTCCGCCGATCTCCACCGCGAGCGCAGCACCGTCGGTAGTCTCCAGGGCCCCGCGGACGTCACCGCCCGCCAGCGCCCTCGCGACGGCGACGAGCAGGTTGAGGAGGCCGTGCTGGGAGGGGACCGTGCCGTCGTCCGTGTGGACGACCTGGCGCAGGCCGAGCGTGGTGAACCCACGCCCTGCCCCGACCACGACGCGCACGAACTCCTCGATGTCGGTGACGGACGGAACGTCCGAGGCCCGCGGACCACCGCAACGGAGCTTCGGCGAACAGCCGTGCTCCGCCACCCGGCGCACCGCGTCCAGCCACGCGCCGGTGCCGACCGGCTCGGCGACGGACGGCCTGCGGGGCTCGACGACGGCAACGACGTCCTCGGGCACGAACTCGGCCACGCGCTCCAGCCAGACCGCGTCGACGTCGGGAGGCGCCGCCGTCTCGACGGTGTGCGCGGTGAGCAGGCTCGATCGGGAGAAGACGGTGGACAGCGCCTTCGGTACCCCGCCGAGCCCGGTGTCCACGACCAGCGACAGCTCGACGGGACGGGACGGGACTGCGCGCGCCAGCTCGGCCACGAGCGCGGGCAGCCGCGACACCGGGCAGACGAGCTGTCCGACGAGATTGCCGTAGCGACCGTCCCTGGCGCTGAGGTACCGCGAGACCACCTTGTCGATGCCGACCGCGACCGAACGGGGCTGCAGCAGACTCGTGTCGTCGACGAGATGGGCGAAGAGCGGTGGGATGGCCCAGGAGGAGTTCACACCTGCCGCCGTCGTCACGGTCCCAGACGCTAACGGGTCGCCTCGGAGCGCTTCACAACGGCTGCCGGTTCCCGAGTGCTGGACAGTTCCGAACGGGTGGATATAGCTTAGGCTAACCTAATTCGGAGGTGACTTCGTTGGAATCCACCCGGCTGCGACGACCCCCGGCGCCCACCGATGCCGAGCGTGCTCGCAGCGTGGTCGCCCGCGGTGGCACGGCCCTCCTTGTCGGCACCGGAGCGCCCCGGACCGCACCACTGGTGCACCACGTGCGCGCCGACGCGTCCGCTGTGCTGCTGCTCCCCGACGACGACCCGGTCCTCGACCGGATCAGGGAGGCACCTGACGGCACGTCCTCGGCGATGCTCGAGCTCGCAGACCACGCACCGGTCGACCTCAGGCAACCGGTGCGCGCACTGCTCTGGATCACCGGCACGCTCCGACTCCCGCACCTGGAGGAGGCCCGCAGGCTCGCCGTGCACGTGGCCGACGTGCGGCCGCATCCCGACCTGCTGCAGCTCGGCCACGGCGCCACGCTCGTGCGGCTCGATCCCGGCTCCGCCGTGCTGTCCGACGCCGAGGGCAGCGCCGCACTCGCTCCGATCGAGCTGGCGGCGGCGCGTCCCGACCCCTTCTGCCGCTACGAGCAGCGCTGGCTCGCCCACCTCGAGGAGGCACACCCCGAGGTGCTCGCCGCACTGGCCCGGCACCTGCCGCCCCCGCTGCTCGGCCTTCGGGGCACACGAATGCGCCCACTCGGTGCGGACCGTTGTGGGCTGCGGTTGCGGATCGAGGTCCCGGACGGTGTCGAGAACCCGGGCAGGGACCACGACGTCCGCCTCGCCTGGCAGGACACTCCAACCACGGTGGACGAGCTGCGCGTGCAGATGGGGCTGCTGGTCGGCTGCGCCGGTCAACGGCACGGACGCGGGTCCGCTCGACGGAACCGCTAGCTGACCGGAGAACGGCCCGCCCGCACCCGGTGCGTCACCCGGCGCTCGGCCACGAACGACGCAAAGGGAACCGTGCCCGCGACCAGGATGAGCAGCGCGTCGAGCGGCTTCCACCGGCAGCGCTCGGCCAGCAGCAAGGTGCAGACGATGTAGATCATGTACAGGAAGCCGTGCGTCATGCCGACCAGCGCGACGAGCTGCGGCTGACCGAAGAAATACTTGAGCGGCATCGCCACCAGCACGAGCACGAGCAGGCCCACACCGGTGACCCACGCGATTACGCGGTAGTTCCGCAGAGCGGTCTCGATCGACACGGACGTCCTTCGTCAGTCGGTGGAATCACGGGCGGCCAGGTGGGCCAGCATCTGGTTGTACTCGGCCAGCTCCGGGTCGTCCTCCGCGGCGACCCGGGGCAGCACCGATGCGGGACGTGGCCCGAACGGCGACGGTGCGTCGGATGCGGCACGCGGGCGGGGCTCGGCTGATCGGGGCCCGGCGGAACGGGCCTGTCCGGCCACGACCGGAGCGCTTCCTCCCCCGGCAGGCGCAGGGGCTTCGCCCGCCACGTCCGCCTCGCCCTCCTGCAGCTTCGCCGCCTCCATCCGGAGCATGCGCCACCACATCACGCCGAAGAAGACGGCGAACACCGGCCATTGCAGGCCGTATCCGACGTTGAGCGCCGACCCCATGGCCGATCCGGCACGTTGCCACTGCCAGGCCGCCAGCCAGCCGCAGGTGGCCATGGCCCCGAGGGTGAGCACGTGCCACAGCATCCAGCGGGGGGAGAAGACCAGCTGTCGCACGCCGACAGCTTACTCGCCGGGTACCGTCCGCCATCGTGTCCAGCCTCCGCTCGACGACGGCCAGGCAATGGCTGTCGCCGCCGTCACCCGTGGCCGCGCCGGTCACCGACGGGCGCACCCGGCGCCTCGTCGGCACCGAGGTGCTCGTCGTCCTCACGGTGACCCTCGGGCTGTCCGCGCTACGCAGCGCCCTGAGCCTGCTCGATGCCCTGCTCCAGACGGTGCCGCTCAACAAGCAACAGGTGGCGCTCAACGCTCCCGAAGCGCAGGCCGCACTCGTCGACCTGGCGCTGCAGCTCACGCGTGTGCTGCAGCTCGTGGGCTGGGGAGCGCTGGGCGCGTACCTGCTGATCAGGGCGGGGATCGCCCTGCGCGATGTCGGACTGGACGGCCGCCGCCCAGGTCGGGACGCGCTCGGTGCGGTCGGGCTGGCCGCGCTGATCGGCGTGCCCGGCCTCGGTCTGTATCTGGTGGCGCGAGCGATCGGGGTGAGTCTGACGATCGCGCCGTCCACGCTCGGCGACACGTGGTGGCGGCTGCCCGTTCTGATCCTCTCGGCCGCTGCCAACAGCTGGGCCGAGGAGGTGGTCATGATCGGCTACCTGATCACCCGCCTGCGCCAGCTCGGATGGTCGGAGAACCGCTCGCTCGTGGCCCAGGCGTTGCTGCGCGGCTCCTACCACCTCTACCAGGGCCTCGGTGGGTTCATCGGCAACCTCGTGATGGGGCTGGTGTTCGGCCGGGTGTGGCAGCGCACCAACCGCCTGTGGATGCTGGTCGGCGCGCACGCCCTGATCGACGTCGTCGCCTTCACCGGCTACGCCGTGCTGGCCGGGAAGGTGGGCTGGCTGCCCTGAACGACTCAGCGCCCGGCGAGGATCTGGTAGCGCATCCGCTCCATCATGTTCTCCGGGCCCGCCTGGACGCCCGCTGCGTCGAACAGCTCGTCGATCCGGCCCGGCAGGTCCTCCGGGTCCCAGCGCTTCCCGTCGTTCCGGATCTCCGCAACGCTGGTGAACGGCTGGAAGATCTCGACGCTGTCGCCCTGCACGCCGAACACCTTGCCGCTGATGTGGCTCGAGGCGTCCGAACACAGGAACGCCACCAACGGCGCGACGTTCTCCGGGGCGAAGAAGTCGAACTCGCCGCGCGCGATCGAGGCCTCGCGCTCCGCCCGGAACTCCTCGGGCATCAGGTCGAGCGTCATCCGGGTGAGGGCAGTCGGCGCGATCGCGTTGCTCGTGATGCCGCCGCGCGCACCCTCCATCGCGACGATCGTGGAGAACGCGGCGATGCCGGCCTTTGCCGCGCCGTAGTTGGCCTGCCCGAAGTTGCCGAGCAGGCCAGAGGTCGAGGCCGTGTGCACGACGTGGCCCGGCCGCTTCGCCTCCTTCCAGTACCGCACGGCGGCCCGGGTGGGCAGGAAGTGTCCGCGCAGGTGCACGCGGATGACGTCGTCCCATTCCTCGTCGGAGAGCTTGGCGACCGTCCGGTCGCGCAGGATCCCGGCGTTGTTGACCAGGGCGTCGAGGGCACCGAACTCGCCGACGGCAGTAGCGACGAGCGAGTCGGCCACGGCAGCGTCGGCGACATCCCCGATCACGGCGACGGCCCGGCCGCCGGCTGCCGTGATCTCGTCGGCCACCGCCTTGCCCGCGTCCGGGTCGAACTCACCGACCACGACAGCGGCCCCCTGGGCCGCACACTCCAGCGCCTCACCACGACCGATGCCGCGGCCCGCACCGGTGACGACGATCACATTGCCATCGAGAAGTCCCATGATCGGACTATATGACTCGGACTCGGCGCGAGCCGCTACCGGTCGAGTTCGACCAACGCCTACCGCAGCGTGACCTGCTTGCCGGCGAGCGCATCGCGGGCACGCCGCTCTGCGTCAGTGAGCGGGGTCTCGTCGGCCAGCGCGGCATCGAGCCGCGTGGCGAACGTGGCCACCGGCGACGCCCACTCCTTGGGATGCAGCTCCCGGTCGAGGTCCCAAACCGGCACCAGCAGCCCGTGGGCCCGGAAAGCGCCGGCGAAGCGCGCATCCTCGGCGAGGCCGAGCTCGCCGCGGGCGTGCAGCCTGGCGAGTGCATCGAGCAGCTTCTCCTCGGGCTCCGGACGCACCCAGCGCAGGTGCGCCTTTGTCCCGGTGTCCACCCAGTAGGCGGCCCGCACCCCCTCGGCGAGCACCGGCTCCGTCGGCATGATGACGGCGTTGGCGCGCTCGAGGCCGGCCGTCACGTCGGCCGAAGGCTCGGCGCCGTCCTCGGCCGGCACGACCCACCAGCCGAAGTCGGCGTGCAGCGTGACGTCCAGGGTGGCAGCGGGATCGAGCACGTCCTGGAGCCGGACGAGCTCGCCGTCGCCGATCCCGGGCCCGACGACGGGCAGCGCGGTGCCCGACTCGGCCGCCTGTGCCCACCGCAGGGCCTTGGCGAGATCCGCCGACAGGTCGCCCGACCGGGTCTGCACCTGCATGCCCAGCATGATCGTCCCGTCGGGGCGGACGAGCGCGGCCGACGCCCCCGGCAGCACGGTCGCGAGCGTCACCGACACGTCGAGCGGTTCGCGCAGCGGCAGCGGCGCGGTGGCGGACGGGAGGAACTCCCGCATCGCCACCAGGTCGCACTCCGCCGCCAGGCCCTCGAACGGCCGGAGGACGATGACGTCGTCGCCGGCCCCGTGGCAGGCCTTGTAGCGCTTGCCAGAGCCGCAGGGGCACGGGCGACGGGGGTTCTCGCCCGCGGACGTCGCGGCACTTGCGCTGTCCTTGGTGGTGCCCTCACGACGGGCACGTGTCTTCTTGGCCATGGTGTGCAGACGCTAGCGGGTACGACCCGACGGGGATCGCGCACTGTGCCGACCGAGTCGGCTCAGGTAGGCCGTGGCCCCGGCCGTCGCTACTGGAGGTTGTGCTGAATCCGTTCGATCCCGGCGACCCGCGCTTTCTCGCCGACCCGTATCCGATCTTCGCCACGCTGCGGGCGCTCGGCCCGGTACACGCTCACCCGCTGCTGGGCACGCCGGTCGCCGTGTCGCACGCGGCCTGCTCCGAGTTGCTGCGCGGCCGTGAACTCGGGCGGATCTGGGTGGACGCCGAGCCCGCGGCCGACTTCCCGGCGTTCAACCTGCTGCACCGCAATTCCCTGCTCGAGCGGGAGGGGCCGGCGCACGCCCGGCTGCGCGGCCTCGTGGCAGGTGCGTTCAACCGGGGTCACACCGCGCGGCTGGAGCCGTGGGTTCGGGGGCTGGCGCACCGGCTGGTCGGCGAGCTCGCCGAGCGGATCGACGCCGACGGCGCCGCTGACCTCATGTCCGGAGTGGCGGCGAGGCTCCCGGTCGAGGTGATCGCCGAACTGCTCGGTGTTCCGGAGCCGGAGCGCTCGGCGTTGCGCGGCTGGTCGAACGCCGTCGTCACGATGTACGAGCCGGATCCGGGGCAGGAGCGCCGGCGGGCGGCGGAGCAGGCCGCCGCCGACTTCGTGGACGTGCTGCGCGGGCTCGTCGCCCATCGCCGGACCCACCCGGGCGACGACCTGGTGACCCACCTCGTGGAGGCCGACGTCGACGCGGACGAGCTGGTCGGAACGGCGGCGCTGCTGCTCATGGCCGGGCACGAGGCCACCGTCAACGTGATCGGCAACGGGGTGCTGGCCCTCCTGCGTCACCCCACGCAGTGGCAGCGGCTGGTGGCCGACCCTGGACTCGACGCCACGGCGGTCGAGGAGCTGATCCGCTACGACCCTCCGCTCCAGCTGTTCGAGCGCACTGCCGTGGTCGACACGACGGTGGCCGGGTTCCCGGTGTCCGCCGGCACGCGGATCGCGGCGCTGCTCGGGGCGGCGGCTCGTGACCCACAGGCATTCGACCGGCCCGACGAGCTGGACGTGGGCAGGCGGCGCAACCCCCACCTCGGCTTCGGCGCCGGGGTGCACTACTGCCTCGGCGCCCCGCTGGCCCGACTGGAGGTGGTTGCTGCGCTCGACGCGCTGCGCACGCGGCTGCCCGGGATGCGGCTGGCCGACGAACCGCACCGCCGCCCGGACTTCGTCATGCGCGGGCTGCGCGAGCTGCGGCTGGCGGCGTGATGCTCCGCACCAGTTCTCGGCGACGTGGCCGGGGCGGCCCCAGCAACCGCATGTGCCAGGTGACGAGCCGGGCCGTGACGCCTGCGGTGGCCGCCGCCAACAGGTCCAGCACGGCGTGCAGCACGACCCCGTCCGCGCGGGCCTGCACCCCGTCGCGCAGCGACCACAGCAGCACCACGGCGGCGAGCACCACCCCGGTGGCCCACAGGCCCCACCAGATCAGCAGCAGGCGGGACGGACGGGGACGCCGGTCGGCAGGCAGACCCAGAGCGCTGTGCTCGATCTCGGAGAGGACCGAACCCGGCACCGTGAGGTTGAGTCCCGGCACCAGCCAGCCGAGCACGATGGCGCGCGCCGAGCGGGACGGGCGGACGCCGGCACGGTCGGCAGCGGCCTGCGACGCGCGCACGGACCAGAGGACGAGCAGCCCGCCGGTGCCCAGCGTGAGGATCGGCGCGATCGTACCGGCGGACGCGACGAGGGCGTCCGACGCGGCCACGGCATCTGCGGACAGCGCACCGTCCCGGCTGGCCAGCAGCAGGACATAACGCCATACCTCGGCAAAAGCCGCGAGCAGCGCCACCGCGGCCGTGGCCCAGAGCAGCGGCACCGCACTGCCGGAGAGCGAGCGAGCGGCGTCCAGGGGGGCGGATCGCGGCGGGCTGGCCGGGTCCGGCGGCTCCCACCCGCGCGGTGGGAAGCCCCAGCGGGGCAGCGAGCGGTACCGCGGCGGACCCGTGTACCGGGTGCGGACGCGCGCGGGCGCGGGCTTCGTCGTGGACGGCGGGGGCTCGGCGACCCATCGCAGCGCGGCGAGGTAGCGACCGCAGTACGGGCAGAACGGACCGCCCCCCGCCGGTGCCCGTCGACCACAACGGGGGCAGGGCGGCCCGAGCCGGGCCGCCCCTGGCGAGGGTGCGGTGGGGAGCACGGTTGCTAGATGATCTCTGGCCCGCTGCCGCCGTCGGCGACGAGCTCGCGTCCCTGCGCGGCCCACGACTGCATGCCGCCTTCGACGTTCACTACGGGGTAACCCTGCCCTGCGAGATAGGCGACCACACGCGCCGAGCGACCGCCCGAGCGGCACACGACATAGAGCGGGTCGTGGTCAGGCAGTTCGGCGATCCGGGCCGTGAGCTCGGACATGGGCAGGTGCCGGGCCCCTGGCGCGTGACCCGCATTCCATTCGTCGATCTCGCGGACGTCGAGCAGCGCGGCGTCGGGCGGCAGATCCGCCACCGGGACCGCCGGGACGGCTGGACCAGTCATGTACGGCATCCTGCCACGCGTCCGCGTGACGAGCCGGTGAGCGGCCGCGACGACGATGACCCGAACGGGTGCCGTCACCACTACGGTCGGACCCTGTGGACTACGCCGGTGTGACGGGGCAATGGGCGGTGACCGTGGCGCGTCGCCTCCACTGCCGTGGCATCGAGACGCCCCCGCCATCGATCGACGAGACATGGGTCGGCACGGACCTGGCGCTCTATCTCCGGTACCGGGTGGGCGCTCACAAGCTCGCCGCCCGCTTCCGCCTCGACGTCGATCCGAGCTCGGGGGCCTGGCCGACGGACGCCGACCAGTTCGCGACCGCGGTGTTCCACGCCCTCCCCGCCGAACCGGAGCCGGACCCGTTCGTGGACGAGCGCGGCTACCGGTGGTGGAGCGCGGCTGTTCCGCACATCGGGTTGGCCGCCGCCGTGCAGTCCCGACGGATCGTGACGATCTCCTGACGCGCGAACGGGGCGAGCCCGCGGGCCCGCCCCGTTCCGTGTCGACGCCGGTCGGGAACTAGTGCGCGATCGCCTTCTCTGAGCCGGCTCCGGTGAGCGCCCTGACCTCCATCTCGGCGAACTTGCCCTCCTCGATGGGCCGTCGCCCACCGACGTAGGTGCCGATGATGCCCAGGAGGAACGACGCCGGGATCGAGACGAGACCCGGGTTGTCCAGCGGGAACCAGTGGAAGTTGATGCCCTGGAGCATCGACGCGCTGCGGCCCGTTGCCGGGTTGACCGGCTTGCCGGAGACCGCGGGCGAGAAGACGATCAGGATGATGCAGATCGCCAACCCGCCGTAGATGCTGAACAGCGCGCCGGTGGTGTTGAACCTCTTCCAGAACAGCGAGTAGAGGATCGTCGGCAGGTTCGCCGATGCCGCGACCGCGAAGGCCAGCGCCACCAGGAAGGCGATGTTCTGCCCGTTGGCGATGATGCCGCCCACGATCGCGACGACCCCGATCACCAGCGCCGTGATGCGGGCGACCCGCACCTCGGAGTCCGGGGTGGCCGCACCCCGCTTGAGGACGTTGGCGTAGACGTCATGCGCGAACGACGCCGACGCGGTGATCGTCAGACCGGCCACGACGGCCAGGATCGTCGCGAACGCGACGGCCGAGATGATGCCGAGCAGGAGCTCGCCGCCGACCTCGTACGCCAGCAGTGGCGCGGCGTTGTTCTGGGTGGCGCTGGTGATGGTGCCAGGAGGCAGTAGCGCTGCCGCACCGTAGCCCAACACCAGCGTGAACAGGTAGAACAGCCCGATCAGCCAGATCGCCCAGACCACCGAGCGACGGGCCTCCTTCGCCGTCGGCACCGTGTAGAACCGCATCAGGATGTGCGGCAGGCCCGCGGTGCCGAGCACCAGCGCCAGGCCGAGCGACACCAGGTCGATCGGGTTGGTGTACTGCAGTCCGGGCGCGAGCAACGCCTCGCCCTTGGGGCTCGCGGCGGCGGCGTCGCCGAGCAGCGCCGAGAGGTTGAAGCCCACGATGCCGAGCACCCACACCGTCATCACGGCGGCACCGATGATCAGCAGCACCGCCTTGATGATCTGGACGTACGTGGTGCCCTTCATGCCGCCGACGAGCACGTAGACGATCATCAGGATGCCGACGACGGCGATCACGGCACCCTGGCCGACCCGGTTGCTGGTGGGAATCTGCAGCAGCAGTGCGATCAGGCCGCCCGCGCCCGCCATCTGCGCGAGCAGGTAGAAGAACGACACCACCAGCGTGGACGTGGCCGCTGCGGCACGCACGGGACGCTGCCGCATCCGGAACGCGAGGACGTCGCCCATGGTGAACTTGCCGGTGTTGCGCAGTAACTCGGCCACCAGCAGCAGCGCCACGAGCCACGCCACCAGAAAGCCGATCGAGTAGAGGAAACCGTCGTAGCCGTTGAGCGCGATGGCCCCGGCGATGCCGAGGAACGACGCGGCGGAGAGGTAGTCGCCCGCGATCGCCACGCCGTTCTGCGGTCCGGTGAACGCACGGCCCGCGGCGTAGTAGTCGGACGCGGTCTTGTTCGTGCGGCTGGCGCGGTAGACGAACACCAGGGTGACCGCGACGAACGCGACGAAGATCCCGATGTTCAGGGGGACGCTGCCGACGGCGGTTGCTGCCGGCGGGGCCGGGGCCTGCGCGACCATGCTCATTCCGCGCTCTCGATCTGCTGCCGGATCTTCTCGGCCGCCGGGTCGAGGTGCTTGTCCGCGTAGCGGACGTAGATGGTGGTGATCGCGAACGTGCTGACGAACTGCAGCAGTCCGATGATCAGGCCGACGTTGATGTTGCCGAACACCTTGATCGCCATGAAGCCCCGCGCGTACGAGGCGAGCAGCACGTACGCCAAGTACCATGCGAGGAAGGCGACACTCATCGGGAACACGAACCGCCGTAGCCTGGAGCGTAGGTCGGCGAACTCCGGACTTGCCTGCACTTGCTCGTATACAGTGCCTGTAGATCGCTCGCCTGTCGTACTCACGGCGTCCTCTCCGTTCCTGTCCGTCGGCGCACCGCACTCCTGCTGCTGCGCCTTCCGGGTACCACAACGCAGCGAACGATAGATCAGTCACACTCGCCCGTCGGAATACTCCAGCGGGGCCACTGAGCGGGTAGTCCTACGCGCGCGACAACGGGCTCGATCAACGGTCGCCTCACCAGGACGAGCGGTCTACGAACGGTAGAAAAGTTGACAGAGCGTTACCAACGTGACAGATAGGTCACTCGAT
>DASRSC010000023.1:0-4318 GCA_035695525.1 Pseudonocardia sp. | reverse complement strand
CCCTCCAGGTTGACGCCCTGGTGCGCGGCCGTCTCGGAGACGAGCCAGCTTCCCGCCGTCTCACGGTGTCCGTCCCGACCCACCACGACCAGGTGGCACCGCTGACCTGCCGGGATTCCGGTCACCGCAGCGTTGATCCGCACCCAGCCGGCCGCCGGCACCACACGCACCGTCAACCGCGCCCCGGTGCTCGGGTTCACTGCACTCGCGAACCGTGTTCCGGGCACCTCCGGGGAGCTCGCCGACGGTGACGACGCATGGGGCGCGGGGATCACCTGCTGGGTGTCGACCGTGCCCCGGCCGACGACGACGCCCACGCAGACCGCGGCGGCGGCCACGACCGCTGAAGCCGCGGCGGCCCACCTCGTGCGGCGGCCACTTGTCCCGGACCGTTCGGTGCGCACCTGGCGCAGCGTCCGCTGCAACAGGAGATCCGCATCATCCGGAGGGCCGTCGAGCAATGCCTCTGGCGGGACCGTCACGAGAAACTCCTGGAGCTCGCGGAGCGTGTGCACCTCCTCCCGGCACTCGGGGCACTCGTCGAGGTGTGCCTCGACCGCCCGGGCCCTGTCCGCGTCCAGGTCGCCGACGATGTAGCCGTCGATGTCCACGTGCTCGTCCGACGTCCTCATCACGCGGCACCTTCCATTCCGGTCGGGCGCTTGGGGAAGAAATCACGAAGAGCCCGCAGCGCGTAGTAGGACCGCGACTTCACCGTGCCGGTCGGGATGCCGAGAACCTCGGCCGTCTCCCCGACCGTGCGTCCCTGCAGATACATCTGCTCGAGTACCTCGCGGTGCTCGCTCGACAGGTGCTCCAGCGCGTCCAGCACCACCATCGTGTCGACCACGCGGTCGGCGTGGTCGCTCTCCACCGGGACGGTGCTCGGAGACTCGGCCACCTCCGTCGGCCTGGCGTTCCGGGCCCGCGCGCGGTCGATGATGATGTTGCGGACGACGGTGAGGAGCCAGCCGCGCACCGAACCCTTGCTGTTGACGAGGCTGTCCGGGCTGCGCCATGCCCTGAGCAGTGCTTCCTGGACGACGTCCTCCGCTGCGGCGCGGTCGTTGGTCAGCCGGGTGGCGTACCCGAGCATCGCCTTGCCGTGTTCGTTGAACAGTGAGCGGACGAGCGCCTCGTCCGCCATGTTCCGCCGGTCGCGAGCTTTCGGCCCGGCCATCCCCCTACCACCTTCCACCGCGATGCGGACCACTCGAGTCGTGTCTGGAGGACGCGCGGCGATGGCAGCTCGGATTGCCACCACCGCGATAGAGCAATGCCTGTCGGCCGATCGGGCATTCACGACCCCGGTGTTCCGGTGCATGATCTTCAGCCACCTGGACCGAGGACGATCCACATCCCGCCGACGCCCTGGCCCTCGTTCCGACCGGACACCTGGTCGTTCTGGAACCGGGAGGCGGGACGGCCTCCGACCGTCAGCTGCTGGTTCACGTGGCCGGCGAGCTGAACAGACGTCGGCCGGTGGCCGCTGTCCACGCTCGTCGACCGAGCACATCCCGCCCGTCCGTCGCTGCACGTGGCCGCCTCCATCGTTTTCGCCCTTCGCCACCGTCGAGCGGGCGGAGTGTCGACCGCATCGCCTGGGACACGGCTGCGGACAGCGGACCGGTTCACCCATTTTCGGAAGAGTTCGATCCGCCGCTCGGCGTCGAGCCGCAGGAGCCCAGGACGCCGGCCCGCCTGAGCGGGCCATCCCGAGCCTCACGACCCGCAGTGCTGTCCCGAGTTGATGCAGGAGACCACCGTATCCATCAACGAGTCCGGCATCACATTGACGAAGTCAGCGTGATCGGAAACAGGGCTGTGCTGTTCCTCGGGAAAGCTGTCGATAGTGTAGTCCGAGTCCGGCGTGACCGAATAGGCGATCTCCATGTGTAGCTGCGGCACCGGGAACGTGCCGCTCCGGCAGGCTCCGCTGGAATCCGGGAACACGAGATGCGTTCGATGATCTGCACTGTCGGTGGTCGTGCCGTTCCAGCAGCTCGGCATGTCGAAAATCCTGACCACCTGCTGACCCGGCGCACACCGCGGATACTCTTTGGTGATGCGGTCCCGGGCTCCCGAGCACGTCCATTGCACGTGCTCGGTGTTGACCCCGCCGGTGGAGAACCCGTGCGGGTTTCCAGTGGTGGCCCGCATGAATCGCGGCATCTCCACCACGGAACTCACCGGACTACCGCGGAACTCGAGCAGCACCGAAGCCGGCACGAGGATCCGGCCCATGTTGCCGTCGGCACTGTTGTCGTGCTGGGCGGCGCCGCCCGGTCCGGGCTCCCGCAACACCGGCCAGTAGTACGTGGACCGATCGTCATCGGGACACGTCGTGTCGGCTGCGGCCAGGCTCTGATCCGTGGAGAAGGCGTTGGTGGAGACATTGCCCACATAATCGTGGAAGTGGTGCGCGCCGCCGGCGACACCTGGACTTGCGACCAGGTTGTCCGAATTGTAAAGTCCTCGTTCATTGCGTCCGCAGTTGATGCGCCAGGTGCCGGTCGAACCGTCCGGCCGCACTACGGGCGCGGGCGGCACGACGGCGACCTGACCGATGTCGATATAATTTACGGGCGCAACTCCGGAATGTCCCGAATGTTCCGATGTTCCCGGCGTACCGCAGCCGGCCAACATCAGGGTCAGAGACAGCACCGCGACCCTGACAATCCACCCGGCCAACGAGCACCGAACCCCGATCCCGTGCACCGTCGCATTGTCGCAGAGGCATCTCGCGGGCGCGCGTCGGATTATGCGATTTCGCCTGGATGTGCAGATCTCTACCGCGGCGCCGGACTGCATCGCAGGGGCGACGTCAAGAAATGCGTCGGCCGCTCGTGACGCCGATGGTGACGAGGTGCGCACGCCGGCCGGCGTCCCCGGTTCCGTCCGCGACCGGGTGGTGGTCGGCGCGGACGAGCACGGTACGTCCGGGCAGTCGCATCAGGAGGCGTCCGAACGGGGCCAGTGCTGCCGTCGGGTCGCTACGGGCTCGAAACGTCGACATAATCCCTTCCATGAGTACTGCGCCGTACCCGCTCGCCCTCGCCCGCGCAGGGCTGGCGCGGGTGCGGCCATGACGCCGCTGCGGGTGGTCATCGCCGAGGACGACGTCCTGCTCCGCGAAGGCCTCGCGAGCCTGCTCGAACGCACGGGCTTCCAGGTCGTCGGGCAGGCAGGCGATGCCGCGCGTCTCCTCGAGCTCGTCCGCGAGACGGCACCCGAACTGGTGGTGGTCGACATCCGGATGCCGCCGACCCAGACCAACGAGGGGCTGGAGGCGGCCAGGGAGATCCGCCGGGAGCAGCCCGGTACGGGCATCCTCGTGCTGTCGGCTCACATCGAGGTCGAGCACGCCATGGAGCTGCTGGCCAGCGGCCAAGGGGTCGGGTACCTGCTCAAGAGCCGCGTCACCGAGGTGGCCGAGTTCATCGACACACTCGAACGGATCGCCCGCGGGGGTTCTGTCGTCGACCCCGCTCTCGTGCAGGAGCTGGTGGCCGCCCGCAAGCGCAACGACCCGCTCGCCGTGGTCAGCGCCCGCGAACGGGACGTCCTGACGCTGATGGCGGAGGGCCGCTCCAATGCCGGAATCGCCCGCCGCCTGTGGATCAGTGAGGGGACTGTCGAGAAGCACGTGCGCAGCATCCTCACCAAACTGAGCCTCCCCGAGACCGACGACAGCCACCGCCGCGTGCTCGCGGTGCTGACGTTCCTGGAATCGCGGTGAGTGCGACGGTCATCCCGTCTCGAGCGGAAGGGCGACCTGGATCAGCGTGCCCTCACCCACGGGGCTGCTGACCTCGAACGTCCCGCCGAGGGCCTCCACCCGGTCCCGGATGCCGACCAGTCCCGAGCCGCGTGCGGGATCGGCACCGCCGACGCCGTCGTCCTGCACCGAGAGCCGCATGGACCCGTACCGCTCCTCCATGACGACCGTCACGTACGAGGCGTCAGCATGCTTCGTCATGTTCGTCAGCGCCTCGGAGACGACGTAGTACGCCGCCACCTCGACCGGCCCGGGGAAGCGGGCCTGCGTCTGGAGATCGAGCTCGACCAGGATCGCCGAACGCCGGGCGAGCGCCCGCAGGGCGGGGCAGAGCCCTCCCTCGGAGAGGATCGCGGGGTGGATCCCGCGCGACATCTCGCGCAGCTCGTCGAGCACCTCGGTGAGCTCAGCGGAGACCCGGCCGATCCCGGAACGAAGCTCGTCCAGGTCCGGATGCGCCGCGCTCTGCAAGAGGCTCAGTTCGAGCCCCAAGGTGACGAGCCGCTGCTGCGCACCGTCGTGCAGATCCCGCTCGATCTG
>DASRSC010000022.1:0-8876 GCA_035695525.1 Pseudonocardia sp. | reverse complement strand
CCCGGGCGGACGGGGCCGCCGGCGCGACGGGCGGGGCGTCAGCCGGTCAGGCGTGCGTTCCGACACATGGTCGCACTGATGCAGCCCATCCGCCGCGCTTGCGTGTGCCCCGTACACATATCACGGTGTAATCACTGATCGCGTTAGGAGGTCGGATGACGGTCCGGGCTGGTCGGGACCGTCGTCAGACGGCAGTGGTGTGCTTCTGTCCGCCGCGGCTGCACTGCCGTGCGCGTGCGCGGGCCCTGAGTTCACCTGCGTGACCAACTCGGCCGCCCGCATCTACCCGAAGGTGCCCAACTGGTGGCGGCCCATCCACGCCAGGGGCGCTGACGATGCCATCGGGCTCGACCCGTCGCTGATCGAGAGCCAGCGTGGGTTCTGGCTCGCCGGGTACGACGCCGACGCCCGACCGTCGCCCGCGCACATGCTCGGGCCGCACTCGCCGGCGCCTGCGGCCTTCATCGGTGTGCGCACATCCCGCCTGTGGCTCGTGGCCAGGTCTCGCTCGACCTGATGCGCGACCTGTTCCGGCCGGTTTCGGCTCCGGCCAGGCAACGCGGGGCGGCCAACCCCGCGTCCCCCTTCAGCGGGTTCGGGTTGATGAGCGACGAGGTTCTGACGCCCGGCGACGGCGTGCGCGGCGTGCGGGTCGTCTACCGATACCGCATCGCGGGCGGCCCGACCCAGGGACTCGTACTCCGCCGACACCGCCGCCGCGAGCCCCCACGGCCCCGGTAGTTCCGGCGCCCTGCGTGCGCGAGTCGCACCTCCGGGACGAGGAGGGCTCCCGGGCTCGAGCGGAGCGGGCCGGCGCGAGACCATGCGGTCATGAGCGAGGACCCGACTGCAGCGGCCGGGAACGGGCCAGCAGCGAAGGGCGCGTCCACCCGGGGCGGGCGACTCGACCAGCCGGACTGGGCGACTCGCGCACCCGGAGCGGGCGACTCGCGGAACGGCAGCGAGGGTGGGGAGGGGGAGGGGGCGGGGCCGAGTGAGTGGGCCGTGCCCGGTCAGGTGGGGGTGGGGCCGTGGCCGGGCGGTCGGGACGCGTGGCCCCGGGATGAGCAGTACGACCCCGAACTGCTCGAGCACGGCGACGCGCGCAACGTGGCGGACGCCTACCGCTACTGGCGCCGTGACGCCGTGGCCGCCGACCTCGCTCGGCGGGCGCACCCCTTCCATGTGGCGATCGAGAACTTCGGACACGACCACAACATCGGCACGGTCGTGCGCACCGCCAACGCGTTCGCCGCGGCCGGCGTCCACGTCGTCGGGCGGCGGCGATGGAACCGGCGCGGCGCAATGGTGACCGACCGTTACCTCCAGGTGCACCACCACGAGACGCTGAGCGGCCTCGTGGCGTTCGCGGCGGGCCATGGGCTGGCTGTGGTGGCGGTGGACAACACGTCGGGCGCGCAGCGCCTGGAGACCGCGGACCTGCCACGCCATTGCGTGCTGCTGTTCGGCCAGGAAGGCCCGGGAGTGACCGGTGAGGCACACGCTGCCGCGACGATGACAGTGTCGATTGCACAGTTCGGGAGCACCCGCTCGATCAACGCGGGAGTGGCCGCCGGCATCGCGATGCACGCGTGGATCCGCCAACACGCGGACCTGTCGGGCGCGTGGTGAGCGGACCGCGCTCAGGAGCAGAAGACGCAGGGCTGGCCGTCGCCGGGGGTGGGCACCCTCTCGTCGGCGGGAACGACCAGCAGCGCGGGCACGGGAGGCCCGTCGAATATGCGGTACAGGTCGTTGGCCGCGAGCAGCCACGCCGCCGACTCGGGGAACGCCAGGAGGTGCACGTCGCCGCTGCGCAGTCGTATCAGCTCGCCTGCCGCGAGCCCGTGGCCTGCGCGGACGAGCTCGCCGAGGTCGTTGAGGACCGTGGCTGCGGTGGCCTGCGAGGTGGCGAACAGGATGAGCTCGGGGTGACCGAAGCCGGAGAGCCCGACCGTGTAGACGAACGGTGGCCCCTCCCCGTCACCGAGCACGGCCTGCAGCGCCCAGCCGTACCGCCGGATGGTCTCCCGCTGCCAGGCGTCGTACTGGTCGATCTGGTGGATGAAGCGCTCGGGGGTGTCCATGTGGCGGGAAGCTACGCGGTGGGACCGACGGAACCCGGCCCGGAAAACAGGACGAGGACCGGGCCCCAGGGTTCCTAGACTCCGGGCGTGCCCAGCCGCCAGACCCTCGTGTTCGACGCCGACGACACGCTGTGGGAGAACAACGTCCTGTTCGAGCGCGTGATCGACGCGTACCTCGACTGGCTCGCGCACCCCACGCTCGACCGGGCGGCCACCCGCGCGGTGTTGGACGAGGTGGAGCGCGCCAATGTCGCCGTCCACGGGTACGGCAGCGCCAGCTTCCTGCGCAGCCTCGGTGACGCCTTCGAGCGGCTCAACGAGCGCCCCGCGACGCCGACGGAGGTCCGCCGGATCGCCGATCTCGCCGCGGCGCTCGTGAACCACGAGGTCGAGCTCGTCCCAGGGGCGGCCGAGACACTCGCCGATCTCGGCACCCGCCACGACCTCCTCCTGCTCACCAAGGGAGACCCGGCCGAGCAGCAGCGCAAGATCGACGCGTCGAGCCTCGCGCACCACTTCCGCAGCGTGCACATCGTGGCGGAGAAGCGGGTGACGACCTACCGCGAGCTCGTCGCGGAGCAGGGGCTCGCTCCGTCGTCGACGTGGATGATCGGGAACTCGCCGCGCTCGGACATCCTGCCCGCCCGCGCGGCCGGGCTGGGTGCGGTGTTCATCCCGAACCAGCACACCTGGGCGCTCGAGAAGGACGAGCTCGACCCCGACGATGGCGGCGTGCTGCACCTGCAGCGATTCCCGGAGCTCGTGGAGCACTTCTGACGGGCTAGCAGGTGTACTCGGCCGCGTGCGCAGCATGGCCAGGACCATCGCGGGCAGCATCAGCACGTGGCCGAGGGTGGACAGCGCGCCTGCGGACAGCCAGCCGGCCCAGAACGGCGGGAACAGCACCACGAAGGGCAGCTACATCGCCAGGCCCATCTCGGCGATGTCCACCCGCCGGTGCCGGCGGACGGCCATCCAGACGGTTATGCCGATCGTCATGTTCGTCGCCATGACGAGGACGTGGAGCTCGGTGCCGCCCTGGGTCCGGCCACAGCGGCCCGAGCGCCACCATCCCGACGACCATCGCGACGAGCATCTCGAGGAAGTGGCGCCAGAACCTGCAGTGGCTGAGGACGGCGCGTGCGGTGGGGGCCGGTGTGCTCATGCCCGCACCTGTCGGTGCTCGTGCACCCGTTCCATCACCTCGGTGGTCACCCGGCTCGGGTGCCCGGCATCGAACGGCGGCTGTGGGTCGTACTCGATGTACACCTGCGCCGCCTGCGCCGCTACCGCGTCGACGAGCAGCTCGACGAGCCGGATCCCCATGTCGATGCCGGCCGACACCCCCGCCGCGGTGATCACCCGCTCGGGCAGGTGCTCGACCACCCGCTGTGTCACCGGTACCGCCCCGAGCTTCCCCAGGTGCTCCATGGCACCCCAGTGGGTGGTGGCGGTGAGCCCGTCGAGCAGCCCGGCGGCCGCGAGTGCGAGCGAGCCGCTGCACACCGATGTCGTGAAGCGGGTGCCCGCGTGGGCCGACCGCACCCAGTCGAGGAACTTCCCGCTTTCGAGCAGCTCGCGGGAGCCGATCCCGCCCGGGACGAGGACGACGTCCGGCGCCGGCACCTCGTCGAACGTCGCGTCCACGGTGAGCCCGAGGAAGCCGTTCTCGGTGCGGACCTCGCCGCGCCGCTCGCCGACGAACACGATGTCGAGCGAGGGCACCCGTTGCAGCACCTCGTAGGGCCCGATCGCGTCGAGCGCGGTCAGGCGGGGGAACAGGGCGATGGCGACCTGCACGGTCACGTCCTTTCGGCGGTGTGGGAGGCGGTGGCGAAATACCGCCGGTACTGATCGGGTGCGACGCCGACGCGGCGCAGGAACGCCCGCCGCATCGTCTCGGCGGTGCCGAAGCCGGACCGCGCCGCGGCCACGGTGACGAGCACCGGCTCGGACTCGAGCAGGCGTTTGGCGACGTCGACGCGGACCTGCTCGACGTAGTCGCCAGGGGGCCGGCCGATCGCGCGCGTGAACTCGCGGCTGAAGTGGCGCTCGCTCATGCCGACGCGCGCCGCGAGGACCGGTACCCGCAGGTCGGCAGCCGGGTCGCCGTGGATCAGGTCCTGCGCGGCCCGGATCGAGGGCTGCCGCGCGGGCGGCGACCAGACCGGCCCGGCGAACTGGCTCTGCCCGCCCGGCCTGCGCAGGAACACCACGAGTTCGCGCGCGATGAACTGTGCGACGTCGACGCCGTGGTCGGCCTCGACGAGTGCGAGGGCGAGGTCCACGCCCGCGGTGACGCCTGCGGCCGTCCAGATGCGGCCCTGCCGTAGGTATATCGGGTCGGGCTGCACGTCGACTGCCGGGTAGGCGGTGGCGAGCGCGTGCGCGTAGCGCCAGTGCGTGGTGGCCGACAGGCCGTCGAGCAGCCCAGCTGCGGCGAGCGGGAATGCGCCGGTGCACACCGAGACCACCCGCGCCGAGCGGGTGGCCGCGCGCCGAAGCCAGCCGACGAACGGGTCGTCGGGGGTCATGCCCCGCGCACCTGATCCGCCGGGGACCAGCAGGGTGCCGATCTGCCCCGACTCCGGCAGCGGACCGTCCGCGCACAGCCGCATCCCGCTGTCGGACGTGACCGTTCCCGCGGCAGCGGCCGCTACGAACGTCACCCGGTAGCCCGGCTCTGAGCCGATCAGTGCGAGCAGTCTCGTAGCACCCATCAGCACCTCGTGCGGGCCCGCGGCGTCGAGCGGCTGGATGCCGTCGAAGACCGGGATGAGGACATCGTGTTCGGGCACGTACTCACGGTGTCGGTCGCAGGTGTTGGCGTCAACGACAGGAAACCCACGCATTCGGCCATCGGGCAGACTGGATCCGTGGCTGCCGCGGAGGTCGACTGGTCGGAGCGAGCGGACATCGCCGAGCGGGCGGTTGTGCGCCGGCACCTGCGACGGGTTGCCCGGGTCGTGCCGGGCACCCGCATCGGGCGCGTGCGGTGGCCGCGGCCGCTGCCCGCGCCCCTGGCGCCGTGGCACTACTGGTGGCAGGCGCACCTCCTGGACTGCCTGCTCGACGCCCAGCAGCGGTCGCCGGCGCAGCGCCGGGCTCACGCGATCACGGCACTGGTCCGCGGCGTCCACCTGCGCAACGCCGGCTCGTGGCTCAACCGCTACTACGACGACATCGCGTGGCTCGGGCTCGCGGTGCAACGCGCGGGCCCCCTTGCCGGCCGCTCCGGTCCGCCGGCGCTCGCCGCGATCATGAACCGGCTGGACGACGGCTGGACGGAGGGGGCAGGCGGCGGTATCTGGTGGCGGCGCGACGACGACTTCAAGAACGCCCCGGCCAACGGACCGGCCGCGATCCTGCTGGCCCGAGACGGCCAGCTGGCCTTCGCCGCCGCCATTGCCGACTGGATGGCCGAGACGCTGGTGGACCCCGACTCCGGGCTCGTCCAGGACGGCGTCCGGCTGGCGTCCGACGGGAGCATCCGCGCGGTCGAGCCGTACATCTACACCTACTGCCAGGGTGTCCACCTCGGTGCCTGCGTGGAGCTGGCCGAGCGGGACGGGCACCAACGCTTCACCGACCGCGCCATCGCGATCGTCGACGCGATGACGCACCGGCTGGCTGATCCACGCGGAGTGCTGCCCGGATCAGGTGGCGGTGACGGTGGCCTGTTCGCCGGCATCACCGCCCGCTACCTCGCCGATGCCGCGCTGCGCGTGCCCGAGCTGGCCGGACCGGCGGCACGGATCGTGCAGGCGGGCGCTCTCGCCGTGTGGAACGGCCGGGCGGAGGTTCGCGGCCGGCCCGTGTTCTCCGCGGAGTGGGGCACGCCTGCCTTCGAACCACGACGAGGGGTGCCGGAGGCCGACCTGTCGGTCCAGCTCTCGGGATGGATGGTGCTGGAGGCCGCGGCGAGGCTGCAGCGTTCCGGTTGACGCGCTCGACCCGGTGGCTCAGCCGGCGTCGCGCAGGTCCTGGTCCTCCCCGGCAGGCACAGGGTCCGCAGGCGAGTCGTCGACCGGGCGGCGCATCTCCTGGTGGTAGCGGTAGAGCCCGTAGCCCGTGCCGACCACGAAGAAGGCGACCGCGGCGATGGTCGTCGCGGTCTTGAGCCACGGCACGACGTCGAGCAGCCCCGCGCCGTAGTACCCGAGCATGATCAGCGTGGGCACCCAGCAGATCGCGCCGACGGCGTTGGCGACGATGTAACGGCGGTTGTCCATGCGGGCGGCGCCGGCGATCATCGGCGCGAGTGTGCGCACCCAGGGGACCCAACGGGCCACGACGATCGCCCAGAACCCCCAGCGGTCGAAGAAGGCAGCGGCCCGTGCCAGGTTGGCGCGATTGAGTATCCGGCCCTCGCGGCGGGCGAGCATCCGGGTGCCCGCGTAGCGGCCGACGAGGTAACCGACCTGGTTGCCGGCCACGGCGACGGCCGCGGCCACCATCCCGAGGGTCCATGCGCCGGCCTCGTGTTCGCTCTGGGCGAGTACGACGCCTGCAGCAAGCAGCAGCGTGTCACCGGGCAGGAACATCCCGACGATGAACGCACACTCGAGGAAGACGAACGCGAGGACGACGATCCACACGGTGACGGGGCCGGCCTCGGCGAGCGGACCGACAGCGTGATCCAGCGTGGACGTGGGACTCACGAGGCTCCAGGTTAGGTACTCCTGGCCTCGCGGGGGTCCGGAGCGGTGTTACTTGGCGTGTGCTCCGCCCGACCGGCGGGCGCGTACCAGCTCGACGAGGATCGGCAGCACCGAGACGAGCACGATGAGGATGAGCATCAGCTCGATGTTCGCGCGCACGAACACGAACTGGCCGAGCCAGAAGCCGAGAACGGTGACGCCTGCAGCCCAGGCGACGCCGCCGATCAACGAGTAGGTGAGGTAGCGCTTCGGCTCCATCCGGCCGACACCTGCCATCACCGTGATAAAGGTGCGCACGACCGGCACGAACCGGCCGAGCACGATGGCGCGGTTGCCGTACTTGTCGAAGAAGTCCTGCGTCTTGCGCACGTGCTGCGGCTTGAACAGCCGCGACTTCGGCTTGTCGAACACCGCGGGGCCGGCTGCGCGCCCGATCCAGTAACCCGCGGTGTTACCGGCGAAGGCTGCGACCACGAGAATCGCGCACACCAGCCACAACGGGACCTGGATCGCCCCCTGTGCGACGAACAGGCCTGCGGTGAACAGCAGGGAGTCGCCCGGCATGAAGAAACCGAGCAACAGGCCGCACTCGGCGAAGACGATCAGGGCCAGTCCGACGAGTGCCCACGGACCGAGCCACGCGATGATCGAATCGGGCTGGAGCCACTCGGGGCCGAGCGCGAGCGCAGTCACGAGGAAGGACGGTACCGGCCTGCCCGGGTCACCCGAGAGCGGGTAGGACTCCCGGCGTCAGGAGGGAGAGCAGCGCGAGCACGATTCCCAGCACGATGCCACCGAGCAGTCCGATCAGCAGGGCCGTTTGCACGCCCCGTGCGGCCGGCGGCATCGGCGGCGCCGTGCGACGAGCACCGGCGCGCCCCGCGCCCGACGCCCTGGCCCGCAGTGCTTCGGCGACCCGTCGCTCGGAATCGTCGCTGGTGCTCACGGATGTCATCGTGCCCCACCTGTGCTCATCACGCGCGCGACGGCCTCGAGTGCCCGGCTCGCCGTCGACTTCACGGTGCCGCGGCTGATGCCCGTCGCGTCGGCGATCTCGGCCTCGGACAGCCCGCCGTAGTAGCGCAGCACGAGCACCTCGCGCTGCCGCGGCGGCAGGGTGGCGAGCGCGTCCACCACGGCCTGGTGTTCGGCGGACAGCAACGCGAGCGACTCCGCGGAACGGGCGGTGACCTGGTGCGGCGGGACGTAGTCGCGCGCCGTGCGCCTGCGCCGCAGCACCGACCGCGAGCCGTTCACCACAGCCGTGCGCAGGTAGCCGATGGCGGCCGCCTCGTCGCGCAGCCCCGACCAGTGCCGGTGCAGGCCGGTGAACGCCTCCTGCACGACGTCCTCTGCGGTGCTCGGGTCGTCCACCAGCAGGACGGCGAGGCGCACCATGCGCATCCGGTGGTCCCGGTAGAGGTCGGACAGCGTGCGCGGGGCGCCCGGAGCCGGGGCAGGCTCGGTGCGTGTGTCGATGCGGCGCAACCTGCTCAGGGTCTGCTCGACGGCGTTCCCCCCACCGTCGTCGGCCATGCGACGCAGCCTAGTAGTGGGCACTTGTCCGCTGACGGGGACGTCGCCCTCCGAGTGCGGGATACTGCGGGCCGGAAGCCGCGGACGTCGAGGAGGGCCAGACCGTGCCGATCGCCACCCCCGAGAAGTACAACGAGATGCTGGACAAGGCCAAGAGCGGCGAGTATGCGTACCCGGCGATCAACGTGACGAGCACGGAGACGCTCAATGCTGCGTTGCGGGGCTTCGCCGAGGCGGAGAGTGACGGGATCGTGCAGATCTCGACGGGCGGGGCCGAGTTCCTGTCCGGCACCAAGGTGAAGGACATGGTGACCGGCGCCGTCGGGCTCGCCGAGTTCGCGCATGTCGTCGCTGCGAAGTACCCGATCAACGTCGCGCTGCACACCGACCACTGCCCGAAGGACAAGCTCGACAGCTACGTCCGGCCGCTGATCGCGATCAGCCAGGAGCGGGTCGACCGCGGGGAGAACCCGCTGTTCCAGTCGCACATGTGGGACGGGTCGGCCACCGAGCTGCACGAGAACCTGCGGATCGCCGCGGAGCTGCTCGACCAGGCCGTCAAGGCGAAGATCATCCTCGAGGTCGAGATCGG
>DASRSC010000021.1:0-2660 GCA_035695525.1 Pseudonocardia sp. | reverse complement strand
TTTCTCACGTGATCGAGGAGAGCGGGTGCTTGCTGTATCCACGACGGCGTCCCGCAGGGGCGACGCGGCCTCCGTGGTGACGCAGGCCGACGGCCGGGCGGTGCTCACGCCCCGCAGCACGCTGATGCCGGACTAGAACCTCGGGTGGTCGCCCCGCAGGACGGCCGCACCGGCCCGTGGCGCAGGCTCGGGGAGGGCCTCCTCGGGGCCCGGCCGACGCACCTCGCCGATGACCCACGACGGCACGTGGCGCGCGGTGAGCACGGCCATGGCACGGTCGACGTCCTCCGGCGGGAGGATCGCCACCATCCCGACGCCCATGTTGAAGGTGCGCTCCATCTCGTCGCGCGTCACCCGTCCCCGGGTCGCGATGAGCTTGAACACCGCCGCCGGGGTCCAGGTGGTGCGATCGAGCTCGGCGACGAGGCCCGGGGGCAGCACCCGCGCCAGGTTGGCGCACAGGCCACCGCCGGTGACGTGCGCGAATGTGCGGACATCGGTCTCGGCGGCGAGCGCCAGGCAGTCGCGCGCGTAGATGCGGGTGGGCTCGAGCAGCTCCTCGCCGAGCGTGCGGCCGAACTCCTCGACCTGCCCGTCGAGCGACATGCGCCCGATCTGCAGCAGCACCTGGCGGGCCAGCGAGTAGCCGTTGGAGTGCAGGCCGGACGAGCCCATCGCGACGACAGTGTCACCGGGGCGCACGCGGTCGGGCCCCAGCGTGCGGTCGGCCTCGACGATGCCGACGCCGGTCGCGGAGAGGTCGTAGTGGTGCGGCTCCATCACGCCGGGGTGCTCCGCGGTCTCGCCACCGAGCAGCGCACATCCCGCCTGACGGCAGCCCTCGGCGATGCCCGCGACGATCTGCTCGACCTTCTCCGGCACGAGCTTCCCGATGGCCAGGTAGTCCTGCAGGAACAGCGGTTCGGCCCCGCACACCACGAGGTCGTCGACGACCATGGCCACCAGGTCGAGACCGACCGTGTCGTGGCGGTCCATCGCCTGCGCCACCGCGACCTTGGTGCCGACGCCGTCGGTGGACGCGGCCAGCACCGGCTCCCGGTAGCGGCCCGCCCGCAGCGCGAAGAGCCCCGCGAAGCCGCCGAGGCCGCCCAGCACCTCGGGACGGGTCGTCGAGGCCGCCAACGGCTTGAGCCGGTCGACCGCGCGCTCCCCCGCCTCGACGTCCACGCCGGCGGCGGCGTAGCTGGCCGGACCGGTCGAGGGGAGCTCAGCCGGGGGGGACGGCTCGGAACCGGCGTCGGTGCTCATCGGTGGGGAGTCCTCGAAGGTGGGTGCGTCGGACCGCGCGGCGGCCCGGGGCGGCTCGGGTCGGGTCGGGTGACCGGATGACGGGTGGGCGGCGTGGCCCGGTGACGTCGTGCCGTCAGGGACGGCTCAGCGCGTCCTCGGCACCGTATCCCGGCGCGGCCACCGATACCCCTTCGTGCACCACCGGCGACGCCAGGCGGCCCCCGTCGCCGCAGCTCGCGCCGGTGACGTTCTCGAGGAGGTGCTTGCCCACCATCGCCTCGTCGGGCAGCGGGATCGGGTACTCGCCGGAGAAGCAGGCCGTGCACAGCCGCGAGCGGGGCTGCTCGGTGGCCGCGACGAGGCCGTCGGCGGAGATGTAGCCCAGCGAGTCGGCACCGATCGAGCGGCGGATGCCCTCGTCGTCGAGGCCGTTCGCGATCAGCTCGGCGCGCGAGGCGAAGTCGATGCCGTAGAAGCAGGGCCAGCGCACGGGCGGGCTGGCGATCCGCACGTGCACCTCGAGCGCCCCCGCCTCGCGGAGCATCCGGATCAGCGAGCGCTGCGTGTTGCCGCGGACGATCGAGTCGTCGACCACGACGAGGCGCTTGCCGCGGATGATCTCGCGCAGCGGGTTGAGCTTGAGCCGGATGCCGAGCTGCCGGATGGTCTGCGACGGCTGGATGAACGTCCGGCCGACGTAGGCGTTCTTCACCAGTCCCTGGCCGTACGGGAGCCCGGATCCCTCGGCGTACCCGATCGCCGCCGGCGTCCCCGACTCCGGGACGGGGATGACCAGGTCGGCCTCCGACGGGTGCTCGACGGCGAGCCGGCGCCCGATCTCCACCCGCGCCGAGTGCACGCCGCGGCCGGCGATCGTCGTGTCGGGGCGGGCGAGGTAGACGTACTCGAACACGCAGCCCTTGGGTTCCGGGGGCGCGAACCGCGAGCTGCGCAGCCCCTCGGCGTCGACGGCGATCAGCTCACCCGGTTCGACCTCGCGGACGAACGAGGCACCGACGATGTCGAGCGCCGCGGTCTCCGAGGCCACCACCCAGCCGCGGTCGAGCCGGCCCAGCACCAGCGGGCGCACGCCGTGGCGGTCGCGGGCGGCGTACAGCGTGGTCTCGTCGGTGAAGACCAGGCTGAACGCGCCCTTCAGGTCGGGCAGCAGCCGCAGCGCCGCCTCCTCCACGCCGAGATCGGCGGCGGAGTCGGCGAGCAGGCCCGTGACGATGTCGGAGTCGGTGGTCGCGGTGACGGGCCGGCGGCCGTCGTTGCGGGGCGGGTCGGCCCGGTGCCGCCCGGCCAGCTCGGCGGTGTTGACGAGGTTGCCGTTGTGCCCCAGGGCGATCCCGGTGCCGGCCGGCGTGGTGCGGAAACTCGGCTGCGCGTTCTCCCAGGTCGTGGAC
>DASRSC010000020.1:0-7959 GCA_035695525.1 Pseudonocardia sp. | reverse complement strand
GCTCGGGTCGATGCAGCGCGGGCACGTCGTCCACACCCGGCGGCCGATGTCGGCCTGGGCGTCACGCATCGAGGACCCCGGCGTCGACGAGCATCCGGTAGGTCGCCTGCTGCTCGGCGTCGAGGCCGCTGTAGAGCATGCGGTGGGCCGCCGCCTCGGCGGCCAGCACGGCACCGGGGTCCAGGTCCCGGGTCGCCGCGAGTACCGCGGCGAGCCTGCGCTGCTCGTGCGCGCCGAGATCGAACGTGTGCGACGCGAGACCGTCGCCGGGTGGGAGCGGGAGGGGACGGAGCCGCTCCAGCTGGCCGGGCTCGCCTTCGTTCGTCGGGTTCATCCGGTCCAGGAGTACCCGAGGGGCGGGCACGCTCCCCAGGATTCGGGATTTACCTCACGCGGGTGAGGTGCATCACCGCGACGGGAGGTGAACCTCCGCGACAGCCCGGCTCAGCACCGTCCGACCGTCGAACCGCGCGGTGATGGTCAGCCGGGCGACCTGACCGCCGTCGTCGGCCTCGGTGAGCTCGGAGACGGTGCCGGACAGCTCGACCAGCGCTCCCTCGTCGTCGTCAGGAACGACGACGGGACGGGTGAAGCGCACTCCGTAGGTGCAGATCGCGCCGGGATCGCCCACCCACTCGGTGACGAGCCTGCCGGCCAGGGCCATCGTCAGCATCCCGTGCGCGATGACGCCCGGCAGCCCGACGCCGGTGGCGACGCGGTCGCTCCAGTGGATGGGGTTGAAGTCGCCGGACGCGCCTGCATAGCGCACCAGGTCGGCGCGGGTGACCCGCAGCGACAGGGGCGGCAGCTCGTCGCCGACGGCGACAGCGCCCGTGTCGGTCATGACGTCTCCGCCTGGGTGACGAGCAGGGCGCGGGTGGTGGCCACCGGGGCGCCCTCGCTGTCGGCCACCTCGCAGCGCAGCCTCAGCATGTGGCTGCCACCGCGCGTGGTGAGGTCCTCGACGTGGATCGTCGTGACGAGGTCGTCACCTGCGTGGATCGGGCGGTGCAGCGTGATCGACTGGTCACCGTGCACCATCCGGGCGTAGTCCCAGCCGAAAGCCGGGTCGCGCAGGAACACCTCGATCGCCGGCATCGTGAAGGTGACGGTGAACGTGGGCGGGGCGACGAGGTCCGGGTGGCCGGCCGCCTGTGCCGCGGCCACGTCGTGACACACAGAAGCGCCCTCGCCGATGGCGAGGGCGAACTCCCTGATCTTCTCCCGACCGACGCGGTACGGAACCCCTAGGGGCAACGCCCGGCCGACGAACGAGACGTCCGGCACGCTCAGCTCAGCGGGTCTCGCGGTGCTCGCGGTGGACCCCGCAGTTCGGGCAGAACTTCTTGATGCTGAGCCGATCGGGGTCGTTGCGCCGGTTCTTCTTGGTGATGTAGTTCCGGTGCTTGCACTGCTCGCACGCCAGCGTGATCTTCGGCCGGACGTCGGTGGCCTTGGCCATCGCGGGTGCCTCCTGCGTTTCTCTGGTCGGTCTGTAGCGGTGGCCGGACTTGAACCGGCGACACAGCGATTATGAGCCGCTTGCTCTACCGACTGAGCTACACCGCTTCGCGAAGCTGGTCACACCAGCTCGCTGAGCCCCTTTACGGAATCGAACCGTAGACCTTCTCCTTACCATGGAGACGCTCTGCCGACTGAGCTAAAGGGGCGGCTTGCCGCGCGGTCGGTCGGTCCCGAACGGCCGGAGACGATGCTACACAACGCCCGTGCGTGCCTGTACACCGGTCCCGCCATCGGGCTGGACGAACGTGCGCTGCGGCTTTCCGGACACGTCAGCGCTCCTCGCGGAACTCGACGTGGCGCCGGGCAGCCGGGTCGTACTTGCGCAGCACCATCCGGTCCGGGTCGTTGCGCCGGTTCTTGCGGGTCACGTACGTCGTGCCGGTGCCTGCGGTCGACCGCATCCGCACGATTGGCCGCAGCTGGTTGCGAGCCATGCCCACTCCTTGTCCTTGACGACATCGATTTGCGTTGAGCTAACGCTGGCGCACCGCGAAACCATCCCCGTCGACCCATGTGGGACGCCCGTGACCCGACGCGAGCTCCTGGTACTCACCGGGCTGCACACGCCTGGGGTGGAGGCTGCGATCGCGGAGTAAGGGTGCGGGGCCTTACCCCATGGGGCAGGCGCACCGCGGTCCCGAGACGACGTGATCGTCCGATGCCGCGCCCCCCACCTCAGCCCGAGGCTCTACTCATGCTCATCAACTTCGTGCACACCGCAGCAGACGCCGACCACCACCGCCGGGCCCTGCTCGCCGACGCCGCGAACTTCCGCCTCGCCAAGCTGGCCAAGGCCGCGCGCCGCGCCCGACGGGCCGAGAGGTCACCGATGGGCACGGGATCCGCACCGGGAGCCGATCCGTCGTATCGCGCTCGGCAGAATCCTGCGCAGCGCAATGACGACGCAGAACGTCGGTGCACCGTGTCACCATGACCGGCGTGGCGCGGCTGGGGGTCGGGATCGGGCTGGTGGGACGCCGGCACGAGGTTTCGGCGCTCACCGCCGCGCTCGACCGCGCCGTTGCCTGCCGGCCCACCGGGGTGCTGTTGTCGGGGGATGCCGGTGTGGGCAAGTCCCGGCTGGTGACGGAGGCGGTCGAGCGCGCGCGGACGGCGGGGTTCACCGTGCTGCTCGGCCGCTGCCTCGACGCCGCCGAGTCGTCGCTGCCGTACCTGCCGTTCACCGAGATCGTCGGCGCGCTCGCGGCCGTGCACCCCGAGCTCGTCGGCGAGCACGTGGCCCTGCGCCACCTGTTGCCAGGCGGCTACCCGCGCGGTCCGCAGAGCGGCGAGGACCGCGACCTGGGCCAGCTGCGGGTGTTCGACGCGGTGCTGTCGGTGCTCGACGAGCTCACCACCACCGCACCGGTCCTGCTCGTGGTGGAGGACCTCCACTGGGCCGACCGCTCGAGCCGCGACCTGCTGATCTTCCTGCTGTCCCGGCTCTCCGGGCAGCGCCTCGTCGTGCTGGCCACCTACCGCAGCGACGACCTGCACCGGCGCCACCCGCTGCGCCCTGTGCTGTCGGAGCTGGTGCGGCTGCCGGCCGTGGAGCGTGTCGAGGTCGCCCCGCTCGACGCGGAGCGGGCCCTCGAACTCGTCCGGCTGCTCGCCGACGGCAACCTGCCCGAGCCGATGCTCCACAACCTCGCGCGCCGTAGCGAGGGCAACGCGTTCTTCGCCGAGGAGCTGGTGTCGGCGAGCTCCGACGGGCTGCCGCACGGCCTCGCGGAGGTCCTGCTGGCGCGCATCGAGGGCCTCTCCGCCGCCACCCAGCGGGTGCTGCGCATCGCGTCGGTCGCGGGGCGACGGGTCCAGCACGACCGGCTGGCCGTGGTGTCGGGGCTCCCGGTCGACGAGCTGGAGCAGGCGCTGCGCGAGGCCGTCACCCACCACGTTCTGGTGGCCGCGGGCAGCGAACCCCCGGGGATCAGCACCGACGACGCCTACGTGTTCCGCCACGCGCTGCTGCGCGAGGCGATCTACCACGAGCTGCTGCCCGGCGAGCGCAGCCGTCTGCACGCGGCCTACGCGGCACTGCTCGCCGACCAGAGCCGCGGCGGCCCCGAGCGGGCAGCCGAGCCCGGTCACGCCGCCGAGCTCGCCCACCACGCGATGGCGGGGCACGACCTCTCGCTCGCGCTCGCCGCGTCCGTGCAGGCGGCCAACGAGGCCAACGACCGCGAGGCGCCTGCGGAGATGCTGCTGCACGCGGAGCGTGCGATCGAGCTGTGGCCTGCCGTACCTGATGCCGAGGCGGTCGCCGGGGTCGACGAGGGCACCATCACTCGCTGGGCCGCATGGGGTGCGAGCGCCACCGGCGATCCGGATCGCGGAATCGCCCTCGGACGGCGCGCCCTGGAGCTCGCCGACCAGCGCGGCGACCCGATGCGCACCGCGGCGATCGCGCGCCGGTACGCCCTGCGCCTGCTGGACCTGAGCGGCCGGGAGCAGGAGGCGCTCGAGGTGGCCCGGCGCGCCCTCCAGCTGGTCGCCGACGCCCCGCCGTCGGCCACCCTCGCCTGGGGGCACGCGGTGCTGGCACGCGTGCTGGGCACGCTCGACCACTTCACCGAGGCCGTGCTGCAGGCCGAAACTGCTCTGGAGGTCGCGCGCCGCCTGCCGCCCGACGATCTCAGCGCAGTCGGAGCCACCGCCGACGCGCTCGTCACGCTCGCGGTGTGCGAGGAGTACGGCGGCAACCCCGTGCGGGCTCGCCAGCGGCTCGGCGAGGCCAAGCCGCTAGCCAGACGCTCCGGTAACCTCAGCGTGGAGCTGCGCGCCTATTTCGCCGTAGGCATCTCGCTGCTCGACGAGGGCAGGCTGGCCGAGGCGGGCGACGAGTTCGCAGCAGGCGAGGAGCGCGCCGCCGCCACCGGCACCACATGGGGCGGCTATGGCCTGGAGTGCCGGGTCGCTCACGTCATCGCCCGGTTCCTGCGCGGCGACTGGGACGACGCGGAGGCCGCGGCCGAGCTCGCGGGCGAGTCGGTGTCGGCCACCGTCGCGAGCAGGCTGACGGCTGCGGGCCTGCTCACCTCCGTGGCGCGTGGTCGCTTCGATGCTGCCGCAAGGCGGCTGGTCGAGCTGGGCGACTCGTCGCCCGTCGACGACCAGGTGATCATGTTGATGGGCGAGGCAGGGGCGGAGGCCGCGCTCTGGCAGAGCAGGCCTGCCGAGGCGGCGGAGCATGTCACGGCGGCGCTCGCCGGGATCAACAGTGGGCCGCACGCCGGGCAGGCGCCGCACCTGGGCGGGATCATGCTGGCCGCGTTGGGTGTGTCCGCGCAGGCCGACCTCGCCGCCGCAGGCCAGGTTCCGGTTGCCGAGGCGGCCGAGGCGGCCCGCATGCTCGTCGCCACCGCCGAGCACACGGAGGCCCACGGTCTTCCGCGTGCGGGCACCCTCGGTCCGGAGGGCAGGGCCTGGCTGTGCCGGGCGCGGGCGGAGCTCACCCGGATTGCGGGGCCGCCCGACCCGTCGGCGTGGGACAGCCTCGTCACCGCCTTCGGCTACGAGACGGGCGCGCACCCCGGCGAACCGCCGGCCGCGGGGAGCTACGGCTACCGGCAGGCCTACGCGCTGCTGCGCCGGGCCGAGGCCCTGCTGGAGGGGGGCGCCCCGCATGGGCAGGTCGAGCCCGATCTCCGTGCCGCGCTCCGCACCGCAGAACGGCTCTCGGCACGGCCGCTCGCCGAGGCCGTCCGCACACTGGCCGCGAGGGCCGGGGTACGACTCGACCCCACGCACGTGCGTCCGGAGCCGGTCGGGCCCGGGCCGCTCACGCCGCGGGAGCGGTCCGTACTCGCGCTGGTGGCGGCCGGGCACACCAACCGCCAGGTCGGCGCCGAGCTGTTCATCAGCGAGAAGACCGTGAGCGTCCACCTGTCCCGGGTCATGGCGAAGCTGGGAGCGAGCAGCCGTACCGAGGCGGTCAGCGTCGCGTACACCCGCGGCCTGCTGGCCCCGGCGGACCGCGAGATGGCGCGGGCGGACCCTTGAGCCGATCCCGGTGATCTCTAGGGTGTGGGTGATCGGGTTCACCCCACCCGCAAGGAGGCTCAGCGATGGCACCCACGAGCACCGCCGCCGAGGGCAGCACCTGGATCGGCCGGCCGGACCTGTCCGACATCCCCGGCTTCTGGACCCTGCCGATCGCAGAGCGGGCCGCGGCCTTTGCGGCGCTGCGGGAGCGGGAGCCGGTTCCGTTCTTCGCCGAGCCGGAGCAGAGCTTCCTCCCGCGGGGGGCCGGCTACTGGGCACTGACCAAGCTCGATGACCTCCTGGTGGCCAGCCGTAACCCCGCGGTCTTCACCTCGGGCAAGGGCTCCACCTCGATCGCCGACTTCCCGCCCGAGTTCATCGAGTTCTTCGGGTCGATGATCGGCATGGACGACCCGCGCCACGCCCGGCTCCGGCGGATCGTCTCCCGCGGATTCACCCCGAAGCGGCTCAGCGCGCTCACCAACGAGGTGGAGCAGACCGCGCGCTCCATCGTCGACGACGTCATCGACGCGGGCGAGTGCGACGCCGTCCCGGCGATCTCCGCCCGGCTGCCACTGAAGATCGTCTGCGACATGATGGGGGTGCCGGAGAGCCAGTACGAGTTCGTCTACAGCCGTTCCAACATCATCCTCGGCGCCAGCGACCCCGACTACGTGCCCGACGCCGACAACTTCGTCACGGCGCTCCTGCAGGCAGCAGGCGAGCTAGCCGACCTGATGCGCGACCTGGGCAGGCTGCGCACCGCCAACCCCAGGGACGACGTCACCTCGGCGCTGGTCAATGCCGAGGTCGACGGCGAGCGGCTCACGCCCGACGAGCTCGCCTCCTTCTTCATCCTCCTCGTGGTGGCGGGCAACGAGACCACCCGCAACGCCATCAGCTGGGGCCTGCAGCTGCTGACCGACCACCCCGACCAGCGCGCCGCGTGGCTCGCCGACATCGACGGCGTCACCCCCACGGCGGTGGAGGAGATCGTCCGCCTGGCCTCCCCGGTGATCTTCATGCGCCGCACCCTGGCGTCCGATGCGGTGCTCGGCGGCCAGCAGATGAGCGCAGGCGACAAGGTGCTGCTGTTCTACTGGGCGGCCAACCGCGACCCCGCGCACTTCACCGATCCCGACAGGTTCGACGTCCGGCGCTCGCCCAATCCGCACGTCGGGTTCGGCGGCCCCGGCCCACACTTCTGTCTTGGGGCGCATCTGGCGCGCCGCGAGATGTCCGTGATGTTCCGCGAGTTGCTCACCCGCGTCCCCGACATCCACGCCACGGCGCCACCGGAACGGCTGCGGTCGATGTTCATCAACGGCATCAAGCGCCTGCCGGTCGCGTTCACCCCCGGTGGCGCCCGATGACCGGCGCCACCCTCGATGCCGCCCGCACCTCGCTGGACTACCCCGTGGTCCCGGTCGGTGCGTTGCTCGCAGGCTCCGCACGTCGCTTCGGCGACCGCACCGCGGTGCATTTCGCCGGCCGTGAGCTGTCGTACGCGCAGCTCTACGAGCGGGCGTGCGCCTTCGCGAACGCACTGGGGGCGGCCGGCGTCGGGCGCGGCGATGTGGTGGCCGTGCACCTCCCGAACTGTCCCCAGTACGCCATCGCCTACTACGGCATCCTGCTGGCCGGAGCCACGTTCTCGCCGACGAACCCGCTGCTCCCGCCCACCGACCTCGCCGCACAGCTGGCCGACTGCGGCGCGGTCGCCGCGGTCAGCTGGGCGCCGGCAGCTCCCGCGCTCGCCGCGGTGCGGCACAGCACGGCGATCAGGCTGATCCTGGTCACCGACCGCGAGCAGGCGCTCGACCCGGCGCACCGGGTGGCGCTCGACGGCATCGCGGACGCACTGGACTTCGAGGCCTTCCATGCCGAGGCGCCCGTCACCGACCCTGCCGTTGCCGTCGACGTCTACCGCGATCTGGCCCACCTGGCCTACACCGGCGGCACGACCGGCCGGTCCAAGGGTGTGCAGGTGCCGCACCGCAACGTCGTGGTCAACTCGCTCCAGTACGCATGCTGGGGAACCGGCTCGGTCCCTGTCCTGGACGACCGCGGCGGCGTCGTGCTCGACCAGCAGGCGCCTGCCGAGGAGCACCCCGTGCGGCTGGGCAACAGCGTGAGCATCAACCTCACGCCCTGGTTCCACGCCATGGGCACGATCGGCGGCCTCAACGTTCCCGTGCTGGGCGGAGGCACCACGGTGCTGCACGAGCGGTTCGACCCGGGCGCCTACCTGGTCGACGCCGAGAAGTTCCGCGTCACCGGCATGGGCGGAGCGCCGCCGCTGTTCGGCGCGCTGCTGCGCCATCCCGAGTTCGCCACGCGCGACCTGTCGTCGGTGCGAGGCATCTCCTCGGGCGCGGCGCCGATGCCGGTGGAGATGATCGAGGCGCTGCACCGCCGCTTCGGCGACGATGTCGTGATCGTCGAGGGCTA
>DASRSC010000019.1:0-22722 GCA_035695525.1 Pseudonocardia sp. | reverse complement strand
GCCAGCGGTCTTGAGGACGGCCGCGTCGATGTTCTCGGGGTAGTCGGTGGCAGGAGTCGAGCCGTGGGTGGACGTCATGCGGGCTCCCGAGGCGGAGATGGGAAACCGGCCCTCCCGGCCGGCGTACGACTCCTGAAGCGTAGCCCTGCACCGACAAGCCCGGAAACGGAAAAAAGACCCCTGAACAGGGCCTTCTCCCGGTGTCCGAGGGGGGACTTGAACCCCCACGCCCGTTAAAGGGCACTAGCACCTCAAGCTAGCGCGTCTGCCATTCCGCCACTCGGACATGCTGCGCACCCTCTCGGGTGTGCGGAGATGAGGATAGCCGACGCGCGCCGGGCGCCCGCGCCGGGACCTCCGGTGGTAGGAAGATCGGCGTGACCAGGGATGCGATGGGACGAAGCGTGGCAGCCGAGGACGAGGTCGTCGAGCTGGCTTCGGAGCTCATCCGGATCGACACGACCAACACCGGCGACCCCGACACCGTGGTGGGGGAGCGCGAGGCCGCGGAGTACGTGGCGGCCAAGCTCTCCGACGTCGGCTACGAGGTCGAGGTGGTCGAGTCCGGCGCGCCGCGGCGCGACAACGTGATCTGCCGGCTGAAGGGCGCCGACCCGGACCGGGGAGCGTTGCTGGTGCACGGCCACCTCGACGTGGTGCCCGCCGACCCGACCGAGTGGTCGGTGCACCCGTTCTCGGGTGCCGTGCAGGACGGGTACGTGTGGGGCCGCGGCGCGGTCGACATGAAGGACATGGTCGCGATGACGATCGCGGTCGCGCGTCGGTTCAAGCGCGACGGCGTCGTGCCGCCCCGGGACATCGTCTTCGCCTTCGTGGCCGACGAGGAGGCGGGCGGCAAGGACGGCGCCCAGTGGCTCGCCGCCAACCGGCCCGACCTGTTCGAGGGGTGCACCGAGGCCGTCGGCGAGGTGGGCGGGTTCTCCCTGACGCTTGCCGAGGACCGTCGCGTCTACCTCATCGAGGCCGCGGAAAAGGGCCTCTCGTGGATGCGGCTGCGCGCTCGCGGGAAGCCGGGCCACGGGTCGTTCCTCCACGACGACAACGCCGTCACCAAGGTCGCCGAGGCCGTCGCGCGCCTGGGCAACCACACGTTCCCCCTGGTGCTCACCGACACCGTCCGCGCGTTCCTCGAGCAGATGGCCGAGCTCACCGGACTGCAGTTCCCGGAGGACGACCTCGAGGGGTCACTCGCCAAGCTCGGGCCGCTCTCGCGGATCGTCGGCGCCACCATCCGCGACACCGCGAACCCCACGATGCTCTCGGCGGGCTACAAGGCGAACGTCATTCCCTCGTCCGCGGAGGCGGTGCTCGACTGCCGCGTCCTGCCGGGGCGCGAGGATGCGTTCCTCCGGGAGGTGGACGAGCTGCTCGGCCCGGACGTCGGCCGGGAGTGGATCACGCACCTGCCCGCGATCGAGACGCCGTTCGGCGGGCCGCTCACCGACGCGATGGCCGCCGCGTTGCGCACGGAGGACCCCGGGGCGGCGACAGTGCCGTACATGCTCTCCGGCGGCACCGACGCGAAGTCCTTCGCCGACCTCGGCATGAACTGCTACGGCTTCGCGCCGCTGCGGCTGCCGCCCGACCTGGACTTCGCGTCCCTGTTCCACGGGATCGACGAGCGCGTGCCCATCGACGCCCTGAAGTTCGGTTGCCGCGTGCTCGACACATTCCTGAGGAGCTGTTGATGGATCTCACGGGCAAAGCAGCACTGGTGACCGGAGGGGCATCGGGGATCGGGGCGGCCGCGGTGCGGCGGCTCGCCGCCGCAGGAGCCGTCGTGGCCGTCGCCGACCGGGACGAGGCGGGCGCCCGGGCGCTCGCCGAGGAGGTCGGCGGGCTCGCGCTGCCCGGAGACGCCTCGGATCCCGACATCATGACGATGGCCGTGGACGTGGCCGAGGATGCGTTCGGGCGGCTCAACATCGTGCTGCTGAACGCCGGGGTCACCGCAGGCCAGTCGGGCGTCGAGAACCTCGACCTTGCCGCGTACCGCAGGATCGTGGGCGTCAACGTCGACCACGTGGTGTTCGGCCTGACGGCGGCCGTGCCGGCGTTGCGGAGGGCAGGTGGCGGCACGATCGTCGCGACGGCCTCGCTGGCCGGGCTGGTCGCCATGCCTGGTGACGCGCTGTACACGATGACGAAGCACGCCGTGGTGGGGTACGTCCGCGCGGCGGCGCCGACGCTGGTTGCGGACGGGATCCGGGTGAACGCCGTGTGCCCCGGCTTCGCCGACACACCGCTGATCGCGAACGCGAAGTCCCGGTTCGGCGACTTCCCGCTGCTCGCCGCGGACGACGTCGCCGCGGCGATCGAGACGATTCTCGAGCGCGGGGAACCGGGGGAGTGCTGGTTCGTGCAGCCCGGCCGTGAACCGGCGCCCTACGGTTTCCGCGGGGTGCCCGGCCCGAAGGACGGCACACCTCCGCCAACCGGGGTGTTGTGGGAGCACCACTGACGAGACCAGGACTAGCAGGACTAGACGGAGAGCTCCGGGAGCATTCGCGAGCTGCGACGCCGGCGCAGCCACACCTTGCGGACGCCACCCGGGTAGAGCCGCACGCGCGAGAGCTCCCAGCCGCCGAACTCGGCCTGGATCGCCAGTCGCACCGCCGCGGTCATCCGGGACACATCACCGGGTAGCTGGACCGGGCGGTACTCCCATTCCCCGTCGATCGAATCCCCCTCGACCGTGCCGGTCGGGCCACTTCGGTCCACCGGCTCACCTCCCGCCAGCTCGTCCACCTGCCACCCCACATAGCGGTGAACGCCGGGTGGAATCCCCAACACCATAGGCGCGGTCGCACCGCGGTGCCAGATGCGGGCGGCCGCCTCGATTGTCATCCCGGGCCGCTGACGTCGTCGAGAGCAGAGCGGATCTCCGCCGGCAGCACCACCGAATCGGCCGCCATCGACGCCGTCAGCTGTGCGGCATCGCGGGCCCCGACGATGGCTGCGGACACGCCGGGCCGGTCGCGCACCCACGCCAGTGCGACGGACAGCGGTGAGGTGCCCAGCCCGTCGGCCGCCGTGAGCACGGCCTGCACGATCCGGGCGGAGCGCTCGTTGCGCCGCGCCTCGACGTAGGGCGCCAGCGTCGGCGATGCCGCCCGCGAGTCGGCCGGGGTGCCGTCCGCGTACTTGCCGGTGAGGACGCCCCGCCCGAGTGGCGCCCAGGCCAGCAGCCCGACGCCGTGGTGCCGCGCGGCCGGGAGCAGGTCGTCCTCGACGTCCCGGGACAGCAGCGAGTACTCCACCTGCGCGGACACCGGCACGGTGATGCCGCCCATCGCCCTCCCGCGCTCCGCGACCGTGGCGAGCTGCCACCCCTTCGGCGCGACGAGCCCCGCGTAGCGGGCCTTCCCCGCCATGACGGCCACCTGCACCGCGGACAGCGTCTCCTCCAGCGGGACGTCGGCATCAAAACCGGGCAGCTGCCACAGGTCGAGGTGGTCGGTGCCGATGCGCTTGAGCGTGGCGTCGAGCCCGGCGAGCAGCGCGCCGCGAGCGGCACCGTCGCCGAGTGCGCCACCGGGCAACATCGCACGGCCTGCGATGACCAGGTGGTCGCGCGGCACGGCCGCGCCGAGCACTGCGCCGAGGGTCTCCTGTGCGGCGCCGTCGCCGTAGCCGTCGGCCGTCTCGACGAGGGTGCCCCCGGCGTCGACGAACGCGGTGAGCTGGTCGGTGGCGCCGTCGACGTCGGTGTCCGCGCCCCACGTCATGGTGCCGAGGCCGATCTGCGACACCTCCAGCCCGCTGCTCCCGACCCGCCGACGTCGCACAGGAAGAGCCTAGGCGTGAGCGCCCGGTCGCAGTCGGTACGGTCCGCGCCGTGACTTGGCTGGAAGTGCTCGTTCTCGGTGTCGTACAGGGCCTGACGGAGTTCTTGCCGATCTCCTCGTCGGCTCACCTGCGGATCGTGTCGGAGGTGTTCTTCGGGCGGGACGCGGGTGCCGCGTTCACAGCGGTCACCCAGCTCGGCACCGAGGCCGCGGTGATCGTGTTCTTCGCCCGGGACATCGGCCGCCTGACCGCCACCTGGTTCCGCGGCATCCGCAACGCGGCCGTCCGCGCCACGCCGGACTACCGGATCGCGTGGCTAGTGATCATCGGCACGATCCCGATCGGCCTGCTCGGGGTGGTCTTCGAGGAGCAGATCCAGACCGCGGCCCGCAACCTCTGGCTCATCGCGACCACGCTGGTCCTGTTCGGTCTGCTGCTCGGGCTGGCCGAGCGGGTGGGCCGCCAGCGCCTCGAGCTGGAGCAGATGAAGCCGGTGGACGGCATCCTCCTCGGGTTCGCGCAGGCGATGGCACTGATCCCCGGGGTCTCCCGCTCCGGCGGCACGATCACCGCCGGACTCTTCCTCGGCTTCACCCGCCCCGCGGCCGTGCGCTACTCGTTCCTGCTCGCGATCCCGGCCGTCGTCGCGTCGGGTCTCTTCCAGATTCCCGACGTCTTCTCCGGTGACGGGCCGAGCCCGCTGCAGATGATCGTCGCGACGGTCATCGCGTTCGCCATCGGCTATGGCTCGATCGCCTGGCTGCTGCGCTACGTCGAGCGGCACAGCGTGTACCTGTTCGTCTGGTACCGGGTGGCACTGGGTGCGCTGCTGTTCGTCGCGCTGGGCGCCGGATGGATCGCAGCGACCTGAGCGGCTGCTCCACGTAGGCTCGGTGATCGTGACGACCCTCATCCTGCTCCGCCACGGGCGGTCCGCAGCCAACGCGGCCGGTGTCCTCGCCGGGCGCAGCCCCGGCGTCGAGCTGGACGAGGCGGGGTTGGCGCAGGCGCAGAAGGTCGTGGAGCGGCTCGCGGGCGTTCCCATCGCGGAGATCGTCTGCTCGCCGATGGTGCGCTGCGAGCAGACCGTGGCGCCGCTGGCGAAGGACCGCGGACTGACGCCGGTGACGGAGCCTGAGCTCGCCGAGGTCGACTACGGCTCCTGGACCGGGGCTGCCCTGAAGACGCTGTTCAAGGAGCCGCTGTGGAAGATCGTGCAGGCGCACCCGTCCGCCGCGGTGTTCCCCGGCGGTGAGGGACTGGCGCAGATGCAGGCCCGCGCCGTGGCCGCCGTGCGCAGGCACGGGGCGCGCATCGCCGCCGATCACGGGCCGACGGCGGTCTGGCTGGCCTGCAGCCACGGTGATGTGATCAAGTCCGTGCTGGCCGATGCGCTGGCCACTCACCTGGACAACTTCCAGCGCATCGTCGTCGACCCGAGCTCCATCAGCGTCGTGCACTACACCGACACCCGGCCGTTCGTCGCGCGGGTGAACGACCTCGGCGGCGACGTCGCCGGGCTGATCCCGCCCAAGCCCAAGCGCAGGCGCAAGGCCGCGCCCCGCAGCTCCGACGCCGTGGTGGGCGGGACCACGGGCAGCTGACCGCTGAGGAGGTGCCGTGGGCGCCGAGGTGGCCTATTCTGAGTAGCGCCATGTCACGCGTCATCCACGTCTTCCGCCAGCCCGAGCGCTTCGTCGCCGGGACCGTCGGTGAACCCGGCGACCGCTCGTTCTTCCTGCAGGCCATCGAGGACGCTCGCACCATCAGTGTCCTGCTGGAGAAACAGCAGGTCTCCGTGCTCGCCGACCGAATCAGCGCGTTGCTCCACGAAGTGGCCCGCCGCTTCGGCGACGAGGTTCCCGACGAGGCCCAAGGCAGTGACCTCGACCCGCTCGCCGTGCCGTTGGAGGAGGAGTTCCGGGTCGGCACGATGGGCCTGGGCTGGGACGCCGACTCGCGCTCCATCGTCGTCGAGCTGCTCGCCGTCACCGATGAGGAGGTCGACGAGTCCGTCGTCCTCGACGACACCGAGGAGGGGCCCGACGCCCTTCGCGTGTTCCTCTCGCCGGTGCAGGCCCGCGCGTTCGCCGACCGGGCGGAGCGGGTCGTCTCCGCCGGGCGGCCACCGTGCCCGCTCTGCGCCGAGCCGCTCGACCCGGAGGGCCACGTGTGTGTGCGGTTGAACGGCTACCACGAGCGTTCCCCGGTCGGGGACTGACGAAGAGACCGACGCTGACGCACGTGGAACCTCGTGACCCGGCTGTGCCGGGACTGCTCCGGCGAGGCCGGATAGAGATCACCGGACGACTCGTCGACGCCTCGAACGCCACCCTGTTCGGCACCGTGACCACCAACGGCCTCGAGGCGCAATGCGTCTACAAGCCCGTGCGCGGTGAGCGTCCGCTATGGGACTTCCCGGACGGCACGCTCGCCGGGCGCGAGGTGGCGACGTACCTGGTCTCGGAGGCCGCGGGTTTCGACGTCGTGCCGCCGACCGTGCTGCGCGACGGCCCGTTCGGACCGGGGATGGTGCAGATCTGGGTGGACACCGACGACGAGCGAGAGCTCGTGGACGTCCGGCCACCGTCGGACGTGCCGCCGGGGTGGCTCGGGGTGCTGCGAGCGCGCGGCGACCGCGGCAAGCCCGCGGTGCTCGTGCACGCCGACACCCCGGAGCTGCAGACGATGGCCGCATTCGACGTCGTGACGAACAACGCCGACCGCAAAGGCGGGCACGTCCTCGCGGGCGTCGACGGCAACGTCTACGGCGTCGACCACGGGTTGTGCCTGCACACCGAGGAGAAGCTCCGCACCGTGCTGTGGGGCTGGGTGGGCAGGCCCCTGCCCGAGCACGTAGTGGAGGCGCTGCAAAGGCTGCGCTCCGAGCTCGAGGACGGGCTCTGTGACGCGCTGAGCGAGCACATCACCCGGCGCGAGATGCGGACCCTGTCTGCGCGGGTCGACGGGCTGCTGGACGACCCGTGCTACCCCGAGCCCTCCGGCTACGGCCCTGCCATCCCCTGGCCGGCCTTCTAGCGGGCTTGTGCCGCCAGACACCGGCAAGGCATGCCGGGTAGCGACGGGACTAGCGTCGCTGACGTACTGGGACGCACGGTAGAGGGAGAGAGACATCGTGGAGATCGGCCTGCACATCGCGGACTTCACCTATCCGGCGGGCCCCGCCGGGCTCGCCGAGGACCTCACCCGGATTGCAACCGCGGCCGAGGAAGCCGGTTTCGCGCGGGTGAGCGTCATGGACCACGTCTGGCAGATCTCGCACATCGGGCCGCCCGAGAACGACATGCTGGAGGCCTACACCACGCTGGGATACCTCGCGGCGCGCACGTCGCGGGTCCAGCTGCTTGCCTGGGTCACGGCCGTCACCTACCGCGAGCCCGGGATGCTCGCGAAGCTGGTCAGTACCGTCGACGTGCTGTCGGGCGGGCGTGCCTGGCTGGGGATCGGCGCCGCCTGGAACGGCGACGAGGCGCGCGGGCTCGGGCTGCCGTTCCCGCCCACGGCCGAGCGGTTCGAGCGCCTGGAGGAGGCCCTGCAGATCTGCCTGCAGATGTGGGGGCCCGACGACGGCCCCTACGAGGGGAAGCACTACCGGCTCGAGAGGACATTGAACGTCCCGCAGCCGCTGCGCCGCCCGCACCCGCCCATCCTCATCGGCGGCGGTGGGGAGCGGAAGACACTGCGGCTGGTCGCCCAGTACGCGCAGGCCTGCAACCTGTTCGCCAACGCCGACCTCGAGCACAAGCTCGACGTTCTGCGGGGGCACTGCGAGGCGGTCGGCCGCCCATACGACGACATCGAGAAGACCGTCATGTTCCCCCTCGACCCCGGTGAGAAGGGCGAGAACATCGACGCGATCCTCGAGCAGCTCCAGCGCTTCGCCGGCCTCGGCATCAGCGAGGTCCACGGGCGGGTCGACCGGGCGTGGGAGATCGAGCCGCTGAAGCTCATCGGCCGCGAGATCGTGCCGGCTGCCGCGAAGCTCTGACGCCCGGCCGCCTCGCCGGGGCGTCCTTCCGGATGTGCTCACGGCGGGGGGAATGCCAGGACGTTGAGCGTGGGTGATGGTGCGGGCGACGAGCCGAGCGACCCGCTCCGCGGGTAACGTCGCGCGGGCCTACCGAGGGAGAGCGAGCGATGACCGTGGCAGACGCCAAGAGCCGCATCGGGGTCACCGGGCTGGCGGTGATGGGGGCCAACCTCGCCCGCAACATCGCCCGGCGCGGCACCCCCGTCGCCGTGCACAACCGGACGACGGCGCGCACACGCGAGTTCATGGAGGCCTACGGCGACGAGGGTGCCTTCACGGCCACGGAGAGCGTGGAAGACTTCGTCGCCGCGCTGGAGCGGCCGCGTCGGATCATCGTCATGGTCAAGGCCGGTGCCCCGGTGGACGGGGTGATCGAGGAGCTCACGCCGCTGCTCGACGAGGGCGACATCATCATCGACGCCGGCAACTCACACTTCCCCGACACGAAGAGACGCACCGAGGCCTGCGCCGAGCGCGGGCTGCGGTTCATGGGGGTCGGAGTGTCGGGCGGCGAGGAGGGCGCGCTGCTCGGGCCGAGCATCATGCCCGGGGGCGACCCCGCCGCGTACGCGGAGGTTGAGGAGATCTTCACGGGCATCGCCGCCGTGGTCGACGGCACACCCTGCTGCGTCCACGTCGGGCCGGACGGTGCAGGGCACTACGTGAAGATGGTGCACAACGGCATCGAGTACGCCGACATCCAGCTCATCGCCGAGGCCTACGACCTGCTCACCCACGTGGCCGGCCTGGACGCGCCGGCGATCGCGAAGATCTTCGAGGAGTGGAACTCCGGCGACCTGGAGTCGTTCCTCATCGAGATCACCGCGAAGGTGCTCGCGAAGACCGACGAGAGGACGGGCGGCCCGCTCGTCGACGTCATCCTCGACCAGGCCGAGCAGAAGGGCACCGGCCGCTGGACGGCCATCGACGCCCTCGATCTCGGCGTGCCGCTCACCGGCATCACCGAGGCGGTGTTCGCCCGCACGCTGTCGTCGCTGAGCACGGAGCGCAAGGCCGCGTCCGGCACGCTGGCCGGGCCGGTCCCGGGGGCCGGGGAGGACCGCACCGACCTCGTCGACGACATCCGGCAGGCGCTCTACGCCAGCAAGGTCGTGGCGTACGCGCAGGGCTTCGCGCAGATGCGCGCCGCCTCGAAGGCGAACGACTGGGACCTCGACCTGGGCGCGATGGCCACGATCTGGCGCGGCGGCTGCATCATCCGCGCCCAGTTCCTCAACCGGATCCGCGACGCGTACGCCGAGCACGGCGACATCGAGAACCTGCTGATGGTGCCCTACTTCACCGAGGCCGTGGCCAACGCGCAGGACGCCTGGCGGCGCGTGGTCGTGACCGCGACGCAGCAGGGCGTGGCGATCCCGGCGTTCGCGTCGTCGCTGTCCTACTACGACGCCTACCGGCGCGAGCGCGGCCCCGCGAACCTCATCCAGGGGTTGCGCGACTTCTTCGGCGCCCACACCTACCGGCGCACCGACACAGAGGGCTCGTTCCACACGCGGTGGGGCCAGGACGGAACCGAGGTGCGCACCGACGCCTGACCGCGGCTGGTGTCGCGTTCGGCACGGCTCTCCGTATCTGCGTCTCTGTCTCCGTCTGTTCTCCGCACGCGCGGATACTCTGGTCAGGTGCTCGCAACCGACCGTGGTAAGGGATGGCGGCGGCGTGTAGCGCGGACAGCACCGGGGACGACGGGGCGCCGATGGGCGTGACGCGCGAACGTGTTGCGGCCGGGATGTTCGGGACACCGCTTCCATGGCTCGCGGCAGTCTTGGTGGCCTACCTGCTGGTCCCGATCGGGGCCTTCCTCGTACGGCTGGCGCGGGCATCGTCGGATCAACTGACGGTGCCGGGCATCGGTGCCGCACTGGTCGTGTCGGTGGTGACCGCCAGCATCGCCACGGTCGTCATCAGCGCGGCCGGGATACCGCTGGGCTACCTGCTGTCACGCGCCCATGGCCGCCCGGCCGAGCTGCTCGGTGTGGCGGTGCAACTGCCGCTGGCCCTTCCGCCGCTGGTCAGCGGTCTGCTGCTGGTGTACGTGATCGGGCCCTATACCGCGCTCGGCCAGCTGTTCGACGGTCAGCTGACCGACGACCTGACCGGCGTGGTGCTGGCGCAGATCTTCGTGGCTGCGCCCTTCCTGATCGTCGCCGCGCGGTCGGCGTTCGCGGCGTTGGATCCCGAGCTGGCCGACGTCGCCGCCACGCTGGGTCACAGTCGCTGGTCACGGTTCGCGCGGGTCGCGCTGCCCGGGGCGTGGGCCGGGATCCGGGCGGGGATGTTGTTGGCGTGGCTGCGTGCGTTCGGGGAGTTCGGGGCCACGGTGGTGCTGGCCTACCACCCCTACTCGCTGCCGGTCTTCACCTACGTGGAGTTCGGCAGCTCCGGAGTGGACACCACCATGATCCCGGTGGCCGCAGCTCTGGTGGCCGCCGCCCTGGTTCTGGCCTTGAGCAGCATTGCCGGCCGTCGTCACCGTCGCCACCCGGCCCGGGCGATACCGCCGCCGCCCCGGGAGCCGACTGCCCAAGCCCCCGTCCCGCTCAACTTCGACCTCGACGCCCGGTCGGGCGGATTCCACCTCCGACTGGGCCATGCCGCTCGCGGCCGGCACCTGGCCATCCTGGGCCCGTCCGGAGCGGGGAAGTCGTTGACCCTCAAGCTGCTCGCCGGACTGGCTCCGCTGCGCGAGGGACAGGTGCGGCTCGGCGACCGCGACCTGACCACGCTCGCCCCCGAGTCCCGCGGCGTCGGCTACGTGCCGCAGGATTCCTGCCTCCTTCCGCACCTTCCGGTGTGGCGGCAGATCACCTTCGGCGTCGACAGCGATCCCGCGGTGGCCGCCCACTGGCTCGGGCGCCTGCGCCTCGACGGCCTCGAGGACCGGCTGCCGCACCAGCTGTCCGGCGGCCAGCGCCGCCGCGTCGCGCTGGCCAGGGCCTTGGCCCGGCAACCTCGGCTGCTGCTTCTCGACGAACCCTTCACCGGGCTGGACACACCGGTCCGCGACGAGCTGCGACGGGAACTGCGACGCGTGCAACGCGACACGGCGGTGACCACGGTGCTGGTCACCCACGATCCCGAGGAGGCCGCGTTGCTCGCCGACGAGGTCCTGCTGATCACCGACGGAGGTCTGCTGCAGGGCGGGAGCCAACACGAGGTCTTCGCCCGCCCGGCCGGCCCGGCGGCCGCGCGCCTGCTGGGTATCCGCAACCTGCACGAGGGCCGGATGCGCGACGCCGAGACGCTCGACTCCTGCGGCACCGCGATCACGGCGGGACCTGTCGGCCTTCCGGCCGGGGCCGACGTCGTGTGGTGCATCCGGCCCGAACACGTGGAGCTCCACCCGGCACCGCCCCGCACCTGCGGGGAGCATCAGGCCACGATCGTCGACACCGTCCATCTGGGGGCGGTGGCCGAGCTGCTGGTCGTCCTGGATGGTGGGTGCGAGCTCACCGTCGTCGCGGCCGACGACGCGGTGCGGGCGTCCGGCACGCGCTGCCGGGTGTCCCTACCTCCGGAACGGCTCATCGTCTGGCCGGTGCCCACGCTCTCGGAGAGCCAGGACCGGGCGGCTGTGGCCCGAAGCTGATGCCCGTAGGTCAGGGGGCGGGGATCAGCGGGTGGAGTCCGGCGGGCACTGCCCCGGCGTCCCCGGACACCGCAGGCGGTGACGTCAGTTGGAACCCGTCGGCGGTGAGCGTCGAGGAGCCGTCGTGACCCAGCAGGTAGTTGACGAAGGCGATGGCTCCGGCCCGATCGGGCGCCGAGTTCAGCACCGTGACCGTATAGGCGGCGCCCAACGACAGCGGAGGGATCCGGATCGTGGGGATCTTGTCCGGAATGGCCTCCGCCGAGTAGAAGAACCCGGCATCGAGCTGACCGGACTGCAAGCGGCCGACCAGCTCCGTCTCGGGGAACACCTCCGACTGGTCCGCAGCCAGCGAGGTGAGGCCCTCCTGGTTGAGCGCCTGCACCGCCAGTGCGCCCTTCGGGTCGGTGGTGGGGTCCGTGCGCCCCAGCCGGAAGCCCGGCTCGGCCAGCACCTGCTGCCACGGCTTGGACGTCAGGTCGGCGGCGAATCTGCTGTGCGGGTTGTAACCGATCACCAGCGGGGACGACGCGAACGTCACGTACCACGACACCTGGTTCCCGTTGGCCGCTCCCTCGAGGCTGGAGTTGACCGAGGGGCCGGCGCTGATGAACACGTCCGCTTGCTTGACCTTGCCCTTGATCTCGTTGGCCAGTCCCGCGGAACCCCCGCCCTCACCCTGGTAGCTGTACCCGCTCGCGGCCGCGAACTTCGGCCCGATGTCCCGCTCCATCAGGTTCACCAGCGAGCCTGCGTAGAGCACGTGCACGGGTTGTCCTCCGGCTGTCGCCGAGGCACTCGTGCTCGCACCGCTGCCGCTCGAACAGCCGGCCACTGCGAGTGCCACCGCAGCCAGCCCACCTACGAGACGCCACGACCTCATCGAGCTCCTCCAGTTCGTCGTCGCCGCGATGACTCCGCGATAACGGCGATAGCAGCCTGCTTTCTCCGTACCTACGGAGACATTACGGAGTTACAGCCGTGGTCGCTGCTCAGGCGGGACAACTGGTCGCGAGGCCGAGGCGCTACTTCGGACACGGCCTCCGGTACCGGACAGATGCGGTGGGCGGCGAGCTGCGATCCGTATGTCCGTCACCGCGGACGTGGGCGGAGCAGGCGCAGACTGGGCACCATGCGAATCCTGATCACGGGAGGAACGAGCGGTCTGGGCCTGGCGATGGCGCGGGCGCTCGCCGACGACGGGCACCGGATCGTCATCACCGGCCGGGCGGCCGACCGCGCCGCGGAGGTCGCCGCGACGCTGTCCGGTGAGGTGCACGGCATCGGGATGGACGTGCGCGACAGCCGGTCGGTCCGGTCCGGCCGCGACCGTACGATCGACCTGCTCGGTGGCCTGGACGTGCTGGTCAACAATGCGGGCATCGGCATGCGGACGGTGAACCCGGGCTTCCTCACCGAGCCCCAGCCGTTCTGGCAGGTGCCGGAATCCGGGTTCCGCGATGTCATCGACACCAACTTGACCGGCTACTTCCTGGTTGCCTCCGCTGTCGTGCCCGACCTGCTGGCATCCCCCGGTGGACAGATCATCAACGTCACCATGAACCACGCGACGATGACGCGGTCCGGGTTCGTCCCCTACGGCCCCTCCCGCGCAGGCGCCGAGTCGCTGTCCCGCATCATGGCGGCCGACCTGGCAGGCACCGGTGTCCGGGTGAACCTGCTCCTGCCGGGAGGTGCCACCGCAACCGGCATGATCCCCGACGACCTCGCCGACACCTCGGGCCTGCTGCCCCCCGAGATCATGGCCGTGCCGGTGCGCTGGCTCTGTTCTCCCGCTGCCGCCGAGATACACGACCAGCGCATCGTCGCCACCGAGTTCCACGACGGGCTGGCCACCCACGGATGAGTAGCCGCCGCGGCGCCGGCCGGACGGCCTGCACGGGCACCCCTGGGAGGTGCTGCACATGGACGCGAGCGCAGCGGGAACGCCCTCTCCCACGTGGTCGGTGAGAGATGGAATTCCCAGGTCAGGGGCGGTAATCTCCGGCCAATGGCGAGCATCGGCGGCGGGTGGTGGTGCAGGAGGGGGTGCCATGCCCCGGTGCTGCCGCTGCTGCCGGTCCTGCTGGCCGTCCTCGCCGCTGTGGTGGCCTGCGCCGGCCGGGCGCCTCCTGCCGTCGCGGCGCCGCCGATGGCGGCGGCCGCGCCGGTGGCCGACCAGCTGCCCGGGATGCCGCCCGTCCTCGACACTCAGAACATCTACTCCGCTGCCGGGGCGACGATGCTCTCCGACGCCGCGAAGGCAGCCAGGCCCCTGGTGTACGTCCCGCACACGAAGTCGGGCGACGTCTGGGTGATCGACCCGGCGACCTTCACCGTCGTCGCGAAGCACCGGCTGGGTGGCGAGCTCCAGCACGTCGTGCCGTCCTACGACATGACCACGCTCTACGCCACAGACGACATCAGGCACAAGGTGACGCCGTTCGACCCGAGGACCGGTGAGCCGGGCGCGAGCATCCCGGTGATCGACCCGTACAACATGTACTTCACGCCGGACGGCCGGTCCGCGATCTCGGTGGCCGAGGCGCGCAGGCAGCTCGTGTTCTACGACCCGCACACGTGGCAGCTGCAGGGCACGGTGTGGACCCCCGACTGCGCAGGCATCGACCACGCCGACTTCACCGCCGACGGACGCACGGCCGTGTTCAGCTGCGAGTGGGCCGGCAGGGTTGCGGTGGTCGACGTGGCATCGCGCCGGCTGCTGCGCATGATCGACATGCCGGTACGGAACACGAAGATGGGCCCACAGGACATCAGGCTCGCCCCGGACGGCTCGGTGTTCTACATCGCCGACAGCCAGCAGAACGGGCTCTGGGTGCTCGACGGCGCCGCCACCACGGTGCTGCGCCACATTCCCACCGGACACGGCGCGCACGGGCTCTACCTCTCCCGTGACGCGAAGAGGCTGTTCGTCACCAACCGGCACGAGGGCAGCATCAGCGTGCTGGACGCCTACACCGGCGCCGCGCTCGCCAAGTGGACGGTCCCCGGCGGCAGCCCGGACATGGGCAACATCACCGCCGACGGCAGCCAGCTGTGGCTGTCGGGGCGCTACGACCGCGCGGTCTACGTGCTGGACACCGCCGACGGGCGCCTCATTCACAAGTTCGACGTCGGGCGCGGGCCGCACGGGTTGTGCGTGTGGCCGCAGCCCGGCCGCTACTCGCTGGGCCACACCGGGATCACGCGGTGAGCGGCTCTTGCAGGAGGGACACCACCTCGTGCGCGGCCGCCCGCCCGGCCCGGTTGGCCCCGATCGTGCTCGCGCTCGGGCCGTAGCCCACCAGGTGGATCCGTGGGTCGGACCGCACCCGGGTGCCGTCCACCGCGATGCCGCCGCCCGGTCCGCGCAGCCGCAACGGGGCGAGGTGTCCCAGCGCGGCGCGCCAGCCGGTGGCCCACAGGATCACGTCGGCCGCAGCGGTAGAGGCGTCGGCCCACGCCACCCCATCCGGGGTGATGCGGTCGAACATGGGCAGCCGGTGCAGCACTCCCGACTCCTGCGCGGCCCGGATCTGCGGGGTGAGCATCAGCCCGGTCACGCCGACGACGCTCTGCGGGGGCAGGCCCGCCCGCACCCGCTCCTCGACGCGGGCCACCGCGGCGCGTCCCACCTCGTCGCCGAACGGGCCGTCGTGGAACTGGGGACTCCGCCGCGTCACCCACGTCGTGGCCGCGGCGACCGTGGCGATCTCCATGAGCAGCTGCACGGCCGACGTCCCCCCGCCGACCACCAGCACCCGCAGCCCGGTGAACTCCGCGGGCCCGCGGTAGTCGGCGACGTGCAGCTGGCGGCCGCGGAAGATCTCCTGCCCGGGGTAGTGGGGGCGGAAGGGGCGCGTCCAGGTCCCGGTGGCGTTGATCAGGGCGCGGGTGGTCCAGGTGCCGGCATCGGTCTCGACAAGGAGGTCGGGGGCGGCGTCGCGCACGGCAGCGACGCGCACCGGGCGGTGCACCCGTAGGTCGAACGCGCGCTCGTAGGCGTCGAAGTAGGCGGGCACCACCTCGGCTGCGGGCCGCGACCGGTCGGCGGGGGCGAACGGCAGCCCGGGCAGATCACTGACGCGGTGGGTCGTCTCGACCCGCAACGTCGGCCAGCGGTGCCGCCACGCCCCGCCGGGGCCGTGCTCGCCGTCCAGCACCACGAATCCCGCATCCGGCTCGAGACCGGCGCGGCGCAGCCCGTACGCCGCCGACAACCCGGCCTGCCCGGCCCCGATCACGACGACGTCGACATCCACGCCCGGTGGAACGCCGGACGGCCCGCCGGGCTTCCGCGGGTCAGCGCACCGCTGGAGCAGGGCGGCGGGGGAGGGGCGTGGCCGAGAACCGCTGCACCCAGCCGCCCACGTCGGCCGTGGTCACGTTGCCGCCGCAGATCACCAGACCGAGGCGGGCATCCGGGCCGACCCGGTCGAGCACCTGGACGGCAGCCGGAACCAGGCAACCTGCCGCGGGCTCGGCCCAGACCTTCGCCTCCTCGGCGAGGGTGAGGGTGCCGCGCACGGCGTCGGCGTCGGAGACGACGATCACGTCCTCGACGAGCACCCGGACGTGGTCGAGCGTGAGCTGTGAAACGTGCGGCGCGCTGAGCGTGGAGGCGATCGAGGTCGGCGTGATCGCGGCGGGGGTGCCGGCGGCGAGCGCGCGCGTCATCGCGTCGGCCCCCTCGGTCTCTACGCCCCAGACCCGGACGCCGGGCACGTGGGCGTGGAACGCCGTGGCCACACCCGAGATCAGGCCGCCGCCGCCGATGCTGACCAGCACGTCGGTGACGTCGGGCGCGTCGGCGGCGAACTCCGCACCGACGGTGCCCTGGGCGGCGGCGACGATCGGGTCGTCGAACGGGTGCACGAGCGTGAGCCCGCCCGCCACGAGCTCGTCGAGCAACGAGAACGCGCCGGGCATGTCCGGGGTGAGGCGCACGGTCGCACCGGACGCGCGGCAGGCCGCGATCGAGCGCTGTGGCGCCGACTCCGGCATCACGACGGTGGCCGCGATGCCCAGCGACCCGGCGACGTCGGCCAGCGCGAGCCCGTGGTTACCGCCGCTGACCGCCACCACCCCGACCGCCCGCTCGGCAGGGGTGAGCCCGAGCAGCTTGTGGAACGCGCCGCGCGGCTTGAACGAGCCGGAGCGCTGCAGCAGCTCCAGCTTGAGGGTGACGGGTGCACCGAGGTGGGCGGTGAGTCCCGGGCTCGGGACAGTGGGGGTGCGTAGCACGTGCCCCGCGATCCGCTCCGCTGCCGCCGTGATGTCGTCGATGCCGATCAGGTCGCTCACCCTGCCAACGCTAACGCTGGCTGGGCGCCCGGCCCTTCTCCCCCTCCAGGCGATGGGACTGGCGGATCGGCGGCGGGGGTGGTGGGGTGTGCCCGTGCTGTGCGCGTCGCGGATGGGGCTGCTGAGCACCCGTTACGAGATCAGCCGCGATGGCACCACACTGTCCACCTGGAAGCCGTCGCCGTTCTTCGGCGGCGGTTTCTTCGTGCTCGACGGCTGCCGTTACGACGTGGCCCGCGGCGGGTGGTCGTGGCGCCGCTACCGGCTCCTCGACGAGGCGGGCGAGCTCGTCGCGCTGGCCGACGGGGTGGGCCGGTCGGAATGGACGCTCGAGACCGGCGGGGTGACGCATACCTTCGAGCGACCGTCGCTGTTCCGCAGCGAGCAGGTGCTGATCAGCGAGGGCTCGACCGTGGGGACGGTGCGGCGCACCAGCGCGTGGCGGGGCGAGGCGGAGGCCGACCTCCCCGACCTGCCGCTGCCGGTCCAGGTGTTCGTGCTGGTGAGCCTGCTGGGCGTCTGGGACGAGGATTAGTGACACCTCACCCGCCCGGTGCCTACTTTTGATGGTTATGAGTACTGCTGCAGCGGATGCTGCTCGGACCGCCGGCCGTCGTTTCGTCGTCACGGGGGCGAGCAGTGGGCTCGGCCTCGCCACCGCGCGCGAGCTCGCCCGGAACGGCGCCCGGGTCGTGCTGGCCGTTCGTGACGTGACCGCGGGCGAACGCATTGCCGCGGACCTCGGCGGCTCCACCAAGGTCCGTGCCCTGGACCTGGCCGATCTCAGCTCTGTGCGCCGGTTCGCCGAGTCGTGGGACGGCGACCTCGACGTCCTGATCAACAACGCGGGGGTGGGGAACCTGCCGAAGCGGCGCGTCACGGCCGACGGGTTCGAATTGCAGATCGGCACCAACCACCTCGGTCATTTCGCGCTGACCAACCTGCTGCTGCCGCGCATCACCGACCGCGTGGTCACGGTCGCGTCCGGCGCGCACAGGTTCGGCGGCCTCGACCTCGCCGACCTCAACTGGGAGTCCCGGCCGTACCGGCTCTTCGCCTCCTACGGGCAGTCGAAGCTGGCCAACCTCCTGTTCACGCTGGAACTGCAGCGACGCCTGGTCGCCTCCGGCTCGCCGGTTCGCGCGCTCGCCGCCCACCCCGGCTTGGCCGCGTCGAACTTCGGCCGCCATCTGGGCCCCGTCCTGGGCGTTGTCACGAAGGCCGTCGGCACGGTCGTGCAGCAGAGCGCGGAGGCCGGCGCGGCGCCCACGCTGTTCGCCGCCACCCGTGACCTGCCCGGTGCCAGCTATGTCGGCCCCGACGGCTTCGGCGAGGTGCGCGGCCAGCCCACCCTCGTCGGGAGGTCCACGCAGGCCGCAGACCCCGACCTCGCCCGCCGACTGTGGACGCTCTCCGAGGAGCTCACCGGCGTCACGTTTCCGCTGCGTGCCTCGACGTGAACGCGAACGTACGCCTCAGCGCAGTGGAACGACCTCCGGTGCGCCCATCCGCGCGGCGTCGGCCGTCTCGTCGTCGGGCATCTTCTGGCTCTCCCGCTCCGCCTCGACGCGCTTGCGGTAGTGCTCCACCTCGCGGTTGATCTGGTCGTCGCTCCAGCCCAGGACGGGTGCGACGAGCCGCGCGACCTCCTCGACGGACCCGAGCCCCCGGTCGAAGGTCTCGATCGAGATCCGGGTGCGGCGCGCGAGCACGTCGTCGAGGTGCCGGGCGCCCTCGTGCGAGGCCGCGTAGACGATCTCGGCCCGCAGGTGGTCGGGCGCCCCGGTCAGCGGCTCGCCCAGCGACGGGTCCTGCGCGACGAGGTCGAGCACCTCGTGGATCAGCGACCCGTACCGCCCCAGCAGGTGCTCGATACGGGCCTCGTGCAGCCCGTACCGCTCGGCCAGGACATGCGAGGAGTTCTTCAGCGCGGCGAAGCCCTCGGCCCCCAGCAGGGGAACGTCCTCCGTCACGGACGGCGGCACCTTGGCGTACAGCCCGTGCACCGCTGCGTCGACGGCGTCCTTGGCCATCACGCGGTAGGTGGTGTACTTGCCGCCTGCCACCACCACGAGTCCCGGCACCGCGTGCGCCACGGCATGCTCGCGCGACAGCATCGACGTCGACTCCGACTCGCCTGAGAGAAGCGGCCGCAACCCGGCGTAGACGCCCTCAACGTCGGCGTGGGTGAGCGGCTGCTCCAGCACCTCGTTGACGTGGTCGAGCAGGTAGTCGATGTCGGCTGCGCTCGCCGCCGGATGGGCCAGCCCGAGGGTCCAGTCGGTGTCGGTGGTGCCGATGATCCAGTGCCTGCCCCACGGGATGACGAACAGCACCGACTTCTCGGTGCGCAGGATCAGCCCGGAGTCGCCACGGATCCGGTCGTGCGGCACGACGAGGTGGATGCCCTTGCTCGCCCGCACGTGGAACTGGCCGCGCTCGCCCGCCAGGCTCTGCGTCTCGTCCGTCCACACCCCGGTGGCGTTGACGACCTGCCGGGCGCGCACCTTGATCGTGCGGCCGGACTCCAGGTCGTGCACCTCCGCTCCGGTAACCCGCTCGCCCTCGCGGAGCAGCCCGACCACGCGAGCCCTGGAAGCGACGTGCGCGCCGTAGGCGGCGGCGGTGCGCGCGAGGAACATCGTGTGCCGGGCGTCGTCGACCTGCGCGTCGTAGTACTGCAGGGCGCCCACCAGCGCGTCCTTGCGCAGGGACGGCATGATCTTGCGAGCGCCGCGCCGCGTCAGGTGGCGGTGGTGCGGCACGCCGCGCGCCCGCCCGGACAGCAGCCCGAGCGTGTCGTAGAGCGCGACGCCGGCACCGGCGTAGAACCGCTCCCACACGTGGTGCTTGAGCGGGTAGATGAAGGGCACGGGCCGCACGAGGTGCGGCGCGAGCTTCTCGATCAGCAACCCGCGTTCCTGCAGGGCCTCGGCGACGAGCCGGAAGTCCAGCATCTCCAGGTAACGCAGGCCGCCGTGGATGAGCTTGCTCGACCTGCTCGACGTACCCGAGGCGAAGTCCCGCGCCTCGACGAGCCCGACCGTGAGGCCGCGGGTCGCGGCGTCGAGGGCAACCCCGCTGCCCACGACACCGCCCCCGACGACCAGGATGTCGAGTTCGGTCGAGCTCATGGCATCCAGGGCGGCCTCGCGGGCCTGCGGAGAGAGGGCGACCGATCTCATGGGTAATTCCTCTCATCGGTGTCGTGCCGGGCGGTTCAGCGGGGCGACATCGCTGAGGTTTCGACGTCGGCGATGTCGTCCCGCTGTACAGGTGCCTACTCAGTCGACGTCTACCCAGTCCAAGGTCCTGGTTACCGCCTTCTTCCAGCGCTCGTACCCGGTCGAGCGCTGCTCGTCGCTCCATTGGGGCTGCCAGCGCTTGCCTTCGTTCCAGTTGGCCCGCAGCTCGTCGGTGTTCTTCCAGAACCCCACGGCGAGCCCCGCCGCGTACGCCGCGCCGAGCGCCGTGGTCTCCGCGACGACGGGCCGGCTCACGTCCACGCCGAGGACGTCGGCCTGGATCTGCATGCACAGCTCGTTGGCAGTGACGCCGCCGTCGACCTTGAGCACCTCCAGGTGCACGCCCGAGTCCTTCTCCATCGCCTCGGCCACGTCACGGCTCTGGTAGCAGATCGCCTCCAGCGTCGCCCGCGCGAGGTGGGCGTTCGTGTTGTACCGGGAGAGCCCGACGATCGCGCCGCGCGCGTCGGAACGCCAGTACGGGGCGAACAGCCCGGAGAATGCCGGGACGAAGTACACGCCGCCGTTGTCCTCCACCTGGCGGGCCAGCGACTCGCTCTCCGAGGCGCCGGAGATGATCCCCAGCTGGTCACGCAGCCATTGCACGGCCGACCCCGTGACGGCGATCGAGCCCTCCAATGCGTAGACCGGACGCTCGTCGCCGAACTGGTAGCAGACGGTGGTCAGCAGCCCCGCCTTCGACCGCACGAGTTCCGTGCCCGTGTTGAGCAGCATGAAGTTGCCGGTGCCGTAGGTGTTCTTCGCCTCGCCGGGCGAGAAGCACACCTGGCCGACGGTGGCGGCCTGCTGGTCACCGAGGTCGCCGGTGAGCACGACCTCGCCGCTCAGCGGCCCCCTCAGCAGCGTGGTGCCATAGCACTCCGGGCACGAGCTCGGCTTGATCTCGGGCAGCATCGACCGCGGGATGCCGAAGAAGCCGAGCAGCTCGTCGTCCCATTCGAGCGTCTCGAGGTTCATGAGCATCGTGCGGCTGGCATTCGTCGGGTCGGTGACGTGTACGCCGCCGTCCTTGCCGCCCGTGAGGTTCCACAGCAGCCAGGTGTCGGTGTTGCCGAAGATCGCGTTGCCGCTCTCCGCGGCCTCCCGGGCGCCGTCGACGTTATCCAGGATCCACTGGATCTTTCCGCCGGAGAAGTACGTGGCGGGCGGGAGACCGGCCTTCTGCCGGATGACGTCGCCCTTACCCTCGCGTTCGAGGGCGGAGGCGATGCGGTCGGTGCGGGTGTCCTGCCAGACGATCGCGTTGTAGAGCGGGCGCCCGGTGCGCTTGTCCCACACGACGGTGGTCTCGCGCTGGTTGGTGAGGCCCAACGCCACGAGGTCCGACGACGAGAGCCCGGTCTTGACGAGCGCGGTCTGCAGCACCGATGACGTGCGGTCCCAGATCTCGACGGGGTTGTGTTCCACCCAGCCGGCCTGCGGCAGGATCTGCTGGTGCTCGAGCTGGTGGCGACCCACCTCGTTACCCGAGTGATCGAAGATCATGAATCGGGTGCTGGTGGTGCCCTGGTCTATGGCACCGACGAACTCGGCCATGAGTTGTCTCCGCTCGGTTATCGGGGGATGTCGCGGCCCACGGGAGTGGGCTCGGTTTCGTCGGCGGGGAGATAGCGGTTGATGGTGTACTGGAACAGCGCGCCGCCGATGAGCCCACCGATGATCGGTGCCACAATGGGTAGCCACCAATAGGGCGTGCCGTTCTGGTCTGTCCAGGCCGTGGAGTACCCGGTGATGTACGACGCGAGCCGCGGACCGAAGTCACGGGCAGGGTTGATCGCGTAGCCCGCGTTCGCCCCCCAGGCCATGCCGATCCCCACCACGAGCAAACCGATGACCACCGGTGCCAGGTTGGCCAGTGGCGGGTTGTTCCGTGCGTTGACGAGCGCGAAGACCACGAAGACCAGGATCGCGGTGCCGATGATCTGGTCGAAGAACGCGGTCGTGAGGCTGATCCCGGGTTCGCCGTTACCCGGGAGTGTGGAGAAGATGATCTGCGTCTTGTACGTGTGGCCGGGGTCGACCTTGTTGATCCAGTCGGCGTAGGCGAACCGGACGATGAGGGCCGCGACGAACGCCCCTGCTGTCTGGGCGACCACATAGGGCAAGACCTTCCGCCACGGGAAGCCCTGGAACGCAGCCAGCGCGATCGTCACGGCCGGGTTGATGTGGCCGCCGCTGATCCGGCCCGACACGTAGACGCCGAGTATCACGCCGATGCCCCAGGCCCAGCCGATGGAGTCGTGGTTCCCCAGGTTGGCGGCCACGACCTGCGCCACCACACCGGCGCCGAATAACAAGAGGATCATGGTGCCGAGAAACTCGGCCGCCAGCTCCCCGATGTACGAGTTCTTCGTCATCGAAGCCCTCCAGGAATGGGATACCGCTCGGACGGGCGGTCCTCGCACGCTAGAAACGCCCGTGACCTGCGGTCAACGGTCATCGTTCGGCATTGTCGAACTACTAATCGGACGAACATCACATGCTTCCCCTCCGGGGGCGGGGGTCTCGCTGTGCGTGAAGGCGCGTAGCGCTGCGTGTCTCACTCGTTCGGCGGGTCGTACAGTCGGCTCGTGCCGGGGTTCATCCAGTCCATCGAGCGAGCAGCAGCGGTGCTGCGGCTGCTCGGGACCACGGACCGGCCGCTCGGGCTGAAGGAGATCGCAGCGGCCCTCGACCTGCCG
>DASRSC010000018.1:0-4665 GCA_035695525.1 Pseudonocardia sp. | reverse complement strand
TGCCGGCCTGGCCGCCACCTCCGCCCGCGACGTTGCTCCCGCCGCATCCGGCGAGCACGAGACACAGTCCGAGAGCGCCGCTCACGAGACCGGTCGTGCGCGACCGCCTCCTCGATGGCACAGCAGGCATCACATCTCCGCTTCATCGGGAAGGACACGGTGCAAATCACCCGCACCGCGTGATCAGGACATGCAAGCGCTCTCGCGGTGAGGGGGCAACAGCGAGCAGTAACGATCCGGTAACCCCACGCAGCGTGTTTCACCGTCACAGTGAGTAGTAGTCCTGTGCGGATTGCACGCGGCATGGCAGTCTTCGAGCGCTACTCCCTCACACTCGGATCGTCCGGCACGTTCCTGCCGGTGGAAGGAGCACAGCATGGCTGCTGTGACCTATGACAGCGCGAGTCGGATCTACCCCGGCTCCACCACTCCCGCGGTCGACTCGCTCGACCTGGAGGTCGCCGACGGGGAGTTCCTCGTCCTGGTGGGTCCCTCGGGTTCCGGCAAGTCCACGGCCCTTCGGATGCTCGCCGGGCTGGAGGACATCGACAAGGGCTCCATCCACATCGGGGGGCGTGACGTCACGCGCGTGCCGCCGAAGGACCGCGACATCGCAATGGTTTTCCAGAACTACGCGCTCTACCCGCACATGACCGTCGCCGAGAACATGGGCTTCGCGCTCAAGATCGCCGGGCAGTCCAAGGTCATGATCCGGGAGCGGGTGCTGGAGGCGGCGAAGATCCTCGACCTCGTGGACTACCTGGAGCGGCGCCCCAAGGCGCTGTCCGGTGGTCAGCGCCAGCGCGTCGCCATGGGCCGCGCGATCGTGCGCCAGCCGCAGGTGTTCTGCATGGACGAGCCATTGTCCAACCTGGACGCCAAGCTGCGCGTCTCGACCCGCACGCAGATCGCGTCGTTGCAGCGCAGGCTCGGCACCACCACCGTCTACGTCACCCACGACCAGGTGGAGGCCATGACGATGGGTGACCGCGTCGCAGTGCTCAAGGACGGGATCCTGCAGCAGGTCGGCACGCCGCGCGAGATGTACGACGCGCCGCGCAACGTGTTCGTCGCGGGGTTCATCGGCTCACCTGCGATGAACCTGCTCCCGGTGGACGTCGACGGCGACGTGCTGCACTTCGGCGGCGCCGACATCCGCGTGCCGCGGCAGGCCGCCGACGCCGTCGGGGCCACCCGGTCGGTCACGGTCGGCGTCCGTCCCGAGGACATGGACATCGTCGAGAGCGGCGCCGGCCTGCTCACGGAGGTGGACGTCGTCGAGGAGCTCGGCGCCGACGCCTACGTCTACGGCAGCACCGAGGTGGGCGGCGAGCGCCGCCCGGTCATCGCGCGTGTCGACGGGCGTACGCCGCCCAGCAAGGGCGCGGTGCTGCACCTCGCCCCCCGTGAAGGCGCCCTGCACCTGTTCGCCGGCGACACAGGGGAACGTATCTCGCTCTGACAGCGTCGCCGAGCGACCCGGGACCACGCGCTCCCGGGCCGTTCGGCGGTCAGGCGACCGGGGCGGGGAGCGGGGCGCGCAGCCGCACCTCGCCGTCCACGATCTCGGCCGACGGGCGCATGCCCGCCCGGCGCAGCAGCCGGGTGACCCCCAGGTCATCCGGGCGGGCGATGCCGGTCAGCTCCGCCATCCCCTGTTCGGTGGCCATGTCCGCAATCCTCCGCAGTAGCGCGGTGCCCAGCCCTCGGCCCTGCCAGGAGTCCTCCACCAGAACAGCGGCCCGGGCGGAGCCCGTCCACACGCTGTCGAGGTTCGCGATGCCGACGGCGCTGCCTCCGTCGGCGGTCACTGCGAGCACGGCCTGACCGGAGCCGGACGCCCCTCCGAGGAGGGCCTCCAGCTCGCCGGGGGCGAGCTGACGCGTGGGGCTGAGGAAGCGGGATCGCCGCGAATCGGGGGCGCAGCGGGCGTGCAGCGCGGCCACGAGGGGGGCATCCGCCGAGGCGGCAGGTCGCATGCGCACCTCGGAGCCGTCGCGCAGCAGCAGGATCCGCTCCGGTGACGTCTCCCGGATGGGAGCGCGCATCGCGAGCTGCGTGGCGAGCTCCAGCAGTGCGGCCGCCCGTGACAGCTCCGTGGCGGTGAACGGCCAGGCCCGGCCGAGGCGCAGCTGCTGAGCTCCGACGCGGATGACGTGGACGTGCCCGCCGTGGTTCTCGGCGGCCGGGTCGACCAGTCGCGCGCGGAGCATCGTGGCCACTGCGCGCGGTCCACTGCCGGGATCAGCCGCGACCATCCGGGCCAGCGCGAGTGCGGTGGTGGCCGGATCGGACAGCTCGGTGGCGTCGGCCCGCACCAGCAGGGTGCACGGGATGCCGGCGCTCTCCACCGCGTCGACGAGGGTGGCGGGATCGGCCGACTCCGGCACCTTGACGAGGAGCTCGTCGGTGATCGAACCGTCGTCGGCCGGCTCGCCGACGACATGTAGGGAAATGATGTTGCATCCGGCCGCGCCGACCGCCGTGGCCAGCTCACCGAGCCGGCCGGGCCGGTCCTCCAGCTGGACATGTACCCGCCACAGTGCCACGTGGTCCACCTCCTCGGGGATCGTCTACAGCGTCCCCTCGGGATGTTTCCGGTCGGCTACCGGACCATGACGGGGGGGCGTCGTGCGCGGATACGGGTGCTCCGGCACCCGTATCCGCGCACGAGCGGCGTCACGCCACAGCGCGTAGGGCGAAGCCGATCTCCGTGGCGACGTGCCGCAGTGTCTCGTCCACGACCAGAGAACCGTGGCCGGCATCGAAGCGGCTCACCTCGTAAAGCCCAGTGCGGCGGGCGGCGCCGGTGCCCGTTCCGCCGCCGCTTCGCGCGGCGAGGGCGTCGAGGTAGTTGTCCACCTGCTGGATCGGGCACCGCGGGTCGTTCTCGCCCGCCAGCACGAGCACCGGCGTCCGAACCTCGTTCACGTAGGTCAGCGGCGACGAGGCGCGGTACGCCTCCGGTCGCTCCTGCGGCGACCCGCCGAACAAGGCCCGGTCGAACGCACGGAGCTGCTCCATCTCGTCGGCGTAGGCGGTGAGGTAGTCGGCCACCGGAACGCCCGCGAGCCCGGCCGCCCATCGTTCCGGCTGGGTACCGACGGCCAGCAGTGCCAGATAGCCGCCCCACGACCAGCCCTCGACGATGCACCGGTCGGCGTCCGCGAGTCCCGCCGCGACACAGTGGTCCAGCACCGCGGCCACGTCCTCCAGCTCGGTCAGGCCCGGCCTGCCCTCGATGGCGTCGCGCCATGTCGAGCCGTAGCCCGTCGAGCCGCGGTAGTTCACCTCGACGACGAGAAACCCGGCGTCCACCCAGGCGGCCCGCCCGGGATCGAACCGGTCCTCGTCGGCCGCGTGCGGGCCCCCGTGCAGGGTCACCACGGTGGGCGCCGGTCCCTCCACTCCGGCCGGACGGGCGACGAGCGCGTGGACCCGCCCGCCGGGCCCGTCGACCCACAGGTCCTCGACGGGCACCGACCCTGGGGCGCGCTCGCCGGGAGGCGCGACGAGCACGCGGTCGGTGCCGTCGGGGTGCAGGGCTCGCACGGCCGAGGGCTCGGCGGCCGACGAGCAGGTGTACTCGACGGTGCCGTCCGGCCGGACCTCGGCCGAACCGACGCACCCCGGCGCCACGGGTAGTTCCGTCAGTTCCCCCGTCTCCAGGTCGTAGCGGTGCAGCCGGGTGCGGGCGGCGTGGGTGTGCCAGACGAGCAGGCTCCGTCCGTCCGGGTAGAAGTCGGCGACCACCTCGCCCGGCAGGTCGAGGGCGAGCTCCGTCTCCGTGTCGGTGAGCACGTCCCACACCAGCAACTCCTCGCGGCCGCGGCGCTCGTGCAGCAGGAGCAGTCGGCCGTCGCCTGGCACCGGCGCGAACGCGAGCGGGGTCAGGCCCTTGCCCTTGCCGTCGGACTTCTCGGCCACCGCCGCGCCGTCGGACACGCAGACCACCCGCACCGCCGGGTGGCGGGAGTCGCCGTGCTCCGAGTGGCTGATCGCGAGCAGCGTCTCGTCCTCGGACAGGGAGCCGACGCCGGCGTCCTCCGCGTGCGTGTAGACGATCTCGGCCGGGCCCTGCCCGCGGCTCAGCCAGATCTTCGTGCCGCCGTCGGTCGAGGTGCCGAGGGCCACCACGTTCCGGCCGATCTCCAGCCCGGCCGGGTAGCCGTCCTCGACCCCGGAGACCGCGGGTTCGGCGGTGGTGCCGGCGGGGAGTCCGGCGAACGGCTCGACCACCCAGTGCCCGAACTCGTCGCCGTCGGTGTCGGCGAACCACCACACGGTCTCGCCGTCCGGCGGCAGGGTCGCCGAATGCGTGCCGCTGCGACGGTCGGTCACCTGCCGGTGCGTGTCCGTCGCCCGGTCCCAGGCGTAGACCTCGGTCGTCCCGCTGGCGTTCGACGTGTACACCGACCGGTCAGGGGCATGACGCGCCCAGCTCGGTCGGGACATCCGCGGCGCGGTGAACCTGGCCCGCCACCGCTGCTCACGCTCGTCGTCGAAGAGTCGGTCGGGGACGGGGGCGGCAGGGTGTTCGCTCACATCCGAGATCCTGCCGCACGGGCGACCGGTCGCCGGGGGCGCCGCCACGCCGTCCACCGTCCGCCGGTTGAATCCTGGAGTGCGGACTCGGGGGAACGGGACCATCTTCGGCAGCCGAGG
>DASRSC010000017.1:0-10487 GCA_035695525.1 Pseudonocardia sp. | reverse complement strand
GAGCCGGAACACGGTCACGTTGGCGAGCAGGCGGTCGTCCTCGCGGTCGGCCACCACCCAGGTGACCGACTGCCCGAGCGACTCGCCGAGCCGCCGGCTCCGCACGAACTCTCGAGCGGTCTGCTCCGTGTACGGGTGGGGCAGGGTGGCCAGCCAGTACCGGCTGGATGTCGACGTTGCCCGCGAACCGGCGCGTGCCCCCGTCGAGCGCCTCGATCGCCCAGCCGAAGGCCGCTCCGTCCCGACATCCGGTCGGCGCCACCTCGTGGACCCAGCGTTCCGCGTGGTGGCGCTCGTAGGGCACCGGCACGCTCGTCCAGCGCGCCATCTCCGGGTCGGAGCCCATCGCGACCAACCCGTCGATGTCGGCGGTGGTGTGGGGGCGCAGCGTCACGACGCCGTCGGTCAGTACGGGTGGGTCAGAGGGCACAGCAGTGCATGCTCCCCGGAGCGCGCGACCGTGGCGAGCAGGTTGACGGAGGGAGGGCGTCAGCCCCGTGTCGCGCCCCGCAGGCGCGGGCGCAGGTCGTCGTCCGCGAGATCCGCCACGCCATCGCGCTCGATCCGGCGGGCCAGCGCACCGGCGTGGGCCCGGACGTCGGAGATCGCGAGCGCGGCAGGCGCCGCACCGTCCCAGGTGGCGAGGTGGCCGGCGGCGCGGTCGAGGAGCGCCACAGCACCGCGGGCGTTGCCGCGCTGGGCGTGGGTCAGGCCGACGGCGAGCTGGGCGAGCGCGCGCCACAGCTCACGCTCCGGCTCCGGGGCTGCCTTCCAGGCCCCCTCCAGCACCTCGTGCGCGGCGAACGGCTGACCGGCGTCGAGGAGTCGCTGCGCCTCGGTCACGGCCCCGTCGCCGGTGAGCTGCAGGTCCTCTGGCACCCGCTCGACGCCCTGCGCGCCATGGGGGAGGGGGCGGCCGGCCTCGTCGCGGGGACGGGCATTGCGGGCCCGTCCTGCGGCGTCGCGATCGCGCGGGGTGGTCACAACGTGCACCGTGCCACGATCGGATCGACAACGTGCGGCGGGGCGCAATACTCGGGCCGTGGACGACCGCGCGCTCGACCTGCTCACCCGCACACCACTCGTCGATGGGCACAACGACCTGCCATGGGCGCTGCGGCGCCTCGCCGGGCCCGATCCCGCCGATGCCGTGGCGGGAACCGACCTCCTCGCCGGGCTGCCCGCGCTGCAGACCGATCTGCCGCGACTGCGTGCCGGCCGCGTCGGCGTCCAGTTCTGGTCGGTCTACGTGCCGTGCTCGTTCACGGGAGCCGACGCGGTGACGGCGGTGCTGGAGCAGGTGGAGCTGGTGCACCGGCTCACCGAGCGGTACCCGGATGACTTCGGGCTCGCGACCACCGCAGACGAAGCTGAGGCCGCTTTCGCGGCCGGGCGGGTGGCGTCGCTGCTCGGCGCGGAGGGCGGGCACTGCATCGACAGCTCGCTCGGCGTGCTGCGGGCCCTACGCCGGCTGGGCGTCCGCTATCTGACCCTCACCCACAACCTGAACACCGACTGGGCCGACTCGGCCACCGACGAGCCCGTGCACGGCGGCCTGAGCCATTTCGGTCGCGACGTGGTGCGGGAGATGAACCGGATCGGCATGATCGTCGACCTCTCCCACGTGGCGGCGACGACCATGCGCGATGCGCTCGCCACCACCGCGGCGCCGGTGCTGTTCACCCACTCGTCGTGCCGCACGGTGACCGACCACCCGCGCAATGTCCCGGACGACGTGCTGGGAGCGCTCGCCGGCAACGGCGGGGTCTGCATGGTGACCTTCGTCCCGCGCTTCGTCTCAGGGGCTGCCGCCGGGTGGGACACGCAGCTGCAGGCCGCCATGACCGACGCCGGGCTCGACCACCGCGACCTGCGGGCCCGCAACACCTTCGCTGAGTCGTGGGACGGCCTGCCGTGTCCGGCTGCCACCCTCGCGGACGTCGTGACGCACCTCGAGCATGCCCGCGAGGTGGCGGGTGTCGACCACATCGGCCTGGGCGGGGACTTCGACGGCACGCGCGAGCTCCCGGTCGGGCTGGAGGACGTCTCCCGGTACCCGGCGCTGTTCGCCGCTCTGCTGGAACGCGGCTGGAGCGAGGACGACTGCGCCAAGCTGGCCGGGCGCAACGCCCTGCGCGTGCTGCGGGCGGCCGATGACGTCGCGACGGCCTGAGCTCAGCCGAGCACCACGTCGATCTCCGGGGGGTTCGCGAGGGTCCGCGTGACGTAGCAGACGCGCCTCGCCGCCGCGATCACCGCGTCGAGCTTCGCGCCGGGCGGGACGTCGGTGTGCACGACGATCCGGAACGCCGTGAACCGCGGCCCGTCGTCGTAGCCGGTCACCTCGACCCGCAGGTCGGTGACGGAGATCCCGCGTTTTGCCGCGCTGTGGGCGCGATCACCGGGGCGATGCTCGACGAGGCCGCCATGGCGCACGCCGGGCGCAGCTGGGGGCTCGCGGACGTCGATCTGACGGACGTCCTCGATCCGCGGTCGATCGTCGCGTCCCGTCGGGCCGAGGGCGGCGCTGCGCCGGCACCGCTGGCCGTGATGATCGAGAACCTGCGGCACGTGCTCGTGGAGCTCGGGGCGGCCGGCGACCAGCGGACCGCGGGCTTCGCCGCGGCCGGAGGCCGGGCTCCTGACCCGCGCGCGCGTCGGCGGCGGCGGAACCGGCCGGTTGACCGCTCAGGCGTCCGGCACGTCGATCGCGACGACCTCCGCCGTCGTCTCACCGGAGTTGTGGCACCGATGCTCGAGCCATGAGGGGAAGTGCAGTGCCTCGCCCGCCGCGACGACGTAGCGAGCCGCGGCGACCTCCACGTCGAGCCGACCCTCGAGGACCACGAGCAGGATCTCGCCCGCCCGGCGCAGGCCAGGGCGCTCGTCGCCGGGTTCGAGCCGCGCGACGGTGCCGCTCGACCGGAAACGATCGGGCGGGCCGGTGATGACGACGGGCCCGGCCCGGACCGCGTCGCCGAACCGGGTGTGCACGGCTTGGCTCGGCTCGCTGTCCTCGACGAAGAGCCGCACCGGGACCCCGAGTGCTCCGGCGATCTTGAGAAGCGTGGTGACAGTGGGCACCATGTCGCCACGCTCGACCTTGTGCACGGAGGCCGTGGACACGTCGGCCGCGTGCGCGAGCTGCTGGAGCGTCAGGCCGCGCTCCCGGCGCAGGGCCCGCACCTTGGGGCCGATGGAGCCCACCACGTCCTTCCACCCGGCTGACGCGTCCCGCGTGGTGTCGGGAGCGGCGAGCGGGTCGGTGGACATGGGTCCTCCACGGTTTGACAGGGCATTGCTTGTGAATATCGTAGAATTTTGTTTCCCATAGTGCGTTCCGTCGTCAGTGCCCGTGCCCGTGCCCGTGGCCCGTGGACGACCGCGCGTGGTCGTGCCCGGCGGGCCGCGCGGCCAGCTCCTCGGCCCGAGCGTCGACCTCCGCCGAGGTGACGGTGCCGTCGGCTGTGAGGACATCCTCCAGGGCCCCGAGCCAGTGCTGGTAGTAGCTCCAGCCCGCGCCGTCCGGATGCGTGGCCTCCCATGCGGAGATCCGCCGGATGAGTGCCGACTGGAACACCGGCCACGCGAAGGCGCCGGCATCGTGCAGGCTGACCGCCATGCCGAAGGCGCGTGACTCCCACGGCTGGGCGAAGTCGAGCTCGCCGTTGGACCGCGGGGGCGCGGCCGGACCGTCATAGGCCAGCGGCGCGGTGGTCACGGCGCCACGACCTTCGCGACGCCGACCAGGGCGTCGCGGGTGATGAGAGGCACCAGCTCCTCCTCGGAGAGCTGCTCGGTCCCGGCCGGACGTTCCGGCAGGACGAGCCAGCGCACCTCGGCGCTCGAGTCGTGCACGACGATCTCGACGTCGTCGGCGAGGTCGAGGCCCATCTCGGAGAGGACCACGCGCGGTTCGCGGACCACGCGCGCCCGGTAGGCGGGGTCCTTGTACCACGACGGCGGCAGCCCCAGCACGGGCCAGGGGTAGCAGGAGCAGAGCGTGCAGACCGTCACGTTGTGGCGGGTGGGCCTGTTCTCCACGACGACGATGTGCTCGCCCTGCGGCCCGCCGAACCCCAGCTCCTTGATCGCGGCGGTGCCGTCGGCGAGCAGGCGCTTCTTGTACTCCGGGTCGGTCCAGGCCCTTGCGACGACCTTGGCACCGTTGAGCGGGCCGACGTTCTCCTCGTAGTTGGCGATGAAGCCGTCCATCACGGCGGGGTCGACGAGCCCCCGCTCGGTGAGCAGCTGTTCGAGGGCCTCGGTGCGAAGGGAGGGGGGAAGGCGCTCGGCGGATGTGCTCATGAGGCGGGCTCCAGGTAGCTGTCGAAGAGCTCGATCGTGAGGACGAAGGGCTCTGCTTCCGCGCCCCACAGCTCGCGGGAGTCGAAGCGGACGGTGAAGACGTGCTGGGGGTTCTCGCCCTGGAAGTGGGCGTGTGTATCCGGCAGCAGGTGGCCGGGCTGCACGAGCTCGACGGTGCCGACGTGCCCGCGCACGTACCGCGGCAGCCTCGTGTGGCCGGCCGGGGAGATGTCGTGGGCCCGCACCCGGTCGCCGTGGGCGAAGCGCGGCGGCTCGGGCACCTCGCGCAGCGAGCCGGGGCCGGTGGCGGAGTAGTCGGGTTTCGAGGGCTCGGGCACCGCGGGTTCCTCGACCTGCTCACCGCGCATTGCGTGGGCGCGGGCGTCGACCGCGCCGGGGGCGAGGATCGCGCTGTCGACGAGCATGAGCTCCGCGGCATTGAGCCAGCGCCCGTAGTAGCCGTCGTCCAGGTATGCGGTGCGGTCGAGGCGTTGCAGCGCGTGCCGGAACGCGTCGAGGTTCCGGCCTGAGACCCGGCCGATCGTGAGGAGCGCCAACGCGAAGGCGCGTCCCTCCCACGGTTCGGCGAAGACCGGCTCGTCGCGCGCCGGCACCATGACGGCTCCCCAGCCGTCGGTTCCACCCATGTCGGCGATGCCGTCCATGGAGGCTCCTCTCGTCGCGATACAGGAAGAATTTCTACCATAGTGTATGGCCGGTGGCGGCGGTGCTCGTCAGTCGGCGAGCCGTTCCGCGAGGTCGAGCAGGGCGGCGGTGAAGCACCCGAGGGGCGCGGTGGCGACCCCTGCTCCGACCTGACCGGCGGATCGCGTCGCCGAACATCAGCAGGCCGATGGTCACCACCGCGATCGTGTCGGGAAGGGTCAGCTCCCGTCATCGCAGTGCCTCTCGGCGGTCCTCAGAGTGGCGCATCGACGGCGATCCTGCGCGGGCTCTCCGTTTGTCCACGGTGTGTGACCGGCATCGTTCTACTATAGTAGAACCGTGGCCGAAGCTCCGAACGACGCGGAATCCGTCCGGATCGAGCTGACCGACATCGCGGGTGTGGCCGAGCTGATCATGGATCTGCAGGCGGCGGGTCGGAGGATCGACACGGAACTCGAGACGACCCGAAGGGGTGGGGCGGGGACGTCGGACTCCGGGATCTTGTGGATCGAGGGCGTCCCCGTGACGTGCCTCCGAGCTCAACCTCGCCCTACCGGCTCCGCGCCGACGACGACCAGAGCATCTATCGCGACGGCGTCAAGCTCGCGGCGGACACCGCCGTCGCAGGGTGTGCCCGATGCCAGGCATGCTCGTCGCTGAACCTCGTGCAGCGGGCCGCTTCGGCATCGCTCTGCGGGCCGGCAACCCCGGATGCGACCTCGGCGCCGCTGCTACAGATCGGTCGCCACCCGGCCTGAGCGGCACCACGACCGTTCGTGCCGACGCTGTGCCCCCGGTGCGACTCGAACGCACACTGAACGGGACTTGAATCCGTTGCCTCTGCCAATTGGGCTACGGGGGCAGGTTGCGGAGGAGATCCTAGCGGGGGCGCTCGGCGCTGCCTGCCCACCCCCCGACCCACGTCCACCGAGATCACAGCCGTGCACCGCGTGGCGCCCGGTACTCTGAATCCTTCCGGTACGACCCTCCGGCGAAGGAGAGAAGCCCTCGTGACGCAGCAGGTTTCAGAGCAGGACATGACCGCGGACGAGACCGGACAGGGCATCGGGCTGCGGGTGCTCGTGGTGGAGGACGAGGCGCTGATCCGCCTGGACCTCGCCGAGATGCTGACGGAGGAGGGCTACACCGTCGCCGGTGAGGCAGGCGACGGCGAGCAGGCCGTTGCGCTGGCTCGCGAGCTGCGCCCCGATCTCGTGATCATGGACGTCAAGATGCCGAAGGTGGACGGCATCACGGCGGCGGCGTCGATCGTCGAGGAGCGGATCGCACCTGTGGTCATGCTCACGGCGTTCAGCCAGCGCGACCTGATCGAGCAGGCGCGCGACGCCGGCGCGATGGCCTACCTGGTGAAGCCGTTCGCGCGGCACGAGCTGGTGCCGGCCATCGAGCTGGCCGTCTCGAGGTTCGCGGAGAAGCGCGCGCTGGAGGACGAGGTCGCCACGCTCACCGAACGCCTCGAGACCCGCAAGATCGTCGACCGCGCCAAGGGGCTGCTGATGACCCGGCAGAGCATGTCGGAGCCAGAGGCCTTCCGCTGGATCCAGCGCACCGCGATGGACCGCAGGACGACCATGAAGGCCGTCGCGGAGGCCGTCGTCGACGGGCTCAATCCGCCCAAGTCCTGAATCACCCTGTGCTGCTCGATAGTCACCTTCCGCGTCCGGACGTTGCGGTCCGGTAAAGGAGCCGCCCGGAATGGTGACGCACTCATGGGCTGTCCCTTACCGTCCGCGAGTCTCCCGGTAAGCGGGAGCCAAGGGGCGATCGCGGGGGGTTGCCTGAGGCAGATCGAGCAGTACGGAAGGATTCGATCATGAGTCGGAAGCGGATGGTCGTCACCGCCGCGATGCTCGCCGGAGCGCTCGCGCTCACGGCATGTGGCGGCGGGGGAAGCCCCTCGGGTGGAGGTGGCGGCGGCGAGACTCTGAAGATCGGGTTCATGGGTGACCTGACCGGCGAGAACTCCGGCATCGTGATCCCGCCGCGCAACGGCGCGAAGCTCGCGATCGACGAGTACAACGCCACGAACCCCGCGGTGAAGCTCCAGTTGGTCGAGTACGACAGCCAGGGCAGCGCCGACCAGGCGGTCCCCCTCACCCAGCAGGCGATCCAGCAGGACAAGATCGTCGGACTCGTCGGGCCCGCCTTCTCGGGTGAGTCCAAGGCGGTCGGTCCGATCCTGGAGCAGGCGAAGATTCCCAGCATCTCGGCCTCGGCGACGAACCCGGGTCTGGCGCAGAACGGTTGGAAGTACTGGCACCGCGTGGTCGCGAACGACGCCGACCAGGGCCCCGGGATCGTCGACTTCCTCGTCAGGGCCGCGGCCCCGAAGAAGGCCTACGTGATCAGCGACGACCAGGAGTACAGCGTCGGTCTGGCCGATGCGGCGTTCGGGGCCTTCCAGGCCAAGGGCGTGCAGGTCGAGCGCGACCAGTTCGCCCAGGCAGCCTCGGACTACTCGTCCACGGTCGCCAAGGTCAACGCATTCAAGCCGGACGTGATCGTCTACGGCGGGTACTACTCCCAGGCGGGCCGCCTGCTCAAGCAGCTGCGCGACGCCGGCGTCACCGCCACCTTCGCCAGCGGCGACGGTTCGCTCGACCCGCAGATCATTCAGGGCGCTGGCGCACCCGCCGCCGAGGGCGCCGTGCTGGCCTGCCCGTGCAACATCCCGTTCGGCGCCACCACCGGCGCGCTCGCGGACTTCACCGCCCGGTACAAGGCGGCGGTGAAGGCCGACCCGGCGATCTACTCCACCGAGGGCTACGACGCGGCCACACTGTTCGTAGACGCGGTCAAGGCGGGCAACACCACCGCCGAGGCGATCAACACCTACGTCTCGGGCGCCAAGCTGGACGGGGTGTCGAAGAAGATCGCCTTCAAGCCGAACGGCGAGCCGGACGTCAACGCGATCTTCATCTACCAGGTGAAGAACGGCGCCCTGACGCTGCTCGGCCAGTCGACCGAGGCGAAGCTGGGCTGACGCTGCTCACGACACGGGGGGCGGACGCAGGGGCGTCCGCTCCCCGTGCCGTGTGCCGGTTGAGGTCCGCCCCCGAGAAGGCTGAAGGTCTGTGTTCAACGACTTGACCCAGCAGTTCCTGCCGAGCACCATCGGCGGTCTGACGATCGGCGCGATCTACGCGCTCGTCGCTCTGGGCTACACGATGGTCTACGGTGTACTACGACTGATCAACTTCGCGCACTCCGAGATCTTCATGATCGGGAGCTACGCGTCCCTGTTCGTCATCATCTCGGTCGGCGTGACCGCTCCGCTGACCGGCATCGCCCTCCTCGGGCTGCTTATCCTACTGATCGTCGTGTCCGCCGCGGTCGCCGGCGGTTCGGCGATACTGCTCGAGGTGGTGGCCTACCGCCCGTTGCGACGCCGCGGCGCTCCCCGGCTGGCCGCCCTCATCTCCGCGATCGGCGCTTCCCTGTTCCTGCAGGAGCTGTTCGCGCTGTTCATCATCCCGGACGTTTTCGGCCGGCCCGGCCGCATCGACACCGCGGTCCCACGCATCGTCGACCGCGACGTGCTGTTCACGATCGGCAACGCCCAGGTCCGCACCGACCAGGTCATCGTCCTGCTCGCTGCGGTGATCGTGATGATCCTGCTCGACCAGCTGGTGGCCCGCACGCGGATCGGCCGCGGCATCCGCGCCACGGCACAGGATCCGGAAGCGGCCGTGCTGATGGGCGTCAACATCGACACCATCGTCCGCCTGACGTTCCTGCTCGGTGGTGCGATGGCGGGCGTGGCCGGCGTGCTCTATGCGATGGAGTTCGAGAACCTGCGGTTCAACATCGGCTTCATCCTCGGCATCAAGGCGTTCACAGCCGCGGTTCTCGGCGGAATCGGCAACATCCGCGGGGCGCTGCTCGGCGGCATCGCGCTCGGGCTGATCGAGAACTGGGGGGCGATCTTCTTCGGGTCCCAATGGAAGGACGTCATCGCCTTCGTCATCCTGGTCGTGGTGCTGCTGTTCCGGCCGACCGGCATCCTCGGTGAATCCCTGCAGAAGGCTCGCGCATGAACACGCACAGAAAGGCCGGCGGCACCGGCAATCCCCTCACCGCGCTCCGGGCCGCGACGGGCGACGTGTCCGACCGCGTCCGGGACTGGTGGGCCGATGCTTCGCCCTGGCAGCGCTGGGGCATCTACGGGCTGGTCCTGCTGCTGGCGATCGTCGCGCCACACCCGATCATCGCCTCGTTCATGTCCCCGTACACCGACTGGACGTCGCTGCTGTTCAACCCGATCGGCACGTACGTCCTGCTCGCGATCGGCCTCAACATCGTGGTCGGGCATGCCGGGCTCCTCGACCTGGGTTTCGTCGCGTTCTACGGCATCGGCGCCTACACGCTCGCCTACCTCGGCACCACCGTGGGATGGGCGTTCTGGCCCACCGTGATCATGGGGGTCTTCCTGGCCGCGATGTCCGGGGTGATCCTCGGGGCCCCGACCCTGCGGCTCCGTGGCGACTACCTCGCGATCGTCACCCTCGGCTTCGGGGAGATCGTCCGCATCACCGCGGTCAACACCAAGGCGCTGGGCGGTGCCCGGGGCATCACACCCATTCCGCACCCGCCGAACCTGTTCGGCGTGGAGTTCCTGCTCGATCCCCTCCCGTACTACTACCTGATCCTTGCGGTGATCGTCGTGGCCGTCATCTTCTCGATACGGCTGCAACGCAGCCGGGTCGGCCGGGCATGGACGGCGATCCGGGAGGACGAGGACGCTGCCGAGCTGATGGGCGTCCCGACGTTCCGCTTCAAGCTGCTCGCCTTCGCGATCGGCGCAATGGTCGGTGGACTGGCCGGCACGGTGTTCGCCAGCAAGGTCATCTTCATCGCGCCGACGAACTTCCCGTTCATCCTGTCGGCGACGATCCTCGCCGCGGTGCTGCTCGGCGGGGCGGGCAACCTTCCCGGCGTGATCATCGGGGCGTTCCTCATCGCGTGGTTGCCCGAGCGGTTCCGCGGCTTCGCCGACTACCGCATCCTCGTGTTCGGTGCCGCGCTCGTGCTGATGATGGCGCTGCGGCCGCAGGGTCTGCTGCCGTCGCGACAGCGCAGCGCGGAGATCAAGGAAGGCACGGGCGGCATGGGCAGCTTGGGTGCCGAAGTCCCGCGGCCGGACACGGATCCGGACACTGCCGCGGTGGAGGTGGCGCGATGACCTCCGCTGCCGAGCAGACGACCAACGGCGCGACGACCCCGGCGCGCACCGTCCTCGAGCTGGACGGCGTCACGATGCGGTTCGGCGGCGTCGTCGCCCTACGGGACGCCCGGCTGCAGGTCCGGGAGAGCGAGATCTTCGCCCTGATCGGCCCGAACGGGGCGGGGAAGACCACCGTCTTCAACATCGTGACGGGCGTCTTCCACCCCACTGAGGGTGCCGTTCGCTTCGAAGGCAAGCAGATCAGCGGTATGAAGCGCTTCCGCATCACGAAGTCGGGTATCGCGCGCACGTTCCAGAACATCCGCCT
>DASRSC010000016.1:0-4948 GCA_035695525.1 Pseudonocardia sp. | reverse complement strand
CGGTCTGCAGGTTCGACGTCGGGCACAGCTCGAGCGGGATCCGCTTGTCCCGGACATAGGCGGCCAGCCGGCCCAGCCGCACCGTCCCGTCGTCGAGCACGGCGATGTCGTCGGTGATCCGCACCCCGTGCCCGAGCCGGTCGGCGCCGCACCACTGCAGGGCCTCCCAGATCGACGGGAGCCCGAACGCCTCGCCCGCGTGGATGGTGAAGTGCGCGTTCTGCTGGCGCAGGTACTCGAACGCGTCCAGGTGGCGGGTGGGCGGGAAACCGGCCTCGGCACCGGCGATGTCGAACCCGACCACCCCGAGGTCCCGGTAGCGCACCGCCAGCTCCGCGATCTCCCGTGACCGCGCGGCGTGCCGCATCGCGGTGAGCAGGCAGCCGACGCGAATCCTCCTGCCGCGCTCGGCCGCCCGGGCCGAGCCGACGCGGAAGCCCTCGAGCACGGCCTCCACCACGGCGTCGAGCGCGAGCCCGTTCTCCACGTGCAACTCGGGGGCGAACCGCACCTCGGCGTAGACCACGCCGTCGGTGGCTAGGTCCTCGGCGCACTCCGCAGCCACCCGGACCAGCGCGTCGGCGCTCTGCATCACCCCGACCGTGTGCCCGAACGTCTCCAGGTAGAGCTCGAGGGAACCGGAGTGCGAGGCGGCCAGGAACCATCCGCCCAACTGCTCGGCATCGGCGCTGGGGAGCCCCGCGTAGCCCGCGGCATCGGCGAGCTCGATGACGGTGGCAGGCCGCAGCCCGCCGTCGAGGTGGTCGTGGAGCAGCACCTTCGGTGCGTCCCGGACAGAGTCGACGTTCAGCGGCGCGGGCACCCCGACACGCTAGAACACAACTGGCCGTCGGAAGCGAACAACACCGGGTGCCGACGGCTCGGTCATCCTCTCCATCCCCCCGGCAACACCGACGTGGCGGTCTACGCGATCGCGGAGCGCGCCGCCGAGCTCGTCGGGTCGCCTGCGGACGCTGCCGGACGACCGGCTCTCCCCGCCGTAACCCGGGCTGACATGCTGATCATATGATCTTCGATGGCGACGTCGTGCTTGTCACGGGCGGCTCACGCGGTATCGGTCGGGCGGTGGCCCTGGAGTTCGCAGCCGGGGGCGCGACGGTTGCGATCCAGTACCGGCAGGACCGCCGCGCGGCCGAGGAGGTGCTCGCGGCGCTCCCGCCTGGTCCCCATCTCGCGCTCCAGGCCGACGTGGCCGACGCGGTGCAGGTGCAGGGCCTCGTGCAGACGGTGGTCGACCGCCTCGGGCGGGTCGACGTGCTCGTCAACAACGCCGGCATCTTCGTGCAGCACCCGGTCCTGACCGCGGACTACGCGACGTGGCAGGAGGCATGGCGGCAGACGATCGACACCAACCTGATCGGGCCGGCGAACCTCGTGCACTGCGTGGTGCCCCACATGGTCGCGGCCGGCGGCGGACGGATCGTGAACGTCACCTCCCGGGGCGCCTTTCGCGGCGAACCGGAGCACACGGCGTACGGGGCGAGCAAGGCCGGGCTGAACAGCCTCAGCCAGTCGCTGGCGCAGGAGCTGGCACCGCAGGGCATCTACGTCACCGCAGTGGCGCCCGGGTTCGTCGAGACCGACATGACGACGGCTTACCTCGACGGCCCCGGCGGCGCCGCGATCCGCGCGCAGAGCCCGCTCGGACGGACCGCGACGCCGCAAGAGATCGCCCGCGTCGTCGTCTTTCTCGCCACCCCCGGGACGGAGTCGGCCATCGGCACGATCGTCGACGTCAACGGCGCGTCGTACCTCCGAAGCTGAACCCACCGCCGCGAACGGCGTGCTGACCGCCGGGCAAGCCGTGGCAGGGGCCGGCCGCGACGCTGTGGCCGGCCCCACGCTCGACGACGGACGCCTCCCCGGCGTAGGCAGTTGCACGGCTGCGCTCGGTCACGCAGCCGGACCGCGCGCTGCTCCAATCAGGCTAAACACCCCCGAACGGGGAGCCGCGGTCGGCTGAGCGATACGGCTCGCTACGCTGCGTGGGCACTTCCCGTTGTCCGGCTCAAAGGAAGCTCCCCGCCGCCATGAGCAATGACTCCACGCTCTCTTTCGACCGTATGCGCGGCATGCTGATGCGGGCCGCGGAGATCCGCGACAGCGAGCAGCAGCAGATCTTCGACTCGCTCGACGAGATCCATGCCCGGCTCGCCGCGCTCGATGCGCTCGGCACGGTCCGCAAGCGGCTCACCGAGCTGCCCGACCGCACCGAGGTCAGCGTGCTGGCCGAGCGCCTCGACGAGACGGTCGCCAAGCTCGACGCCCAGGACACCTCCATCGCGGCCGTCCTGCGGGCCGTCGAGGCGTTGCCGGACAAGATGGCCAAGCCGATCGCCCAGCTCGACGGGCGGCTGGACGGCATGGCCGGGCGGCTGGAGGGCGTCTCGGGCCGGATGGACGGGCTCGACGACCGGCTCGGCGGCCTGCACAAGCGCCTCGACGACCTCGACAACCGCCTCGACCGCCACGAGATGCGGCTCGACGCCATGCCGTCGTCGGTCGGCACCCCGATCAAGGAGCGGATCGACGGCATCGAGCGCACGGTCCGCGAGCAGCTCGATGCGGCCGTCCGAGCCATGGACGAGTCGGACGAGGGCATGCGCAACCTGCTCGGCGACACCAGCATCGGGCTGCACCGGCGGCTCGAGGACCTGGCCGCTCGCCCTGCCGTCGACCCGACGGAGCCGCTGGACGGCCTCGCGCAGCGGTTGGAGTCGCTGGCCACGCGGCTGGACGCCGTCAGTGGCCGGTTGGACTCCCTCGAGGAGGGACTGTCCGGGCGCCTCGGCTCGCTGGGCGGCGAGATCGAGCAGAAGTTGGGCAAGCTCGACGCCGCGCTGGTGGACCGGCCCGACACCGACTCGCTGAGGACCCTGGTGGAGCAGGCCAACGAGGACTCCGAGCGGCGCAACGCCGGTCAGCTCGATGAGGCCATGGCCACCTTCGCGGAGCTGATCCTGGGCCGCGGTGCCGCCGTCCAGTCGCCCCCTCCCCCGCCGCGCCCGACCCAGCGTCGGGCACGCAAGGTGACAGTGAAGTCACCCAACGGGGCATCGGTCAGCGACACCGTCACTGACGACCCCGACGACTGACCAGCGCTCCACCCTGCCAGCACGGTCGCCGGGATGGGACACTCCGCCACCCGCACCCTTCGGATGGGGAACCATGCCTCGAACTCGAGGATCGCTGGCGATCGCTGCTGTCTGCGCGGCCGTCACAGCTTGCGGCTCGGCGGCGCAGCAGCCAGAGGGCGCCGGCCCGGCATCGGTCCCGCCCGCGGCCTCGGCGCCGGCCGCGGATTCTGCTGGTGCGGGCTGCCCGCTCAGCGCGGATGATCTCTCGAGCGCCACCTCCCTGTCCTGGGATCACAGCGACACGAGAACGGACCATCCCCTGGAGACCCAGGACGCGGTCACAGGGACGACGTGCCTCTTCACGGCGCCCGACCACCCGCAGAGCGGTGGTGATCCGCTGGTGCTGCGGGTGGACGTGGTCACCGGGGCGGATGCGGAGACGGTCCACAGTGCGTTCGAGCGCACGTGCACGCAGAACGGTGGGAGAGTGACCGACTCGGTGGCCGCAGTGGGCGCGCGGGTCTGTCAGCGCGACGGGACGGTGGTCGAGGGCACCGTCTCCGGCAGCGGGCGGACGGTCGACGTGTACTTCGTCAACGCCGACACCACGACCGCGACGAGGCTCACGCAGTCGTTCGACGAGATCCTCGGCGCGGTGCGGTAACGGCGTACTCCCTCGGAGCGCACTGTCTCCTAGGGGCGGATCTCGTCCACGAGCAGGGGGCCGCGAGCGGCCGGCTCGTCGGAGATCACCAGCCCGTCGGCCAGGGCGGCACGCGCGCCTTGCACCGCGTCGGGCGTGTCGGTGTGCAACTCCAGCAGCGGCTGGCCCGCGTCGACCTCGTCCCCGGGCCGAGCGAGCAGGAGCACCCCGGCCGCGGCCTGCACCGCGTCCTCCTTGCGGGCGCGCCCGGCCCCCAGCCGCCACGCCGCCACCCCGACGGCCATGGCGTCGCACCCGGTCAGCACGCCCGAACGCTCGGCGAGCACCGGTTCGACGTGCGTCGCCACCGGTAGGGGCGCCGACGGGTCGCCGCCCTGCGCCGCGATCATCCGCTCCCACACGGGGTAGGCGGCACCGGAGGAGAGCACCTCGGCCGGGTCGACGTCGGTGATGCCGGCCAGTGCCAGCATCTCCCGGGCGAGCGCCACGGTCAGCTCGACGACGTCGGCCGGGCCTCCTCCGCGCAGCACCTCCACCGACTCGGCCACCTCGAGCGCGTTGCCGACCGCCCGCCCGAGCGGCACCGACATGTCGGTGAGCAGTGCGGTGGTGGCCAGTCCGTGTGCGCTGCCGATCCGCACCATCGTCTCCGCGAGCTCGCGCGCCCGTTCCCGAGTCTTCATGAACGCCCCGGACCCGACCTTGACGTCGAGCACCAGCCCACCCGTGCCCTCGGCGATCTTCTTGCTCATGATCGAGCTCGCGATCAGCGGGATCGACTCGACGGTGCCGGTGACGTCGCGCAGCGCATAGAGCTTGCGGTCGGCAGGCGCCAGCGTCGGCGTGGTCGCGCACACCACCGCCCCCACGTCGGAGAGCTGCGCCGCGATCTCGTCCAGCGACAGCGACGCCCGCCAGCCCGGAATGGACTCCAGCTTGTCGAGGGTGCCGCCCGTGTGGCCGAGCCCGCGGCCCGACAGCTGCGGCACGGCCGCGCCGCATGCGGCGACGAGAGGGGCCAGCGGGAGCGTGATCTTGTCGCCTACCCCGCCTGTGGAGTGCTTGTCCACCAGCGGTCGGCCGACGGCCCCCAGCGACAGCACGTCCCCGGAGTCGATCATCGCCTGCGTCCAGCGCGCGATCTCCTCGGCGTCCATGCCGTTGAGCAGGATGGCCATCGCGAGCG
>DASRSC010000015.1:0-14679 GCA_035695525.1 Pseudonocardia sp. | reverse complement strand
TCATCCGCGCCATGCGCCTGTGTACCGCCACGACCTTCGTCGGCGTGCCGGCCGTCGCCGTGCCGACCGGCGTGGCCGACGGGCAGCCGCTGGGCGTTCAGGTGATCGGCCCGCAGTATCGGGAGGACCTGTGCTTCCAAGCCGCTGCGGCACTGGAGTCCCGGTTCGGGACGCTCGCTCCGATGGAGCCGGCTGTCGATGCGGCAGCGTAGACGTGCCGTGGACGAAGCGACCAACCCTCAGCTGACGCCTGTAGATTCGGCGGCCGTGGTGAGGAAGCGCCTGACCCGTGAGGAGAGCCGGGCACAGACTCGTGAGCGCCTGCTCGAGGCCGCGCGCGAGCTGTTCACCGAGCGTGGCGTGAACGGCAGCTCCGTCGAACAAATCGCGGAGCGCGCCGGCTACACCCGCGGTGCCTTCTACGGCAACTTCACCGACAAGCAGGAGCTTGTGGCCGAGCTGCTCGAACAACGCACGCGGTCCGAGGTCGCGGAGGTCAGCGCTCTGCAGCGGGAAGCTGTGTCGTTCGGCGACATGGTGGAGGCGCTGCGGCAGTGGAACCGCGAGCGCGGCGAACACCTCCCGGAGTGGATGGCCCTGCGCCTCGAGCTCGTGCTACACGCCCTGCGCAACCCTGATGCGCTGCCCACCCTCGCCCAGCGCGAGACGCTGGCGCGCAGCACGATCCAGACGGCCATCGAGCAACGGCTCGCCGAGCACGGCGGCACCCCACCTGCTGATCCTGCGCACCTGGCCCTGATCGTGCACGCCCTCGAGGACGGCCTGCTCATCCAGCGCCTGCTGTTTCCTGACGAGATCGCCGACGACGTCGTGGTCGATTCCGTCAACGTTCTGCTGCGCTCATGGATGTCGAGCGTCTGACTCCTGCGGCGACATGGACACGTATCACTGTTCGAAAGCACTCCCGTTCCACCTCAGGTGTCCATGTCGCACATCCGGGTCCTGCGTCAGCCCGCCAGGTGGGCCCACCGGTCGGACAGCTGGGACCAGGGCCCGCTCGCGGCCACTCGTCCCTCCTCCAGGACGACCACGAAGTCGGCGCGGGACAAGGCGGACTGCTTGGAGCTGCACCCCAGGACCGTCACGCCCCGCCGGCGCAGCGCCTCCCACAGCTCCACCTCGGTGCGCGCGTCCAGGGCTGAGGAGACGTCGTCGGCGACCAGGAGTTCGGCCTCGGTCGCCAGGGCTCGGGCGAGTGCCAGCCGCTGGACCTGGCCGCCGGAGAGACGCACCCCGCGGTGGCCGACCAAGGCGCCATGGCCTCCGGCTTCCTCCACGTCGGCCTGCATCCGGGCGTCTGCAACGGCTTCGTGCAACCGGCGGTCGTGGTCGAGAGCGATGTTGTCGACGAAGGACCCCGACAACACCCGCGGCACCTGACCGACGTAGGCGACCTGGCCCGGGCGGAGGAAGAGCTGTGGGTCGTCGATCTCGACGTCGTTCCACCGGATGCTGCCCTCGTGATCGACGAGTCCAGCCAGGCTGGCGAGCAGGCTCGACTTCCCCGAGCCCACCCGACCGGTCAGCAGGACGAGGGAGCCCGCGTCGATGTCCAGGGTGACGCCGTCCGTCCCGACAGTGCCGTCGTCATGGACGGCGGTCACCCCCTCCAGGCTGAGCCGCTTCAGCGGCACCCGGCCGACCGCGGCCGGTGCGGGCGCCGTGCCGGTGACGAGGTCCACCCCCGGCGGCACGGCGACCAGGTCGGCGCCCCCGGACAGGTCCGACACCGCTTGCAGCCAGCGCCGGGCCACGGGCGCCTCGGTGACCGCAGCGCCGAACACGGTGCCGTACCAGCCCGAGCCGGCCACAGCCGTGCTCACCAGGAGCGCGGTGGCGAGGTCCCACACGCCGGTCAGGTGCGCGGTCCATGCCACCACCACACCCAGCTGAACCAGCAGTCCCGGCACGCCGTCGAGCAGCGTGCGTACCCGGTGCTCGCGCACCACCGCCGTGACCCGGCCGGCGTCGACCTGGGCCAGGTGGGCCTGCACCGCGGACGTCGCCGCGGCCAGCTTGACCGTGCGGGCGGCGTCCAGAACCGAGACCAGCGAGGTGCCGAACCGAGCGCGGGCGTCGCCGGCCTCACGGCCCGCCGCCCCGGCGAGGGGAGCGCCCAGCGCCGAGGTCGCAGCTGACACGACCAGGATGCCGCCGATCACCGCTCCGGCCGGCAGACTGCGCCCCACGACGGCCGTGACCAGCACGATGACCATCGCGTTGACCACATCTACCCACCGGTCGGCGTAGATCACCAGCCGGTCCGAGTCGAGGGCGCGGGCGACGACCTCGCCGGGTGGCGTACGGACGAGACGACGTTGCATCGTCTGCCCGCGCAGCACGGTGAGACGCAGGCGCAACGTCACCGCCGACCACCACAGCGGGTAGGTGCGGAAGGCCAGGGCGATGGCGACGGGGGCCAACAGGAGCGACCCCGTGAGGGCGCCGGCCTCGGCCCATGGCGTGGTTCCGCCCTCGAGGGCGGTGACCACCAGGCCCCACGGCCATCCGGTGACCGCGCCGTAGGCGCCCAGCAGGGACGAGGCGAGGAACCCGAGCGCTCCGACCACACCCCAGCGCGGGTGGGCGAGCAGCATCCTCAGCACCGTCCGGGCGAGGCGGGGCCGGACGGGGGCGGGTGTCGGCCGGGGCTCCCGGCGCTCGCCCCTGCTGACCAGCACCCCGGCGTCCAGGGTCGGCGCGGCCTCCCCGGCGGCGGCCAGCAGCTCGCGGAAGGGCCCGGGCTCGGCGGCCAGCCGGGCGCGCGGGCCCTGCTGTACGACGCGCCCCCGGTCGAGCACCGCCACGGAGTCGCATCGGCGCGTGGTGGACATCCGGTGTGCGATGACGATGCCGGTGCGCCCGGTGAGCAACCGGTCGGCAGCCCGGGTGACAAGGCGCTCGGTCTGCGGGTCCATCCGCGCGGTGGCCTCGTCCAGTACGACGACCGCAACGTCGCGGACCAGCAGCCGGGCGAACGCGACGAGCTGCTCCTCCCCCGCCGACAGCGTGCTGCCGCCGGGACCCAGGCACGTCTCGAGACCGTGCGGCAGGGAGTCCACCCACTCGGTCAGCCCAAGGGCCTCGAGGGCGTCTTTGACGCCCGCGGGCGGGACGTCGGCGAACAGGGTGATGTTCTTCTCGAGGGTCGCGGCGAGAATCTCGGTGCGCTGCGTGACCACGCCCACCGCGCGACGCAGGTGCTCGACCGAAGTGGCCGTGACGTCCTGGCCGGCGACGAACACGGTGCAGGGCGGTGGCTCCAGCGCCCGCGACAGCAGTTTGGCCAGCGTCGACTTGCCGGCGCCGGTGCGCCCCACCAGCGCGCACGTCGTTCCCGCCGCCACTGTGAGGTCCACAGACCGCAGGGCGAAGCCGCCCGGATAACCCACGGTCAGGTTCCGGAGCTCGACGGCGGCCGGCCCCGACGGTACGGGCGCGCCGCCGGCCGGCTCCTGCGGCGCGGACAGCAGGCCGTGGATCCTTTGCAGCGCGCCCAGGCCGGCCTGCACCTCCGGCAGGTGGTTGGTGATCTGGCTGAGCTGCCCGGCGAATGTCGTGACCAGCAACCACAGGGTGACCAGCCCGGCCACCCCGAGGTGGCCCGCGCCGACCAGCGCGGCGCCGCTCACCGCGATCGCGGCGAGCGCCGCGTGCACCACCAGGCCGGTGCGCAGGCCGACCTGCGTGGAGGCGGAGCAGGTGGCGCGGACGCGACGCAGAACCTGCTGCGCCAGTCGCGTGTACTGGCGTACGACGTGCGGCTGGCCGAGGGAGGAGCGCACGTCGTCACGCCCCGCGACGGCCTCCTCGAGCTGGGCGGAGTGGTCGGACCATGCGACTTCCTCCGCGAGCTTGCGCTCGGCCACGATCGGGGTGAGCGAGCGCACCACGGCCACGGCGAGCAGCCCCACCAGCGGGAACCCGATCCAGGCCGGCCACCACGCAAACCCGGCGATCACCCAGGCCAGTACCGAGCGCAGCGCAGCGCGGCCCAGCTGCCATCCAGTGCGCCGCAGCAGGACACCGACCTGGCGGGCGTCGTCGTCAACGCGGTCGAGCACCTCGCCCACCGCCAACTCCTCGAGCGCCGGCAGCGGCTGATGCAGGGCGGCGTGCAGCAGGTCGGCGCGCAGCCGGCCCTCGGCGCGGCCGACGACCCCCGAGAAGGCGGTGCGCCCGGCGGTGTCGAGCAGGGTGGATCCGAACAACAGGCAGGCGAGCAGCCCGACCAGCCAGGCGGTAGGTTGGTCGGCGACCCGGCCGACCACCACGGCGGCCAGTGTCTCGGCGATCGCGGCGACGGCGGCCACGGCAACGGCGGCGACCGAGGCTGGCTCGGCCAGGCGTCGCCAGGTCATCGGCTGAGCGCGCACGTTCCCCCGTCCCCGCACCCGCCCGGCTACCGAGACCGTTGATGATGTGCGCTGATCAGGGAAACTAGCGTCCGAGCACCGCTGTCCGCCTCGGGTTTTCCGCCGTTCGTGATTGGCCCGAGCCGCACATCAGCGCCCTGGCCGGGGCGCCGGAGTGCGGTTCACCGCGATCACTGTCACCCGCCGACCGCGATCACCGGTGAGCCGTACCTCGGCGCCCCTCGCGCGGCGAAGGGGTGCCGATCGCAGCAAGGAGGACGGTCATGCGGTTCCGGACGGATTGTCGATGACGTAGCGCCAGACACCGTCCCTGCCGCAACGGGTGACATCGCTCGCCGTGCCGCGGAGATCGACCGCGCTGCCGTCGCGTGCCGTGCCGTGAAGGGACCAGTCGACGATGAGCAGTGCGATGTCTCCAGCGACGTAGACATGCCTCAGATGTGCACGCATGGGCAGGCCAAACCCGAGCAGGTAGGCGTTCGCGGCCGACCGTGCAGAACCTGTCACCGGATAGCCCGAGCGAGGTACCAACACGCCCTCGGGCTCGTACACACGATCGAGGGCGTCCGAATCGCCATCGTTGAACGTCTACAGCTTATCGCACCACCGGAGTGTCAACGCTCGGCTGTCCCAACCTCCGCAGGACGCGGCAGCCCTGCCCCTGGCCGGGTGAATTCGAAGGACAGCACGACACCCACAATGAACAGAAGCGACCCGCTCACCAGCGACGGCATGCCGCTTCGCCAGATCACCTCGCTCTGTCGTTCTGCCCCCTGGATCCGCAGTTCGCAGTAGCGGCGAAGGGCCCGCTCCAGGCGCGCTGCCGGCTCGCCGGAGCATTCGCCCGCGACCTCGAGCACGATGCGGTGGTGGCGGATCTTCTTCATGGCGAGAAACCGGTCCACCATGAGGGCGGGACGTACGGAACGCGCGGGGTAACTCGCCAGGCGAGGGGCCACACCTCGTGAGGCGACAATTCGCCGAGCGCGCCCGGGACCTACTCCACCAGAGGTCGACCCCATCCTGCTGCCCCTCTGGAGTACCGCCACCGGCGCCAGGCGGGTGTGGTCGTCGGTCCGCGGCACGAGTGGCCGCTGCCGCGTTCGACCCGCGAGGCTCACGAGCATCCATCGCCAGCCCCCTACCGTCGCCGGGGCCGTTCGGTCAGCTGGTCCTGGCGGGCGCGCTCCTAGTGTGAGCAACACCAGCAGGCGGACCAAGCCACGGTGGTGCAGGACGGCGTTGTGGAGTTGCTGCTGCATCAGCATGGACAGATCCACGACCTGTTCGCGGAGGTGCGCGCGTCCGAGGCCGACGCGCGGCGGCATGTGTTCGGCCGGCTCGTGCGTTTGTTGGCGATGCACGAGACCGCCGAGGAGATGATCGTCCATCCGGTGGCGCGGACCGTGCTTCATCAAGCTGCGTGAGGTGATGGACCCGGCGACGCTAGCGCAGCTGGCCAGGGCGGAACCGCCAGATCACCTATCCGCGGGTCCGCATACAGGCCGGCGGTTCAGGGCTTTGGCAGTGGGTAACCCCGGTCGCGCTTGAAAGAGGAAGGGCAGATGTTGACCCCGGAAGACTTGGCCCACTTCGAGGAATCACGTAGTCGGGCATATGAGCTCCTGACCGATGCCGCTGCCGAGCTGAGCCCGGGGAGTGGGCTGGGCAGCGCTACCGGCACGGTCGCCGCGGCCGCGCGTGCCGAAGCCCTCAAGCACATCGCGGCCGCCCAGGACGCGCTCGACCGAATGTCGGGCTGAACACTGAAGTCCTGTTCGCCCCGAGGCTCACCCTCAGCACAGACGGCGGAACACGCCCGGCCGTTCAGCCGCCGCGGCCGCGGTTGTGTTGGCGGCGCCGTGACGCAGCGGCGATCGCGAAGACCGCGACCACGGTGATGATGGTGGCGAGGACGCCGAAGGCCACGATGAGCAGTGCGAACACGAACGGTGCGAACACGAGCAACGCGATCGCCCGCCAGCCCATGGCGCCGTTGGCCGAGGCGTCACGGTGGCGCAGGGCGGCGGCCAGGCCCGGCTCCTCGAGCCCCATCTGGCGCTCGAGCGCCTCGAGCCGGTGGCGCTCGCCGTCGTTGAGCACACGTACCTCCACGGAGATAGGAACCCTGCTCCGCCTCCGTGCGGGCCCGGTCCTCAGCTGCGGACCACGAGCGTGTGGGCGGCCATGTCGCCGAGGCGTTGCCGGCGGGGTGAGGCCAGCACCACGATGAAGGCCACCAGATAAAAACCGAGGCCGTCCACGAACCGCAGCAGCGTGCGCACCGTGGCGGCAGCCGGCCCGGGGGCGGCGCCACTCGTCTCACCGACGACCCTGATCCCGGCCAGCATCTTCCCCAGGGTCCGCCCCAGGTAGCCCTCCAAGAGGATGTAGTAGAGGAGAGCGACGAGGACGAAGACCACGGTCGCCGACGTCGCGAACGCGGGGACGACCCACTGCGGTGAGCCGAGATCGATGATCGACCCGAAGGCGATGGCCGTCAGCACGTACAGTCCACTGAGCAGCGCGGTGTCGATCAGAGTCGCGACGATCCTCCGGCCGGTGACATGAACCTGAGTCCTCGTCTCCACGGGTGTCTGCGCGGTCATCTCGCCCTTCCCTCTCCCAGCACCCGCGCTTCTGCCCTCGCCCTTTGTCGGTCGAGCCCGAACAGCGCGCTCCGGCGTGGTCGGTCACACGGCATGCCGCCGGTGATCCGGACCGCATGAACCACCGTGCCCGGGCAGGCCGCCGCGCGCCTCCACCTGAGAACCCCAAGGTTCAGATGCAACTTTGACCCGTCAGGGGCAGAGCGTGAGCCAACCCCAGCCCCGATACGCCTGCTGAGGACGGCAAGCGGCCGTCGGGCTGTGATCACCGGCCGTCGCTGTTATGTGGCGTTGGAAGAGGCGGGGCAGCCGCCAGTCGCGGTCGCGGTCGGGCTGGCCGATCGTCGTCTTTGTGCGCGCGGATCACCGACAACTCTTCCCTCACACGCACGCAGGCCGGCGGACGGCTCGTCCAGCACGTAGAGGACGCCAAACAGCCCGGCGCGCAGCTGGCTGGCCACGCGGAGGCGTTGGAGCTCACCAGGTGAGACCGCCGGGATGCGACGGTCTCCTTTATCGCGCCGATTGCGCCTGGCGGTGCGGGAGTCTCCAGCCGGGCCGAACAAAGTGGCAGGTGTAGCCGGCGGGGTACTTCTGCAGGTAGTCCTGATGCTCCTCCTCGGCCGGCCAGAACGGCCCGGCCGCGGTCACCTCGGTGACGACCTTGCCCGGCCACAGCTCCGAGGCGTCCACATCCGCAATCGTGTCGAGAGCGACGCGCTCCTGCTCCTCGCTCGTGTAAAAGATCGCGGAGCGGTAGCTCCGGCCCACGTCATTGCCCTGGCGGTTCTCCGTGGATGGGTCGTGGATCTGGAAGAAGAACTCCAGCACATCCCGGAACGGGATGACGTCGGGATCGAAGACGATCTCGACTGCCTCGGCGTGGTCGCCGTGGTTGCGGTAGGTGGCGTTCGGAGTGTCTCCCCCGGAGTATCCGACGCGGGTCGAGATCACCCCCGGACGCTTGCGTAGCAACTCCTGTGCCCCCCAGAAGCAGCCGCCTGCGAGGATCGCTGTCTCAGTTGTCATCGTGTGGCCTCCTCGGTCTCGAACAGATGCGTGCTGGTCGCTGACGTCGTCCACAAACACTCCGGTCTCAGCCGATGTTCCAGTCTCCCAGGGTCGGCACATGGAGGCAGGGAATCGGCGGGATCACGTCCAGCAGCAGGAGGCGTGGGCGCAGGCCATGCCGGAGTCCAGCCGGGCGGCGGAGTGATACGTGGGTGTGATACGTGGATCGGCGTCAGGTGTGCTGAGGTCACTCGAAGGCGGCGATGTTGCGCACCGCCCACTCGGCGAAGGTGCGGGGCGGGCGGCCGAGGACCTGCTCGACGTCGGGGCTGATCCGCTGCTCGGCGGGGGTGGGCTCGCCCAGGATGGCGAGGGTGGTCTCGACCACTGGCTCGGGCATGAACTGCAGCATCTGTGCGTGCGCCTCGTCGCGGGTCTGCTCGATGAACCGGATCGGCTCGCCGAGCGCGTCGCCGATCGCCTCGGCTCGTTTGCGGGGCGTGCTGAGGGCGGGCCCGGTCAACTCGTAGACCTGCCCGGCGTGACCGTCCTCGCGCAGGGCTGCGGCTGCGACCTCGGCGATGTCTGCCGGGTCGACGGTCGGCAGGCCGACGTCACCGAACGGCGCGGCGATGGTCCGACGGGCACGGACCGACTCGACCCAGGCGTAGGCGTTGGAGTCGAAGCCACCAGGCCGCAGGATCGTCCAGTCCATGCCCGCCTGCCGGACGGCGTCCTCGATGGACCGTCCCACGCCTCCATGGGAGGACGACTGCGGTCGGGTTGCGACTCCCTGGGAGGACAACAACACGACCCGGCCGACTCCGCCGGCTTTCGCGATGTCGAGGATGTCCCGTGGGCTCAACAGGTGCGCACCGGCACCGGTGTCGTGGAGGAACAGCGCATCAGCGCCGTCGAAAACGGGCCGAAGGGTCTCCGGGGCGGCCAGGTCCGCCTGCCGGTGCCGGACACCCTCCGCCACGGCCGCGCCCGAGGCCCCTCGGGACACCGCTGTCACCTGCTCGCCGGCTGCCGCGAGCGCCTGCACCAGCGGACGACCAACGTTGCCGGTCGCTCCAGTCACCACGATCATGTTCGCTCCCAATTCCGAGTTCTCTGTGGACTCGGCGAAGCTACTGCGCTGGATAGAGTAGGTACCTAGAAGAAAGTAATGGGGGGAAGGTTCGCTGTGGTCGACAACACAGGCTGGACGGACCGCGCGGTGGTCGGCCCCGAACAGGCTTGCCCGATCGCGCCGGTGGTTGACATCGTCTTCAGCCGCTGGACCACCCCGATCCTGTGGGCGCTCAACGAGTACGGGCGGCAGCGGTTCATGGAGCTGGAACACCGCATCGCCACGATCACGCCCAAGGTGCTGACCCAGCGGTTACGGCAGCTGGAGCGCGACGGCCTCGTCGTGCGCACCTACCACCCCGAAGTGCCACCGCGAGTGGAGTACGAAATCAGTGAACTGGGGCGCAGCCTGGCACCGCTGTTCGCAACACTGGCCGAGTGGTCCGCCGTCAATCTGGACAAGGTCGATCTGGCCCGACGTGATTACGACACCACGGAGCGACCGCCGAGGCACCGGGTGTGACCACACGGGAGGCGGCGGGCACCGGCCCGACGATTATCCGGACCGGATCAGCCGGGCGAGCACGGCATGCACCTCGTGCGCGCCCGGTGGGTCGGGAGCGCAGAAGCAACGCAGGAAGAGCCCGTCGACGGCTGCGGTCACGCCGGCGCGTTCGACCGGGTCGGCCACGTGCGGGGCCAGGAACGCGTCCAGGGCATCGGCCCAGCGGGCGGCCTCCGGCCGGAGGGCGGGCCGCCGACCGGCCATGAGGAACAGCTCGTACTCGGCCGCGACGTGGACGCGACGCGCGCCGGTGCTCTCGGAGATCAGACGGGCGACCTGAGCCAGTGGGTCCGGGGCGGCCGCGCACTCGGCGAGCCGCTCGAGGTAGTCGTCGTTGCAGGCGGTGAGGGCCGCAACGAGCAGGTCGTCGACGGCGGGGAAGTAATAGGTGACGGTGCTGGGCGGCACGCCGGCCTCCTGCGCGACCCCGCGCTGGCTCACAGCACCCATCCCATCGCGCTCGATCACCCGCATCGTCGCCTCGATCAGCAGGCGGCGCCTGCGCTCACCCTTGCGGCGGCGGCCGTCGGTGGGTTCCGGCGCGTTCACTGCTGTGCTCCCGGGTGGTGGGCGCCGAGCTCCAGGGTGAGCACCCCGGCGATGATGATCGCGATGCCGCCGACCTGCACCCACGTCATGTTCTCGCCGAGGAACACGGCGCCGATGATCGTCACGAGCGCCATGCCCGCAGCCGCCCAGACGCCGTAGGCGACGCCGATCCCCATCCCACGGGTGAGTAGTGCCTGGGACAGCATCCCGAACGCCGTGACGTAGCCGACCACCACGACGATCGAGGGGGCGAGGCGCGTGAAGCCCTCCGAGAGCTTCAGCGCCGTGGTGGCGGCGACCTCCGTGAGGATCGCGCCGACGAGGAACAGCCAGGGCACTGTGAGCACCTCCACGAGGACAACATGAGCGACCGCTCCAGATGAGCAACTAGTGGAGCGCTCGCTCAGGTTTCTTGCTCCGCTGTGGCTGAGCACGAGCGCAGTGCCGCTCACCGCGCGGTCCACGGTGATCACACCTCCCTTGAGGGAGACATCGGAGGTGCATTGTTCGGAGCCCCGGTACCCGAGCAGGGTCCGGGGCTCTTCTGCAGTCTGGGCGCACCCGTGCCGGCCGATCCAACGGCCGTGCTGGCGGTCGACGTCCACGACTTCCCTCCACCGACCTCGATCGACGGGCGGGGGAAGCAGATAGCTTCAGGATCGACGGGGTACAACCACGACGATCACTGTCTGAGGTGCAGGAGCCACGTTCCCGCCGTGCACGATGCGGGAACGTGGCTCGCCAGCCCCGGCTACGAGGCGGGCCGCGTCAGGTCGTAGACCGTCGCGCCGCCGATCGTGGTGGAGGTGAAGCTCTGCCCCACCCACGCCGCGATCGGCGAGTTCCCGCCCCCCAGGCCATGGAAGCCACCAGCAACGAAGTAGTGCACCTCACCCGCCGCGACGAGGGCCTGGAACTGCTGAAGCGTCGGCGCCGGATCCGAGCCACTGAAGCCGCCGATGCCCATCACGGTCGTGTTGCTGGCCAGCGCGAGCGCAGCGCTTCCCTGTGCCCCGATCGTCGCGGCCGACCACTTCGTGCCGGCTGCCTGCAGGAGGGCGACGACCTCGGGAGCCGTGCTCGCCTCCCGGCCCGATCCGCCCAGTCCTCCTCGGCCGCCACCCGCGCCGCTTGCCGGGCCCGCCTTCGGAATGCTGCCCGTGTGCGGGGTCGCCGCCGTCTGTACGGCGTAGGCCGCGGGCGCGGCGAGCCCCGTGAGCAGCACCGCGAGGGCGGTCGCCGCGGTCCAGCTCTTCCAGCGCGACCCCACCAGGAGGGTAAGCACGGCGACCGCCCCGACCGCGAGCACCACCCACCGCAGCCAGGGCAGGAAGTCCGGGGTCCGGGCGAGCAGCACCGCTGCCCACACCGCCGCCACGGCGATGACCACTGCGAGCGCCACCCGTCCCGGCCAGGTCGCGCGCCGGCTCCACAACTGCATCCCGCCGATCCCGACGAGCGCTGCGATCCCCGGGGCCAGCGCCACCGTGTAGTACGGGTGGAAGATCCCCTGGGCGAAGCTGAAGACCAGCGCCGTGACGACGGTCCAGGTGCCCCAGAGCAGGAGCGAGGCGCGGAGCCGGTCGGTGCGGTGGGCGCGGCGCACCAGCCACAGCCCGGCGACCAGGAGCAGGAGGGCCGAGGGCAGCAGCCACGCCGCCTGCGTACCGACCGAGTCACCGAACATGCGCGTGATCCCGGGCTGCCCGCCGAAACCGCCCGCGAGGCCACCGCCCCCGCGGCCCGCGCCACCCCCCCCCGGGAACCCCCCGCCGGGGAATGCACCCCCGCCGTACGCGCCCCCACCCGGCGCGGCGCCGGGTGCCCCGCCGCCCGGGTGAGCACCGGCCCCGGGAAGGGCGCGCTCCAGCCCACCGCCGGGGGCGCCGCCGCCCGGACCGCCTGCTGGGGCCGCACCGCCGGGGGCGCCGCGCCCGAACCCCCCGCGGCCCCCCTCACCGCCGAAGATCCGCCCGAGGCCGTTGTAGCCGAAGGTCAGCTCCAGCACGCTGTTCCCCTGCGAGCCGCCGATGTACGGCCGGCTCGAGGCGGGCCACAGCTCGGCGATCGCGACCCACCAACCCGGCGCCACCACGATCGCGACCCCCGCAGCGAGCAGCTGCCGGACCCGCCGCCAGAACCCGGTCGGCGCCGCCACGAGGTAGGCCAGCGCGAGCGCCGGGACCACGACGAACGCCTGCATCATCTTCGTCAGGAACGCGGCGCCGATGAGCGCCCCGGCGAACACGAGCCAGCGGGTTGAGGCGTTCTCGATCGCGCGCAGCGTCGCGTACGCCGCGGCGACCAGCAGCAGCACGAGCAGGGCGTCCGGGTTGTTGAACCGGAACATCAGCACCGCGACCGGCGTCAGCGCCATCGCGACGCCCGCGAGCAGCCCGGCGACCGGCCCCGATACGCGCCGCACCGCGACGTACAGCAGCGCCACCGTCGCGACACCCATCAGCGCCTGCGGCACGAGCATGCTCCACGAGGAGAACCCGAAAACCCGCGCGGACAGTGCCATCACCCACAGCGACCCGGGCGGCTTGTCGACCGTGACGATGTTGCCGGCGTCGACGGAGCCGAAGAAGAACGCGGTCCAGTTCTTCGTCATCGACTGGACGGCGGCGGCGTAGTAGCTGTTGGCCCAGCCGGACGCCCCGAGGTTCCACAGGTAGAGCACCGCGGTGCCGACCAGCAGCACTGCGAGCGCCGCCAGCTCGCCCCGGCTCCGGCGTGGTTTTGTGGCGAGGGCGTGCGCCGCACGCGGTGGTGCCAGCGTTGCGCTCATTGCACGACCTCGCTGCGCTCGGCCGGCGCTTCGCGCAGGCACTGTCTCCACGATTCGCTCGCAAGCTCGCTCATACAGCAGTCCTCCGGGCGCCGGCGTGGGTACCCCGGGCGCGGTGGCCGCGGAAGATCCACGAACGAAAGGCGACAAATCGCAGCACGGTCGCCAGCGCGTTCGCGAGGACGAGCACGAGCAGCTCCACAGCCCCGCTCGCCCCGGGCGCCCACGCGGCGAGCGCGGCGAGAGCACCGGTGGTGAGGGCGAGCCCGAGCCCGAACACGATCAGGCCCTGGAAGTGGTGAGTGCCCGCGCCGGCCCCGCCCCGCACGCCGAACGTCAGCCTCCGGTTGGCGGCGGTGTTGGCCACGGCCGTCAGGACGAGTGCGACGAGGTTGGCCGCGAACGGACCCACCGCGCCACGCAGCAGCGTGTACAGCACCACGTACGCCAGCGTGCTGACCACGCCGATGGCCGCAAACCGCACGAGCTGCCGCGGCAGGCCGCTCGGCACGCCCGCCACGTCCGGGGTCGGGAGGTCGCCGCGGCCGAGCTGGCTGCGCAGCTCGGCGAGGGGCAGGCTCCCGGTGGCGAGGGCACGGCCGACCCGCACGATGCCCTTGAGGTCGGCGAGCGCCGTCGCGACGATGTCGACCCGGCTGTCCGGGTCGTCCACCCAGTCGACGGGCACCTCGTGGATCCGCAGGCCGGAGCGTTCGGCGAGCACGAGCAGCTCGGTGTCGAAGAACCACCCGGTGTCCTCGACCAGCGGGAGCAGGCGGTGGGCCACATCGGCTCGCACGGCCTTGAAGCCGCACTGCGCGTCGGAGAAGCCCGCGCCCAGCGCCCCGCGCAGGAGCAGGTTGTAGGACCGGGAGATGATCTCCCGCTTGGCGCCCCGCACCACCCGGGAGCCGCGACCGAGGCGTGTGCCGATCGCGAGATCGGAGTGCCCGGAGATCAGCGGGGCCACGAGCGGGAGCAGGGCGGCCAGGTCGGTGGACAGGTCCACGTCGCAGTAGGCCAGCACCTGCGCGTCCGACGCCGACCATGCGGTGCGCAGCGCCCGCCCGCGGCCCTTCTGCTCCAGCCGCAGTGCCGTGACGCCGGGCAGCTCCGCCGCCAGTCGCGAGGCGATCTGGGGTGTCGCATCGGTGCTCGCGTTGTCCGCGATCGTGATCCGGAACGGGTAAGGGAACTGCCCGCTCAGGTGAGCGTGCAACCGCCGGACCGACGGCTCGAGGTCGTTCTCCTCGTTGTAGACGGGAACGACGACGTCGAGCACCGCGCGCTCGGACCGTCCGGTGTCGGTGGGTTGCACCGCAGTGTCGACGCTCATAGTTTCAACGGTCTCGGCACCCGCTGTCCCACCGTTGTGGCGATCGTGTGGACTAGCTGTGCGTCGCTCGTGGTCGGGCGTGAGGGTGGTCACGACGCCGCCGAGAGGTCGTAGAGCGTGACGCCGTCGACGGTGACCGGCGTGAATGTGGCGGCCACCCAGGCGGAGATCTGCTGGGACTGGTCGCTGCCGCTCGCCGAGGGGCCGCCCATCATGCCGCCGACGATGAACCAGTGGATCTGCCGTTCCGCGACGAGCTGCTGGAACTGCTGGAGCGTCGGGGAGGGGTCGGTGCCGTTGTAGCCGCCGACGGGCATCACCGAATTGCCGGTCGCCAGCTGGTAGCC
>DASRSC010000014.1:0-6662 GCA_035695525.1 Pseudonocardia sp. | reverse complement strand
GGGTCTCCTTCTCGTTCTTCTCCATGAGCTGGTGCAGCACCTCTCCGTGCAGCGGCAGCCGGGTGATCTCCACGCCGGACGGCGCGAGCGCATCCGCCACGGCGTTGGCGAACGCGACCGGGAAGCTCATCGACGAGCCCTCGCCGCAGCCCTTCGCCCCGAGCGGGGTGAGCGGCGACGGACTGACGAGGTGGTCGGTACGCAGGTCGTAGGCGGTCTCGGCGCTGGTGGGACAGAGGTAGTCGAGGAACGTCGCCGAGGTGGGCTGCCCGGAGGGCGCGTAGGTGAACTCCTCGTACTGCGCCCCGCCGAGCGCGTGCACCAGCGCGCCGTGCACCTGACCGTCGAGGAGCTGCTGGTTGAGCACAGTCCCGGCGTCGTGTACCGACGAGACGCGGTCGATCGCGATCTCGAGGGTGTCGGGGTCGATCCGCAAGGCGACGATCTCGGCGACGAAGCCGTAGCAGAGCGAGGAGTTGATGCGGTCGTCGGCGGTGGCGGCGCTGGTCTCGTGCGGGGTGAACGCCGCCTCCTCGTAGAGCCGGGCCGAGGTGCCCGCCGGCAGCGACGCCGGGTCCCAGTGCACCACCCCGGCCGCGTGCCGGAACGCCACGCTCGGGCCGGAGGGGTGCCGGAGGGTGCCGTCCACCAGCGACAGCTCGTCGGGGGGCAGGTCGAGCATCACCGACGCCGCCGCCCGCAGCGTCGCTGCGATCCGGTCGGCCGCCTGCACGACGGCGCTGGTGACCAGTGGCGCGAATCGCGACGAATAGCTCCCCGACGTCACCGTCCACGGCGTGGTGGCGGTGTCCATGTCGACGACGACCCGCACCTGCTCGACGGGCAGCCCGAGGCGGTCGGCCGCCACCTGGCGGGCCACAGTGGCGTGGCCCTGGCCCTGGGGCACCGAGCCGAGCATCACCGTGACGATCCCCTGCATGTCGACCGAGATCCGCACGTGCTCGGTGGAGCCGGACTTGTCCCGTCCCGGTCGGCGCTCCTCGGCGGGCGTCGCGAGCCCGACATAGCCGATGTTCGTGCCAGAGGGGTCGACGACCAGCCCGACCCCGATGCCGTAGTGCAGCCCCTCGGCCCGGGCCGCCGTCTGCCGAGCCCGCAGCTCGTCGAGATCGGCGGCCCGCACCGCAAGTTCGAGCGCACGCGCGTAGTCGCCCGAGTCGTAGCAGCCGCCGGTGGGCGACTCGTAGGGGAAGGTGTCGACGAGGTTGCGCCGCCGGACCTCCAGCACGTCGAGCCCGGTCGCCCCGGCCACCGCGTCCATGAGGCGTTCCAGCCCGAAGTACAACTGCTGTCCGCCGAACCCGCGGTTGAGCCCCGTCGGCATGGAGTTGGTGACCACGGCGCGGGCCCTGATCTCGACCGCCCCGATCCGGTACGGCCCGGTGATGTTGCCGAAGCAGCGGTACAGCGTGGACGGCTCCGGCGGACGCAGGTAGGCGCCGACGTTGTCGACGAGATCCACCCGCAGCGCCGTCACCTCGCCGGACTGCGTGACCGCCGCCGCGAAGCGCATCGCCCGGTCCGATCCCGACGAGCTGGCCAGCAGGTGCTCGACACGGTCCTCGGTCCAGCGCACGGGCGTGCCCGCGTGCTTCGAGGCCAGCGCCATCAGCACCACGTACGGGTAGATCCCGGCCTTGATGCCGAAGCTCCCGCCGATGTCGGCCGGCACGTGCAGCCGAACCGCGGACGTCGGAAGGCCCAGCGCCCCGGCCATCACCGGGACCATCGTGAACGGGCCGTGGAAGTTGGCCCACGCCTCGACACCCGGCCCGCTGTCGGTGTGCTGCCAGTTCGCGATGACGCTGTAGCACTCCATGGGCACGGACGAGTAGCGCGGGAAGTCGTACTCGCCTTCGACGACGTGCCCGCCGCCTCGCGCCGCGCTCGCGAACGCCTCCTGCACCGGGCCGAACCGGAAGGTCCGGTCGGTCGCGACGTTCGAGCCCGCCGCCTCGTGCAGCAGTGGCGCACCGGGCGCCAGGGCCGCGCGAGCGCCGACCACGACGTCGAGCGGCTCGTAGTCCACCCGCACGAGCTCGGCGGCGTCCTCGGCGGTGAACCGGTCCGTGGCGACGACGACCGCGATCGGCTCCCCGACGAAGCGCACCTTGTCGACTCCGGTCGGGTAGTAGGGCATGGCGGTGCCGGTGGACAGCGGGAAGGGCCGCAGCGCGGCGCGCACCTCGTCCGGCCCGACCACCGCGGCGACACCCGGATACGACCGCGCCCGGGACAGGTCGACCGAGCGCAACCGGGCGTGCGGCTGCGTGGAGCGGACCACCGCGGCGACGAGCGTGCCGGGCAGCGGGTCCATGTCGTCGAGGAACCGGCCGCGACCTGCAACCAGCGGGCCGTCCTCGATCCGGGACGGCACCCAGCGCTGTGCCGCTCCCCCCTGCGCCGCCCTCCCCTGCGCCGCCCTCCCCTGGGCCGCCCTCCCCTGGGCCGCCCTCCCCTGGGCCGACTCAGACATCGGCCAGCGCCTCGAACTCACCGGCCACGAGAGTGCGCCGCAGTGTCTTGCCCACCCCGGACCGGGGGATCGCCTCGACCGCGATCACCCGCTTCGGGCGCTTCAGCGACGGCAGCACCGAGCGGGCGTGCGCTGCGGTCGCCGACACGGCCGCCGCCGGGTCGGTGCCCCGCGCCGGCACGACGAACGCGGTGACAGCGTGCCCCCACCGCTCGTCGGGCAGCCCCACGACGCACACGTCGGCAACGGCGGCACAGCGCACGAGCGCCGCCTCGATCTCGTCGGGGTAGATGTTCTCGCCGCCCGAGTTGATCATGTCGTCGACCCGGCCGGCCACCCACAGGTCGCCGTCGTCGTCGGTCGTCGCCAGGTCACCGGTGTAGTACCAGCCGTCCCGGATCGCCTTCTCGTCCGCGTCCGGCCGCTGCCAGTACCCGCCGAACGCCTCCGGGCTCGCCATCGACACGATCACCTGCCCCTGCTCCCCCGGCCCGACCAGCGCGTCCGGGGGCGCACCGGGTTCGGGGGAGACCAGCCGGACCTGCGAGAAGATCCCGGCCCGCCCGGCCGAACCCGGCTTGGCCGCCACGTCCGGCCCGATCGTGAACGTGTAGATCTCAGTGCTGCCGAAGTGGTTGACGAACGCCGTGGGCGCCACTGTGTCGACGAGCTGCTCGGCAAGGGTCGGGGTCATCGCCGCGCCCGCGTAGGCGAGCCGGTCCAGGGTCCGCGCCTCGCCGAGGCGCCCGCTGTGCAGCAGCGACCAGTAGATCGTCGGCACCAGGTACAGAGAGGTCACGTTCTCGGCGCGCATCAGCTCCAGCGAGCCTTCGGGGTCGAAGTCGGGCTGACCGACCCAGGTGCCGCCGACGACGACGCTGGCCAGCAGGGTGCGCAGACCCATCGTGTGGAACATCGGCATCACGCCGAGCACCACCTCGCCCTGTCGTTGCTGGGTCTGGATCGCGTGCGCCACCGCAGCGGTGTGCTCGGCGCGGTGAGTGCGAGGGACGCCCTTCGGCCGCCCGGTGGTGCCGGAGGTGTAGAGCATCACGCTGACCGTGTCCTCGGCGGGAACCTCCGACAGCGCGCCGTCCGGTTCGTCGGCGCCGCGGGCGTCGAGCTCCCCCGCGTCGCGGACGGGGATCTCACCCGCGGCGCCGGCCGCCCGCTCCGCCGTGGTGGCGTCGGTCACCAGCAGCACCGCGGCCGCGTCGCCGAGGCAGTAGCCCAGCTCGTCAGGGCCGAACCGGGTGGACAAGGGCACCGACACCGCACCGAGCTTCTGAGCGGCCAGGTGGAGGCTGGCCAGCGGTTCCCCACCGGCGAGCGAGAGGGCCACGCGGTCGCCCGGCCGCACGCCCACACCGGCCAGCGCCCTGGCGAGCTGGTTCGTGTGGGCGTCCCACTGCCGATATGTCAGGTGCCGCCCCGCCCCGCCGACCGCACGGCGGTCGGGATGGCGCTGCGCCGCCCAGCCCAGTGCCGTGGCCAGATCCATGGGTCTCCCTCGGTCAACCATCCGTCTCGGACGGTACTGTCGAGAGGTTCAACCGGCAACTCCGGACGGTCCTACCCGGACCGTTCGGCTAGGATCTCGCGAGTGTCCGCGGTCCGGCTGTCCCCGACGTCGTACGTCATCCTCGGGATGATCGCCCTCCGCGGCCCGTCCACTCCCTACGACCTCAAGCGCGCCGTGGGGCATTCGGTCGGCTACTTCTGGAACTTCCCGCACGCACAGCTGTACTCGGAACCCGACCGCCTCGCCGACCTCGGGCTGCTCGCCCTGTCCGTCGAGGACAGCGGGCGGCGGCGCAAGACCTACTCCCTCACCGACCTCGGCCGTGCCGCCCTGCGGGCATGGCTCGCCGCTCCGACCGACGAGCACTTCCAGATGCGCGACATCGCGGAGCTCAAGCTGTTCTTCAACGAGGTGGGCGACCCGGACAACGTCCCGAGCCTCGCCGCCGAGCAGATCAAGCAGCACGAGGAGCGCATCGCGGTGTACGAGGGGATGGTCGAGCGCTTCGGCGACGATCCGGCGAGCCGGCCCCGGATGATCACCCTGGAGCTGGGGCTCGAGATGGAGCACGCCGCGCTACGGTTCTGGACGGCACTCGCCGAGGGCGACCTCGACCGCTTGCGCCGGGCACGCATGGGGACGACGGCTGGCACGACGAGCGCCACCACGGCGGAATGAAACGGGCTCCCGGAGGCTTCAGCAGACCATGGCGGGCATCACACGCGGTTTCCTGGGACGGCGCGGCGAACGCGACCCCCGCCTTCCGCCTGGCCAGTATGACGCACGCGACCAGTGGCCCGTGCTGCACGCCGAGGCCACGCCGCGGATCTCCACCGACACCTGGACGTTCACCGTGGAGGGACTGGTCGAGCACGAGGTGAGCTGGACGTGGGACGAGATCCACGCGCTGCCCCGCGCCCGCTACGACGGTGCCATCCACTGCGTCACCACCTGGTCGAAGTTCGACATGACCTTCGACGGCGTCTCGGTCGACACGCTGCTCGAGGCGGCGCGTCCGCTGCCCAGCACCACGCACGTGATGGCTGTGTCGCACACGGGCTACACCACGAACCTGCCGCTCGCCGACGTCACCGACGGCAAGGCGTGGGTGGTCTGGGACGCCGACGGCGCCCCGCTCACCGTCGAACACGGCGGCCCCGCCCGGCTACTGGTGCCGCACCTCTACTTCTGGAAGAGCGCGAAGTGGGTGTCGGGCCTGCGCCTGGTGGACCACGACGAGCCGGGCTTCTGGGAGCGCAACGGCTACCACGACCGCGGCGACCCCTGGGCCGAGCAGCGCTACCAGGGCGACTGACCGGTGGGCCGTCGATGACCCTCACCCCCGGTGGCACCACCCACCGCAGGACCCTGCGCTGGCAGACCGCCCGGGTGCTCACCGTCCGCGACGAGACGCCCCGGGCGCGCACCTTCCGGCTCGCGCTGCCGGAACCACGCCTGCACCTCGCCGGGCAGCACTACGTCCTGCGGCTCACCGCGCCGGACGGCTACACGGCCTCCCGCTCGTACTCGGTCGCCTCGGCGCCCGACGGGACCGGCGAGATCGAGCTGACAGTCGAGCGACTGGACGGCGGCGAGGTCTCGGAGTTCCTGCACGACGTGGTCCAACCCGGCGACGAGTTGGAGGTCCGCGGACCGATCGGCGGTTTCTTCGTCTGGCCCGGCGACACGCCTGCCCTGCTCGTCGGCGGCGGCTCCGGCGTGGTGCCGCTGATGGCGATGCTGCGCCAGGCGCGGGCCTCGGGCCACCCGGATCTCCTGCGCCTCGTGGTGTCGGCCCGCTCCCCCGGCGAGCTGTACTACGCCGACGAGCTCCCCGGTCCCGAGACGGTGGTCGTGTACACCCGGCAGGCCCCGCCCGGTGCAGGCCGCACCGCGGGCCGCATCGCCGTCGCCGACGTCGCGCCACTGGTCCGTGGTGGCGAGGACGTGTACGTGTGCGGCTCCCCCGGCTTCGCCGACGCGGCCACGGCCGTGCTGCTGGAGGCAGGCGTACCGGTCCACCGGATCCGGGTGGAGCGGTTCGGCCCCTCCGGTTAGCGGGACAAACCGACCGACGTCGACATACTGGCTAGTGATCGTTAGGTTGTCAGGACCAACAGGTCCGGCACCCTGATCGAAGCGAGGCAGCCAGCGCATGACCGGAGCGACGATCGGGGCCGTGACAACAGGAGCGGCGACAACCGGGGCGGCGACAACTGGAGCGGCGACAACTGGAGCGGCGACCGTCCACCTGGTTCCCCACACGCATTGGGACCGGGAATGGTACGAGCCGTTCCAGCGCTTCCGGCTCCGGCTGGTCGACCTGCTCGACGAGGTGCTCGAGTGGGCCGAGGCGGACCGGCGCTTCCGCTTCACCCTGGACGGTCAGATGGCCGCGGTCGACGACTATCTCGAGGTGCGCGGCGAGAACCGCGGCCGGATCGCGGCGCTTGTACGGCGTGGCCAGCTCGCCGTCGGCCCGTGGCAGATCCTGCTCGACGAGTTCCTGGTCTCCGGCGAGAACATCATCCGGAACCTGGAGCTGGGCCGCGCGCGGGCCGATGAGCTCGGCGGGGCGATGCCGGTGGGGTACCTGCCCGACGAGTTCGGCCACTGCGCGCAGATGCCGCAGATCCTCGCCGC
>DASRSC010000013.1:0-6974 GCA_035695525.1 Pseudonocardia sp. | reverse complement strand
CGACAGCTAGACGATGGAAATCTCAAGAACCCGCGGCGATGGCATTGATGGCCGGGGTGATCTGGCCGCGGAGCGTGTCGCTGAGCGGAGCCGCTCCGGCCTTGCTCGCGGCGAGGGACTGGCCGTCAGCACTGACGACGTAGTTCAGGTAGGCCTTCACCAGGTTCGCGGTGGGAGCATCCGCGTACTTCGAGCAGGCCAGGAGGTAGGACACGAGCACCACCGGGTAGGTACCCGACGCGGTGGTGTCCCGGGCGAGCTTGTAGGCGAAGGCGTACTGGCCCTGCCCGTCGACCCGGGGAGAGGCGTCGAGCACGGCCGCTGCGGCCTCAGGGGTGGCTCCCACGTACTCCGAGCCCACCTTGACCTTGGCCTGGCCCATGTCGCGGGCCTGGCTCTCGTCGGCGTAGCCGATCGAGCCGTTGCCGGCCTTCACCGCGCCGACGACACCCGAGGTGCCCTGGGCGGCTTCCCCGCCCTGTACGGGCCAGGTGTCGCTGACGGCGTACGGCCACGCCGGGCCGGCAGCCACCTTCAGGTAGTCGGCGAAGTTCTGCGTGGTGCCGGACTTGTCAGAGCGGTTCACCGGGGTGATCGCGAGGTCCGGCAGCGTGGCGCCAGGATTGTCGGCGGCGATGGCCGGGTCGTTCCACTTGGTGATCTTCCGGTCGAAGATCTGCGCGATCGTGGCCGGGGCCAACTGCAGGTTGCTCACGCCCGGAACGTTGTAGATCACCGCGATCGGCGAGACGTAGTCCGGAACCTCGACGACGTCGCCGCCGCAGCGCGTTTTCGCCTGGGTGAGCTCTGCGGACGTGAGGTAGACGTCGCTACCGGCGAACGCGACGCCGCCGCCGAGGAACTGAGTGCGCCCGGCCCCGGATCCGCTGGGGTCGTACGTGATGGTCGCGTTGGCGTTCTGGTCCGTGAAGGTCGCGATCCACGCCTCCTGGGCCGCTTGCTGAGCACTGGAACCGGCGCCGGCGATCGTTCCGGAGACGCTCGGTGCCGCGGATCCACCGGCCCCACCCGACGGAGCCGACTCGTTGGCTGCTCCACAGCCGGCGATCAGCAGTACGCCGCTGGTGGCGATGCCCACCGCGGCGATTCGGGCACGAGCGCCGTGCCGGACGGTCTTCACGTGTGTTCCTCCGTCATGTGTCCCGTAACCGGGTACGCGGCTCGGGGTGGCCGCACGACGGCGACGGTAGGTAAGCGGGGTGGCCACACCCCCCCGATCCCGTTAACGCGAAATGAACAGCTCACCTGATGTCGGCCATGACATCCCCAAGAAGGGCGCCGTGACCTAGACGTGACCTGCGGCGATGTGATCGCCTCTGGTGCCGCCATGGTTGCCGGGGGATGAACGGTTGTCACCGCGCGTAAGAAACATCCGTGCCCCAGAGGGCGAAGCCGAGGTTCTCGTAGACCCGCACCGCAGCGCTGTTGTCGGCCTCGACGTAGAGCATCGCCTGGCTGAGGCCACGGTCTCGCAGGTACTGCAGCCCGGCGAGGGTGAGGGCCGCACCGAGGCGTCTGCCGCGCGCCGCCGGGTCGACGCCGAGCACGTAGACCTCGCCGATCGGTTCCGGTCCGTGCTCCCCGGCGTCCGACTCGTCGTGCACCTTCGTCCAGTGGTAACCGAGCAGCCGGTCCGTGCCGTCCACGGCCAGCAAAAAGCCTGCGGGATCGAACCACGACTCGGATTCCCGCAGCTTGACCTGGTCGACGTCCCAGCCGCCCTGCTCGGGATGCCAGTCGAACGCCGCATTGTTGACGCGCAGGAACTCGGGCTCGTCCCCGCCCACGACGAACGAACGCAACCGCACGCCGTCCGGCAGGTGGGGCTCGGCGAGCGGGGTGAGCAGGCTCCGGCGCATTTGCCAGAGCACCCGCACCGGGGTGAAAGCGAGGCGCGCGGCGAGGGCGACCGCTCCGGGGTGCTGTCCGTGGGCCCACACGCGCAGGTGCCCGCCGGCCGTGCGATCCAGCAGCGCCTCGACGATGCGAGTGCCCACACCGCCGCGGCGATGTGCGGGATGGACGACCAACTCTGCCGCGCCATCGGGCGGTGGGCCGGTCAGATCGAGGTGCGCGAACCCGACGAGGGCGCCGTCGGGGTCATGGGCGAGCAGGTGGACGACGGTGTCGTCGGACAGGTGCAGCAGCACGTGCTCACCCAGCGGCGCCGTGCCGTCGGCGTCAGTGGCGGCTGATGCGAGAGCCGTGACTTCGGCGATGGCGGTCTCGTCCAACCCGGCGCGCCACGACAACTCGGTCACACGATCGACGGTACCCCTGGAGCACCGGACGGTCGCGTACCCGGCGCGGAGGTGGTGGTCACGCCATCCCGGCGACGCCCGAGACTCGGCCCGGGACCCGGTCGCCCTCCTCGCCGTCGTCGTTGCCGCCGTCGTCCTCGACGATGCCGACGGCAGGCGCTCCCAGCCCGCCACGGCTGGGCCGGACGAACTTATAGCCGACGTTGCGCACGGTGCCGATCATCTGCTCGTGCTCCGTACCGAGCTTGGCGCGCAACCGTCGCACGTGGACGTCCACAGTGCGCGTGCCGCCGAAGAAGTCGTAGCCCCAGACCTCCTGCAGCAGCTGGGCGCGGGTGAACACCCGGCCGGCGTGCTGCGCGAGGTACTTGAGCAGCTCGAACTCCTTGTACGTGAGCTCGAGGAGCCTGCCGCGGAGGCGCGCGGCGTAGGTGGCCTCGTCGATCACGAGCTCGCCGAGCACCAGGGCTCCGCCGTCACGGCCCGTGTCGGCACCGGGACGGGACTTGAGCAGGCGCAGCCGCGCATCGACCTCGGCGGGACCGGCGCCGGGCAGGAGGATCTCGTCCACGACCCACTCGCCGGATACCGCCACCAGTCCGCCCTCGGTAAGCACCGCGATGACCGGCACGTCCATCCCCGTGCTGCCGAGCAGGCGGCACAGGCTGCGGGCTGCCACAAGATCGGTGCGCGCGTCGACCAGCACGGCGTCGTGCGGACCGGCGTCGAGCAGTGCGGCAACCTCGGGAGCAGCCGTGCGGACCCCGTGCGGGAGAAGCGTCAGAGCCGGCAGCACGGTCCCCGGATCGGGATCGGCGGTCAGCAGAAGGAGTTCCACGTGGTGCCTCCTTTCCACACCGGGAGCCGGGGCGCCCGGTTCGGCGTCCCTCGTCCGATCACGGCGGGCGACGCTGACGCCGTTCACACCCACGTGACCCGGTTGGAACACCACCACGCGGATCAATGCAGGATAACCGGGTGAGGGCCCAAGGCACGAGCGCCGCGGTGGAGGTCACGCCCTGTTCGGTGAACGTGACCAGTTCGGACGGTGTGCCTTTGTCCGGATCACACCATTCGGGGCCGGGCGGGGACACCATCATCGCTGTGTGTCATGGCTTCACCCATCACACCCGCCATCCCGTCACCCGGCCGGTGCTCGACGCGATGGGCGCGAGCGCCCCCGTCGTGGCCCTCGACATGCGTGGACACGGGCGCTCCGGCGGGCGCAGCACGGTGGGGGACCGTGAGCTACTCGACCTCGATGCGGCCGTGAAGTGGGCCCGCGACGCCGGATACGCGCACGTGGCGACGGTCGGGTTCTCGCTGGGGGCCGCGGTGGCATTGCGGCAGGCCGCCACGGGAGCCGCCCGCCCCGACGCCGTCGTCGCCGTCAGCGGACCTGCCCGCTGGTACTCCCGCGAGACCCCGGCGATGCGGCGCGTGCACTGGTTGCTGGAGCAGCCGCACGGCCGCGCCATCGCCCGCCTGCTCGGCGTGCGCCTGGACTCGTCGTGGGAGGTGGTCCCGCCGTCCCCGGTGGAGGTTGTCGCGGCGGTGGCACCCGTGCCCCTGCTACTCGTCCACTTCGCCGGCGACCACTACTTCTCCGCGGCGCACGCGCAGGCGCTCGTGACGGCGTCGGGCGGGCACGCACAGCTGTGGACCGAGCCGGGCGCCGGCCACGGCGAGAGCGGCACCGATCCCGGCCTTGCCGCGCGAATCGCGAGGTGGGCGGTCGCCGCCGCGGCCACGGGTGCGAGCCCCGGCGACGCGACCTCAGGTGACGGCTCTACGGTCAGACTCCTCACCCCGGCAGATCGCCGGGCACCGGGATCGGAGGTCGGATGAGGCGCGTGGTCATCGGGCTGCTCGTGCTCGTGGGGCTGCTCGTGGCCGTGGACTACGGATCCGCCGCCCTCGCCGAGTCGGCGGTGTCACGCCAGATGCGGGAGCAGATCGGGCTCGCCGACGACCCCTCCGTGCGGATCAACGGTTTCCCGTTCCTCACCCAGGCCGTGTCCGGCCACTACCGGAGCGTCGACATCGATGCGCCGCGGATCCACGTCGGGCAACTGCAGGAGCTCGACGTCTCGGCGCAGCTGCGGGACGTGACGGCCCCGCTGTCGATGCTGCTCGGCTCTGGCCCGAAGACGCTTCGCGTGCAGGAGGCCGAGGGCACTGTGCGGGTGTCCGCCAGCGACGTGCAGCGCCTCCTTCCCGGCATCGAGGGCCTGGGGATCGACTCGCTCGACAAGAAGGCCCTGCAGCAGGCCGTCAAGGACGGTGGCCAGGCGTCGTTGGCGCAGCTCGATCCCGCCAAGGTCGCACGGTTCGTGGGTACGGGCACGGTCTTGGGCCAGCAGGTCCAGGTATCAGTGATCGCCCTACTCCAGCTGACGGACGGCCAAGCCGAGATCGTCCCACAGGACATCCAGCTCGGGGACAATGCGCCGGCGCTCCCGGCGGCGGTGCAGCGGACGCTCCGGCAGCTGTTCACCGTGCGCATCGATCCCGGTTCGCTGCCGCTGAAGGTCACCCCCACGGCGCTCCGGGCGAACAACGGCGTACTGGAGATCAGCGGTGTCGCCCAGAACCTCACCCTTGGTGCCACGACACCCACCTCCTGAATCCCGGTGACGGCCGGGAGTAACGGACTCCGCAAGCGCGTTGGAGCAGCCATGATCAGTCAGCCGGGACTAGCGGTGCTGGCGGGCACGCTGGTGGTCGCCACGGTGGTCGGCTGGGTGCTGCGCGCCCGCAACGGGCGGTTGCGCACCGACGGGGCCGCGACCGGCGGATGGGTACTGGCCGGAGCGACCCCAACCGGGTTGGACCGGGTGCTCTTGCTGCAGCTCTCCTCCCCCGTCTGCACGCCGTGCCGCCAGACGGCCGCGCTGCTGACCGAGTTCTCCGCACGCCGCCCCGGCGTCGTGCACCGCGAGGTCGACGCCGCCGACCGGCCGGAGGTCGCGCGCGAGCTCTTCGTGATGCGGACGCCGACGGTGGTGGCGTTCGACCGCGACGGCGCCGAGCTGCTGCGCGTGTCCGGGGTGCCACGGCTCCCCGAGCTGGACGCCGGGATTGCGCCTGCCCTGATCGGGACGGTCGGGGAAACATCATGACCGGTCCGGACCGACGGACCTCCCGAAACGCCGGATCCTCCATTACCCTCGCCACCGTGTGCTGGCCGCTGACCCGACGACGCGCAGTTGACCTGTGCCGCGTCGGCAGCTGCCTCTGTCCGACCTCCTGAGATCCCCGTCCCGTCACCTCGTTCTCAGGAGCATCTCCATGTCTACTTCCGCCGCGTCCGCGCGCCGAGATCCGCCGGTCGATCCGCGCGGTGTCCGCTTCTCGGCATCGGTCACCACCGTCGTGCTCGCACTCGTGCTCATCACCGACAGCGGCTTGTTACTCGCCGCTCAGACCGTCGTGTTCGCGTTCGGCTCGATCGCCGGGCTCCGCTTCGCGCCGTACTCGGTTCTGTTCCGGGTGCTCGTCGCGCCGCGGCTCGCACCACCCACACAACGGGAGGATGCCGCCCCGGTGCGGTTCTCCCAGACGGTCGGCCTCGTGTTCGCCGTCGTCGGGACGGCCGGGTATCTGGGGGGCCTGACCGTCCTCGGCGTGGTCGCCACCGCATTCGCACTGGCCGCCGCATTCCTCAACGCCGCCTTCGGCTTCTGCCTGGGCTGCGAGATGTACGCCCTGATCGCCCGTTTCAGGAAGACCAACCAGCAGGGAGCCACCACATGAGCCGTCAGGACGTCCTGGTCACAGCAGATTGGGCCGAGAAGAACCTCGGAACCGAGGGGATCGTCTTCCTCGAGGTCGACGAGGACACCACCGCCTACGACGGTGGGCACCTCCCCGGAGCAGTCAAGGTCAACTGGACGACCGAGCTCCAGGACCCGGTGCGCCGCGACATCGTCAACAAGGAGCAGTTCGAGCAACTGCTGTCGTCGAAGGGCATCGGCAACGACGACACCGTCGTGCTCTACGGCGGTAACAACAACTGGTTTGCCGCGTACGCGTACTGGGAGTTCAAGCTCTACGGCCACGGATCCGTCAAGCTGCTCGACGGCGGGCGCAAGAAGTGGGAGCTCGACGGCCGCACGCTCACCACCGACGCCGCCCAGCGGCCGGCCACCACCTACACGGCGCAGGAGCCCGACCTGTCGATCCGGGCCTTCCGGGACGAGGTCGTCGAGGCGATCGACAACAAGAACCTGATCGACGTGCGCTCGCCCGACGAGTTCTCCGGCAAGATCCTCGCTCCGGCACACCTGCCCCAGGAGCAGTCCCAGCGCCCCGGGCACATCCCCTCCGCGATCAACATCCCGTGGAGCAAGGCGGCCAACGAGGACGGCACCTTCAAGTCCGACGAGGACCTCAAGGAGCTCTACGGCGAGGCAGGCTACGACGAGGGCAAGCCGACCATCGCCTACTGCCGCATCGGCGAGCGCAGCTCCCACACATGGGTCGTGCTGCACGAGCTGCTCGGCTACAGCGACGTCAAGAACTACGACGGCAGCTGGACCGAGTACGGCTCGCTGATCGGTGTGCCGATCGAGCTGGGCGACTGACGTGGGCTGTGCCCCGCTCGCCGGCGGCGTCTCGCTTGAGGGCGTCGACGTGAGCAAGGAGACCGTGATCGGCGGCCGCGTCCGGCTGGGCGGCAACCCCGTCGCC
>DASRSC010000012.1:0-4837 GCA_035695525.1 Pseudonocardia sp. | reverse complement strand
CGTCTCTCCGTGGTCACGGGAGCGGGCTACCCGGGTGGGAGCGCCGGTGAAACGCTCCCGCCCTATCGTCGATCCATGACCAGCATGTGGGGAGCGCCCCTGCGTGACCGTTGGGGACGGGCCTTTCGCCGCGACCCCCGGCAGGCCCGGTTCCTCACCATCGCCTCGCTGCGCTGGGTGCTCCGCAACCGCGCTTACACCCCCTGGTACCTCGTCCGATACTGGCGGCTGCTGCGGTTCCGGCTGGCGAACCCCCACGTGATCCTGCGCGGCATGGTGTTCCTCGGCAGGCGGGTGGAGGTGCACGCCCGGCCGGGCTACGGACGTCTCGAGATCGGGCGGTGGGTGCACATCGGCGACGGCAACTCGCTGCGGTGCCACGAAGGGTCGCTGCGGATCGGCGACAAGGTCGTGTTCGGCAAGGACAACACGGTCAACTGCTACCTCGACGTCGAGATCGGCGCGTCCACGATCGTCGCGGACTGGGTGTACGTCACCGACTTCGACCACCGCATCGAGGACGTACGCGTCCCGATCAAGGACCAGGGCATCGTCAAGACGCCGGTGCGGATCGGGCCCGACTGCTGGATCGGCGTGAAGGTGTCGGTGCTGCGCGGCACCCGGGTCGGCCGGGGTTCGGTGCTCGGGGCGCACGCGGTGGTACGCGGTGACATCCCGGAGTACTCGGTGGCCGTCGGCGCTCCGGCCCGGGTGGTGCGGAACCGGCTCGCCGACTTCGATGCAGCCGCCGATCGCCGGGCCGCCCTCGCCGATATCGCGCGCAAGACCGAGGCCGCCGTGCGGGAACGCGTAGAGCAAACGTCCGGTAGTCGGATCCCCAAGGAGAGTTAACGCAGCTGAATCGATGTGACCTGGCACAACTAGGGGGAACGACGGCGCGCTCAGTCGCGTTCAATAGCTGTCGGAAGAAATAATGCCAGCCAGGAAGGTGTGTGCCCCATGAAGGACGACACCGTTCGCCGTCTCAACGCCCTAGACGACGAGTACACGGCCGCCGTGAACGCAGCTGTCGCGGAGGACCGCGACGACCTCATCCAGCAGCTCGTGTCGGAGTACCCCGACGCCGCGCTGGAGATCATGAACGACGAAGCAGCCTGATCACCACCCAGGGCGCTCAGCGTCCGAACACATTGCCGGTCGGAATCTTCGGCCGGCCCGACTCGATGGCCCCGCCGGCGTGGGTTGCGGCGTACACAGCCGCCGTACCTGCGGTGATGCGGGCCCAGTCGAAGTCGACCGCCAGTCGGGTGCGCGCCGCGTCGGCCCGCCGCTCCGCGGCCTTCGGGTCCGTGAGCACGGAGCCGACGGCGCGCGCCAGCGCTTCCACGTCCCCCGGGGCGAACGACATTCCGGTCTCCCCATCGACCACGACCTCGCCGAGCCCGCCCGCCGTGGACGCCACGAGAGGCGCCCCTGCCGCGGCCGCCTCCAGCGCCACGATCCCGAACGGCTCGTAGCGGCTGGGCAGTACCACTGCATCGGCCGCCGCGAGCAGTGCGACCAGATCCTCGTCGGGTAGATGGCCGAGAAAGTCGACGCTGCGACGGACGCGGTGCCTTCGCGCCGACTCCACCAGCATCTCCGCAGCTGTCCCGGTGCCCGCGACCAATGCCCGTGTGCCGGGATGCGCCCTACGGATGCTGGGCAGGGCCGCAATCAGGTCCTGCACGCCCTTCTCGTACTCGAGCCGCCCGAAGTACAGCAGGAGCGGGCCGCCGCCCGGCGCGAACCGGTTCCGGGCGCTCGTGACGCGCGCCCGGCTCGTGCGCCAGCGGCGCGGCACGATCCCGTTGTGCAGCACCGCGATCCGGCCGGGGTCGAGCTCGAAGAGCTCGGCAACCTCGTCCCGCATCGCGGACGAGCACGTGATCACGGCGTCGGCGCGGTTCGCGAGCCACCATTCGACGGAGTGCACCTGCCGGCTCAGCGGTGCGGACAGCCAGCCCGCGTACCGGCCGGCCTCGGTGGCATGGATCGTGGCGACCAACGGCACCCCGAGCACGTCGGCCAGCGCGATCGCCGGATGTGCCACGAGCCAGTCGTGGGCGTGCACGACGTCCGGCCGCCAATCCGTGAGCCGCGTGAGTGTGGCGCGCAGCAGCGCGTGCCCCATCGCGAGCGTCCACGCCACCATGTCGTGTTCGAACTCCAGGTGCGCCGGGTCCTCCGCAACGCGCAGCACGCGTACGCCGCCGACGAGCTCGTCGAGCGTCGGGTGGGTCGCGGCGTCGGTGCCCGCGGGCTGCCGGGAGAGCACGACGACCTCGTGCCCTGCGGCCGCCAGCTCCTCCGCGAGCGCGTGTACGTGCCGCCCCAGTCCCCCGATCACTACCGGGGGGTACTCCCAGGACACCATCAGCACCCGCATCCCCCGCAACCTACCCGGCGGTAGCCGGGCGCAGCCGGCAGGAGTGGGATGTGAACGTGCCCGACACGCAACAACGACCATCCCCGGTGGCAAGTCCACGGTGACGCCGTACGTGGCCGCCAAGGGAGCGGCGACGTTCCTCGACTTCGTCGAGCAGACCTTCGACACAGACACGGCCCTGCGCGTCCTGAACCAGGACGGCACGATCGGCCACGCGGAAGTCAGGATCGGCGACTCGGTGATCATGGCGTTCGACGCGAAGCCCGACTGGCCCGACAGCGGCGCGAGCCTGCTGGGCGGCCGGCTGCACAGCAGGCGACGTGCCCCGCCGGGGCCGCGCTTACCCCGGCCGAGCAGCGTCGGCCGGGCGCGCAGAAGTTCTCCGAACCGTCAGAGGGTGCGGGCGTCGACGTGGCCGAAGGGGGCCGGAGGCCAGGAGGCCACCCGGCGGGCCGCTGCGGGACGCCGGTCGGCGGCGAGCAGGCGGGCCAGCTCCTCGACGCGGCCGGCGTGCCCGTGCGCGCGGTCGCGCGCGTAGCCGGCGGCGGAGTCCTTGCTGACCATGAAGGCCCAGTCACTGGACAGTGCGAGCAACGCCTCCTGCGCGAGCGCGTCGCGAAGCGGGTCGCGCGCAACGTCCGGTGCGACTGCCCCCGACAGCGTCTTCTGTACCTGCTCGTTGAGTGCCACCAGGTCGGCCACCTGCTCCCCGGCCCACACCCGCCAGTCCTTGCCCGACCCCCAGGACGACGGCGGCAGCTCGACCGGTTCGCCGACCAGCCCCGCGTCGACGGCCCCGCGCAGCGTCGTCACCCGGACGCCGGCCGCCGGCAGCGCCCGCAGCACCGCCTCCAGCCAGGCGGGGCCCTCGTGCCACCAGTGCCCGAACAGCTCCGTGTCGAAAGCGGCAACGGTCAGCGCGGGCCGGCCGAGCCGCTCCCGCAGCCGGAGGAGCCGGTCGCGGACGACCGCCACGAAGTCGGCGGCGTCGCGGGCCACCGCCGCCGCGGCGCGGGCGGGCTCGTAGGGGCGCTTGTCCTCCGGAGCCACGGACCGCCCGGTGACGCGGGCCGGCTTGAGCCCGGACGGGTGGTCGAACGTGTGGAAGTCGCGGTAGTCGCGGCCGCCGGGGTAGCCCGAGCGCGGTGACCACACGCGGTAGGTGACCTGCAGGTCGCGGCCGAAGGCCAGGACGTCCGAGGTCCCGACGGGACGGGCGAGTGCGGTGTCACCGCGCAGCGCGGGACCGTCGACGAGGAACCGCCGGACACCGGCGGCCGCGTACCCGTGCTCCATCCCGGGCGCGTAGCCGCACTCGGGCGCCCAGATGCCCGCAGGCCGCGAGCCGAGCCTGAGCGCCGCGTCGGCGAGGCCCGTCTCGAGTGAGAACGCACGGACCTCGGGGAGCAGCAGCGGGGCGAACGGGTGCGTCGCGGGCCCACCGAGCAGCTCGACCGCCCCCGCGTCGGCGAGGCGGCGCAGCATCGGGGAGGCGCCGTGTCGCCAGCGTGACTCGAACAGGTCGAGCGCAGCGGTCGCGGCGCGATGTTCGTGCGATGCGAGGTCCGGGAGCCGGGATGCGGCGCCGTGGGCGCGCAGCAGCCAGCCGCCGAGCCAGTCGTGCATGCCGCGCAGGCAGTGCGGGTCGTCGAGCTGCGCGGCGAGCACCGGCGTGACGCCGAGCGTCAGCAGGTCGCGGTACCCGTCGGCGGCGAGGCGCTCCACGAGGTCGAGCACCGGGAGGTAGGCGTGTGCCCACGACTGGTAGAGCCACTCCTCGCCGACCGGCCAGCGTCCGTGGTGTGCGAGCCACGGCAGGTGGCTGTGCAGGACCAGGCAGAACGTTCCGGCGGGCTCGCTCACGGGCGCACGGCGAGGGCGACGAGATCCAGGCTGGCGTCGAGGTCGCCCGCGGTGAGATCGAAGTCGTCACACGTCACCGAGGCGACGTCGCCCAGCAGGGCCGGCGGCCACTGCGCTCCCGCGACGGCCACGGCGACCTGCGCGTCGACGATCGAGCCGCCGTGCCGGGCGTCGAGCTCGCGCAGCCGCCTGCCGTGGTGCAACCCGAGGATCTCGACGTCGACGAATCCGGCGCCCCGGACCAGCCCCGCCAGCTCGGTTCCCGAGAGCTCTTGGGTATGGAACGGGTTGAGCGGGGTGTCGCGGCCGGGGGAGAACGTCAGGCGGTTGGGCGTGGAGAGCAGCAGCGCTGCGCCGGGGCGCAGCACCCGGTGGCACTCGCGCAGGAACCGCTCCTGCTCCCAGAGGTGCTCGATCACCTGCAGCGAGACCACCGCGTCGCAGCGGCCGTCCCGCACAGGGAGTGCCACGAGGTTGGCACGTGCAGACCCGACGCGCGGATAGCGCCGTGCCACGTGCGCGGCGGTGACGGGGTCGTAGTCCAGCGCCAGCACGGCGGCTGCGCTGTCGGCCAGCAGGTCGGCG
>DASRSC010000011.1:0-1646 GCA_035695525.1 Pseudonocardia sp. | reverse complement strand
ACGGGGTGCCCGCAAGTGCAGTCTTCCTGCCCTGCCGAGCGCCGATGAACGGTCCGCGCGGTGAGGTAGCCCACGATATAACCGGCAGCGAGGAGCCCGCCGCCCGCTAGGAGATCCAGGAACATCGTCGTACCTCTCGCTCTCGACGCTCACGCGTCGCGGGCCGGGCACCAGCAGATGCATGGCGTGCGGAGGCCGGGTGCAGGACTTGTGGAGACCCTGTGGAGATCAAGGCTTGTTCCTGTAGCGTCTGCCCCTCCGTACAGAAGCGAAATACAGCAAGCTATGCGTACCACCAGCCGACCAGCACCGATCCCCCGCCGGGACGTCGACCTGGCCAGCTACGGCCTGGTGTCGATGCTGCCGCAGGGACCGGGCAGCGGCTATCAGGGCCTGGGCTGGCGGCCCAGGCTGGCCTTTGAGGCTATGGCCGAGCTCAAGGCGGGCTGACAGCGTCGGCCAGCCCCCGGGTCCGCAGGGCAGAGCGCGGCGCGTCACGCCGTTCCAGTGCGATCGGTCAGGTCAGTTCCTCGAGTCGACGCGCGAGGAACTGACGCTCGGGGTCGGTCTCGGCGAGCTCGAGGGCGCGCGCATACGCAGCCCGAGCGTCGCCCGTTCGCCCGGCGCGACGGAGGAGCTCGGCCCGGGTCGAGTGGTAGTAGCGGTAGCCGTCGAGGGTGAGGGTGTCGAGGAGGGCAAGACCCGCGTCCGGGCCGTCCAACTCTGCGAGGGCCACGGCGCGGTTGAGCTCTACCACCGGTGATCCGGTGCGCTTGGCGAGCGTCCCGTAGAGCGCGGCGATCTGCTGCCAGTCACGGGGTTGCTGCAGGTGCAGGTCGGCGATGGCTGCCTGGATGACGTAGCTCCCGGCGCTCTGCCGGGCGACCGCCCGCTCGAGAAGCTCGCGACCCTCCAGGATCTGCTGCTCGTCCCACAACGACCGGTCCTGCTCGTCCAGCGGGACGAGCACGCCCTCGCGCACTCGGGCTTCGCGGCGGGCGTCGTTCAGCAGCATCAGGGCCAACAGCCCGAGGGCCTCCGACTCATCGGGCATGAGCTCGGCCAACGCCCGGCCCAGTCGGATCGCCTCGGCGGCCAGGTCGACCCGACCATCGCTCCAGCCCTGGTTGAAGACGAGGTAGACGATCACGAGGACGGCCGCGAGCCGGTCGGGCAACTGGTGGTCTTCCGGCACGGCGAACGGGATGCGCGCGTCGCGGATCTTGTGCTTGGCGCGGGTGAGGCGCTTGCTCATCGTGTCGAACGGGGTCAGAAACGCGCGCGCGATTTCCTCGGTCGACAGGCCGCCCAAGGTCCGGAGGGTCATCGCCACCTGCGCCTCACGGGACAGCGCCGGGTGGCAGCAGGTGAAGATCAGCTCGAGACGCTCGTCCCGGAAGGTCGTCGGTTCGTCCATCGTGGGTTCCAGGTGCGCAGTGAGCTCGTGGGCGATCAACCGGGTCTTCTCGGCGAGCACCTGCTGCCGGCGGATCTGGTCGATCGCCCGGTTCCGTGCCGTCGTGATCAGCCAGGCGGTCGGGTTGGCGGGCTCGCCGTCCCGGGGCCAGCGCTCTGCCGCGATCGCGAAGGCCTCCTGGGCCACGTCCTCGGCCAGCTCGATGTCCCGGAACATCCCGACCAGCGTC
>DASRSC010000010.1:0-14716 GCA_035695525.1 Pseudonocardia sp. | reverse complement strand
GGCCCGTTCCCATGCCTCAGGGTCGAGGGCTGCGAACAGGTCCTGCGTCGGGGGATGCCAGCTCCAGCGCAGGTTGGTGGCCAGCGTCTGCAGCGGTGCCAGGGACGCAGGCAGCTGAGCACGAACGGTGAACCGCCGGAGAGCTCTCACGGCGGGGACCATAGATGAATGGATCCCGTGATCGGTCAAGTGGAGGAGCCCATATCCCTGCTCCCCTGGCGATCAAGACACAGGTGTCGTTCAATGATCTCCGCGAACCGCGTCTGCGCCTTGATCAGCGGCCAGCGGGTGCCGCAGCCTCCTCGATGCCACTGCCTGTACTCCTTCGGGGCGGCGCGGGCCCTGGTTTACATCCGGACGGCGGACATCTGGTCACGATCACGTGAACGGCGGCGGCCCGTTCTGATCAGGCGCACAACGGGTAGATAGGTTTGTGACTTCCGCGACGGGCATGCAGCTGGGGGTGAGCCGATGACCGGTCGGCTGGGAATCGATGACATCAGCCCCTCGGTCAGTGGCGGCCGCCATCCCAGCAAGGCCGTCGTGGGCGAGGTGGTCCCGCTCGGCGCCACGGTGTGGCGCGAGGGCCACGACGCCGTCGCCGCCAACGTGGTCTGGAAGAAGGTCGGCAGCCGCGGCCCCGCCCACCATGTCCGCATGACGCCCACCGGCACCGGCACCGACCGGTTCACCGCCGTCGTGGTCGCCGACGAGCCGGGCCTGTGGACCTTCCGGGTCGACGCCTGGAGCGACCCGTGGTCCACCTGGCGACACGCGGTCACCGTCAAGCTCGAAGCCGGGCAGAGCGCCGAGGAGTTGGCCAACGACCTCGAGGTCGGGGCCCGGCTGCTCCAGCGGGTCGGCCGTCGGCCCGGTGAGCGCGGGCATCGCGACCTGCTCTTCGGCGCCGCCAACGCCCTGCGCGACACGGCGATGCCGCTGGGCGCCCGCGTCGCGCCGGCGCTGTTCCCCGCCGTGCAGACGATCATGACCGAGCGCCCGGTCCGGGAGCTGGTCACCCGCGGCCGCGCCCAGCAGATCTACGTCGACCGCGAGCGCGCGCTCTTCGGCTCCTGGTACGAGTTCTTCCCCCGCTCCACGGGCGGCCGCGACGAAACCGGCCGCGCAGTGCACGGGTCGTTCGTCACGGCAGCCAAGCAGCTCGACCGGGTCGCGGCGATGGGCTTCGACGTCGTTTATCTCCCGCCGATCCATCCGATCGGCACGATGCACCGCAAGGGGCGCAACAACTCGGTGAATGCGGGTCCCGGCGATGTCGGCTCGCCGTGGGCGATCGGCTCCGCCGAGGGCGGTCACGACGCGATCGACCCCGAACTCGGCACCCTCGACGACTTCGACGCGTTCGTTGCGCGCACGCAGGATCTCGGCATGGAGGTGGCGCTCGATTTCGCATTGCAATGCGCGCCCGACCACCCGTGGGTGGCCGAGCATCCGGAGTGGTTCACCGTCCGCCCCGACGGCTCCATCGCCTACGCCGAGAACCCGCCGAAGAAGTACCAGGACATCTATCCCATCAACTTCGACAACGACCCGGCCGGGATCTACGCCGAGTCGCTCCGCGTGGTACTGCACTGGGTCGAGCACGGCGTCCGGATCTTCCGCGTCGACAACCCCCACACCAAGCCGCCGAACTTCTGGCACTGGCTGATCTGGCAGGTGAAAGCCCGGTATCCGGACGTGCTGTTCCTGGCCGAGGCGTTCACCCGCCCGGCCCGCCTGTTCGGGCTGGCCCGGCTCGGGTTCACCCAGTCCTACAGCTACTTCACCTGGCGCACCACGAAGGCGGAGCTCACCGAGTTCGCGCTGATGCACGCCGAACGCGCCGACGAGGCCAGGCCCAACCTGTTCGTCAACACGCCGGACATCCTCCACGAGTCGCTTCAGGCCGGCGGCCCGGGAGCGTTCGCCATCCGGGCCACCCTCGCCGCCACGATGGCGCCCACGTGGGGCGTCTACTCGGGCTACGAGCTGTACGAGTGGGAGCCCGCCAAGCCGGGCAGCGAGGAGTACCTCAACTCCGAGAAGTACGAGCTGCGTCCGCGCGACTTCGAGGGCGCCGCGGCCAGCGGCAACTCGCTCGAGCCCTACATCACGCGGCTCAACGAGATCCGGCGCGCGCACCCGGCGCTGCAGCAACTGCGCGACATCCACTTCCACCACGTGGACAACGACGCGATCATCGCCTACTCGAAGACCGACCCGGCCACGGGCGACACGGTCCTGGTGGTGTGCACGCTCGAACCGCACACCGCACAGGAGGGCAACACCGCGCTCGACATGCCGGCGCTCGGCGTGGACTGGGACGACACCATCACCGTGCACGACGAGGTGAGCGGCGAGGTCTACCAGTGGGGCCAGTTCAACTTCGTCCGGCTGGAGCCCTGGAGCCACGTGGCGCACATCTTCCGGGTGGAGCGGTAGGGCGGAAAGCGGCGCCCTGACGCGCGAGCGCCGCGAGGCATCCGAGCAGGTTCTGCTCACCGACATCTGTACTGCGGCCGCAGGCTGGCTGTGCCCTGCTCACCGCTTGCGGGGCGGCACCGTGCTCTCCCACCTGCTCCGCCGGCCGGAGCGGCCGGGCCCGTGCACTGGACGACGCCATCGGCTGTCGGCTCCGGGTAGTGAATCCTCTCCCTCTTTCGTGCGATGCGTGTCTCACCGCGGCCGAGCTGTCGTGGTCCGGACGAGAACGGCGGCTACGCTGCGGGGCAGCTCCTCGAGCCACGTCATGCGCTCGGGCAATCGCCCGGGAAGACTGGTGGGGTGCCCCTTCCGCCATCCATCCCCACCCGGTAGGAACGCGATACCCCTATGTCGATCGACCCCTCGGCCGCCGCCCCGCTCAACGCCGACGACCAGCTGCCCGAGAACTCCTCCGACGAGTACGGCCATGCGCGCACACTGGATGTCGATCGCGACTGGTTCAAACGGGCCGTGTTTTACGAGGTGCTGGTCAGAGCGTTTGCCGACTCCAACCGCGACGGCACCGGCGACCTTCGCGGTCTGACCGAGAAGCTCGACTACCTGCAGTGGCTCGGCGTCGACTGCCTCTGGCTGCCGCCCTTCTACGACTCCCCGCTGCGCGACGGTGGCTACGACATCCGCGACTTCCGGGCCGTGCTGCCCGAGTTCGGCACGGTCGAGGACTTCGTAGTCCTGCTCGACGAGGCACACAAGCGGGGTATCCGGGTCATCACGGACCTGGTCATGAACCACACCTCCGACACCCACCCGTGGTTCGAGGAGTCCCGCCGCAACCCCGAGGGTCCCTACGGCGACTACTACGTCTGGTCCGACGACGACTCCCGCTACGCCGACGCACGGATCATCTTCGTCGACACCGAGACGTCGAACTGGACCTACGACCCGGTGCGCGGCCAGTTCTACTGGCACCGCTTCTTCTCCCACCAGCCCGACCTGAACTACGACAACCCGGCAGTGCAGGAAGCGATGATCGAGGTCCTGCGCTTCTGGCTCGACCTGGGCATCGACGGTTTCCGGCTCGATGCCGTGCCGTACCTGTTCGAGCGCGAGGACACCAACTGCGAGAACCTCGCCGAGTCGCACGCCTTCCTCAAGCGGTGCCGGAAGGTGATGGACGACGAGTACCCCGGCCGGGTGCTCCTCGCGGAGGCCAACCAGTGGCCGTCGGACGTCGTGGAGTACTTCGGCGACGCCGAGGTCGGCGGCGACGAGTGCCACATGGCCTTCCACTTCCCGCTGATGCCGCGCATCTTCATGGCGGTGCGCCGCGAGAACCGCTTCCCGATCTCGGAGATCCTGGCCCAGACGCCGGCGATCCCGTCGGGCGCGCAGTGGGGCATCTTCCTGCGCAACCACGACGAGCTGACGCTCGAGATGGTCACCGACGAAGAGCGCGACTACATGTACGCGGAGTACGCCAAGGACCCGCGGATGAAGGCCAACATCGGGATCCGCCGCCGGCTGGCCCCCCTGCTGGAGAACGACCGCAACCAGCTGGAACTGTTCACCGCGCTGCTGCTCTCGCTGCCAGGTTCACCGGTTCTGTACTACGGTGACGAGATCGGCATGGGAGACAACATCTGGCTCGGCGACCGCGACGCAGTGCGTAGCCCGATGCAGTGGACGCCCGACCGCAATGCCGGGTTCTCCACCTGCGACCCGGGCCGGATGTACTTGCCGATCATCATGGACCCGCTCTACGGCTATCAGGCCGTGAACATCGAGGCGCAGGTCAACTCCACGACGTCACTGCTGCACTGGAACCGGCACATGATCGAGGTCCGCAAGCGCCACCCCGCGTTCGGCCTGGGCGAGTACCACGAGCTCGGCGGTACGAACCCGTCCGTGCTGGCATACGTGCGCAGCCACGGCGACGACGTCGTGCTGTGCGTCAACAACATGTCGAGGTTCCCGCAGCCCGTGGAGCTCGACCTGTCGCAGTGGCAGGGTTGTGCACCCCATGAACTCACCGGAGGAGTGCCCTTCCCGCGAATCGGTGAGCTGCCCTACCTGCTGACGCTGCCGGGGCATGGCTTCTATTGGTTCTCGATCACCCCTGCGGAGGAGTCTGCGTGAGTCTGGCCGAGGAGCTTCCAACCCTGCTGCCCCACTGGCTGCCCCAGCAACGCTGGTTCGCCGCCAAGGGCCGTCCGGTCCGCGAGGTCACGGTGGCCACCGTGACACCGCTGCTGACCGAGGGTGAACCGCTTCTCGATCTCGTTCTGGTCGCCGTCACATTCGACGACGGCTCCCCGGTGCAGCATTACCAGATCCTCGTCGCCCGCAGGGAGCACCTGCGCGGCGAGCTGGAGCACGTCGTGATCGGACAGGTCGGTAGCTGTCTCGCATACGACGGGCTGTGGGATCCGGTGGTCACCGAGTGGGTCCTGGACGCCGTGCGCAACGGGCTCACCGTCGGCGACGTCCGGTTCGTTCCCGAGCCCGGTGCGAAGATCGCGGAAGGCGCCACCGGCCGTGTTCTCGGTGTCGAGCAGTCCAACACGTCCGTGTCGTGGGGCGATCAGTCGATCCTCAAGCTGTTCCGACGGGTGGCCCCCGGCCTGAACCCCGATCTGGAGCTGCACCGCGCGCTGCGCTCGGTGGGCAGCAACGAGGTCGCGGCCCTGCAGGGTGCCATCGAGGGCGTACTGGACGGCGCGCCGGTCACGCTCGGGATGCTGCAGGACTTCGCAGGCAACTCGGCGGATGGCTGGGCGATGGCACTGGCGAGCGTGCGCGACCTGCTGGCCGAGGGCGATCTGCGCGCCGACGAGGTGGGTGGCGACTTCGCGGCGGAGGCGTCGCGGTTGGGCGAGACGGTCGCGGTGGTGCACGCCGAGCTGCGCGAGGCCCTCGGCGCGGGCGTGGGCGACCCCAGGGCGCTGGCGGCCACGTGGAACGAGCGGCTCTCCACGGTGGCCAGTGAGGTGCCCGCGCTGAACGACTACGTGGACCCGATCCGGGAGGTCTACGAGGCCGTCGCCGCACTCGAGGGCTCGATCCCCACCCAGCGCGTGCACGGCGACCTGCACCTCGGCCAGACGCTCCGCACCCCCTTCGGCTGGCTGGTGATCGACTTCGAGGGAGAGCCCGCTGCGCCGCTCGCGGAGCGCGTCAAGCCCGATTCGGCGCTGCGTGACATCGCCGGGATGTTGCGCTCGTTCGACTATGCGGCGTTCCACCAGCTGTCCAAGTGGGAGCCTGCGAGCGACTGGACCGACCCGGACCACGACTCCCAGATGGTGTGGCGCGCGAAGGAGTGGGCCGAGCGCAACCGGTCCGCCTTCTGCGACGGCTATTCGCTCCGCGACGGCGCCGACCCGCGGGAGCAGGCCACCCTGCTCCGGGCGTTCGAGCTCGACAAGGCCGTGTACGAGGTGCTGTACGAGACCCGCAGCCGTCCGTCGTGGGCACAGATCCCGCTCGCCTCGATCCAGCGCCTGACCAGCGAGACGGGCGCACACCACTGATTCAGCGCAAGCCTCACCCCGTTGGCGCGCCCGGGCTGGCCACCGCGAGCGACAGATCGGTCGCGGCAGCGAGCAGGCGCCGGTCGTAGGTCACGAACGCCGTGAGGCGCGAGCCGATGACGACCTGTGCGGTGGCGAGGTGGATGGCGTCGAGGAAGCGCAGCTCCGCGCTCGCGTACGCGGCGGCGGTCGCACGCACGACGTCGTCGATCTCCTGCCGCGCCAGCCGTTCGAGCAGCGCAGGCGCGCCTGCCAGCAGCGTCGGGTCGATGCGCCTCAGTGCGCGAGGCAACTCCACCTCGGAGAGTGTCGACGTCACGAGGAGCGTGTCCGGCCTGTCGTCGAGCCAGTCGACAAATGCGTCCTCTCCCGTTCGCGACGAAGCAGTTCACCAGCGCAGCCGTGTCGAGGTAGATCATCAGTACCGTTCGTCGTCACGCATCGCGCGGAGGACGGCCCCGGCCTCGCTGTCGGTGCTCACGGGACCGGTCGGACGAGGGATCGGGCCACTCCGCCTGGGCGGATGCAGTACCCCGGCGGCGATCAGGTCAGCAAGCGGGTGAGCCTGGGCCGGAACGAGCCGCGCGATGACGACCCCCCGCTCGGTCACGTCGATCTCCTCGCCCCGCTTGACCCGAGCCAGCACGCCTGCCGTGTCCTGGTTCAGCTCGCGGACCGGAACCTCACTCACGGCAGCAGGGTACTAGGAAACCGTAGTACACCTACGTGCGTTCGCCGTCGTCCGTCCGCGTGCCCAGGGTCGGCGACGAGCACCTGTTGGCAATAGGGTGCGCGAGTGGATCGCGAGGAGAACCCCACCCAGACGATCAACCCTGCGACGGAGCCGTTCGCACCGGACCCGCAGGCGGTCGACCGCGTGCTCGGGGGAGCGCACCACGACCCGCACTCCGTGCTCGGCGCGCACCCGCACCCGGACGGCATGGTCGTCCGGGCACTGCGCCCGCACGCCGACGAGGTGCACGTGGTCCGTGAGGGCGGCGAGGGGTATCCCCTCGTGAAGGTGCACGACGCCGGGCTGTTCTCCGGCGTCGTGCCCGGCCCGCCCGCGGACTACCGGCTTGCGGTCCGGTACGGCGAGCGCGTGGACATCGTCGACGACCCGTACCGCTGGCTGCCCACGTTGGGCGAGATCGACCTGCACCTGATCGGAGAGGGCCGCCACGAGCGGCTGTGGGACGTGCTCGGCGCACACGTGCGCCGCTACGACACGCCCGCCGGCCCCGTCACGGGCACGAGCTTCGCCGTCTGGGCACCCACCGCGCAAGGCGTACGGGTGACCGGCGACTTCGACGGCTGGACGGGCTGGGCACACCCGATGCGCGTGCTGGGCAGCTCCGGGGTGTGGGAGCTGTTCGTCCCGGGCATCGGCGCGGGCGTCCGCTACAAGTTCCGCATCCTCGGCAAGGACGGCCGGTGGCGCGACAAGGCCGACCCGATGGCGTTCCGTACCGAGATCCCGCCGGCCACGGCGTCGGTCGTCGACGTCTCGACCCACGAGTGGGGCGACGAGGAGTGGATGGCGGCTCGGGGGCTGCGCCAGGCGCACGCCGAGCCGATGAGCATCTACGAGGTGCACCTCGGTTCGTGGCGCCAGGGCCTCACCTACCGGGAGCTGGCGCACGAGCTGGTCGACTACCTCGACGAGATGGGCTTCACCCACGTCGAGCTGCTACCCGTGGCCGAGCACCCGTTCGGCGGGTCGTGGGGCTACCAGGTGACGTCGTACTACGCGCCGACATCGCGGTTCGGCGAACCCGACGACTTCCGGTACTTCGTCGACCACCTGCACCGCAACGGCTACGGCGTGATCGTCGACTGGGTGCCGGCGCACTTCCCGCGTGACGAGTGGGCGCTGGCGAAGTTCGACGGATCCCCGCTCTACGAGCACGCCGACCCGCGCCGCGGCGAGCAGCCCGACTGGGGCACGCTCGTGTTCGACTTCGGGCGCACGGAGGTGCGCAACTTCCTCGTCGCGAACGCGCTCTACTGGCTGGAGGAGTTCCACATCGACGGCCTGCGGGTGGACGCCGTGGCCAGCATGCTCTACCTCGACTACTCCCGCCCCGAGGGTCAGTGGCTGCCCAACGTGCACGGTGGCCGGGAGAACCTCGACGCCGTCGCGTTCCTGCAGGAGATGAACGCGACCGTGTACCGCAAACACCCGGGCGTCGTCACGATCGCCGAGGAGTCCACGGCCTGGCCGGGCGTCTCCCGCCCCACCCACCTCGGTGGCCTGGGATTCGGCTTCAAGTGGAACATGGGCTGGATGCACGACACGCTCGACTACATCGGGCGCGACCCCATCTACCGGGGCTACCACCACAACCAGATGACGTTCTCGCTCATGTACGCGTTCAGCGAGAATTTCGTGCTGCCGCTGTCGCACGACGAGGTGGTGCACGGCAAGGGCTCGCTGTGGACCCGGATGCCCGGCGACCCGTGGAACAAGTCGGCAGGACTGCGCGCGCTTCTGGCCTACATGTGGGCCCACCCGGGCAAGCAGCTGTTGTTCCAGGGCGGCGAGTTCGGCCAGGAGCGGGAGTGGTCCGAGCAGCGGTCGCTGGACTGGCACCTGCTGGAGGACCCCCTGCACCGCGGCGTCAAGACGCTCGTCGGCGACCTCAACCGGATCTACCGCGCCAACCCCGCCCTGTGGACGAAGGACACCACCCCTGAAGGGTTCTCCTGGATCGACGCCAACGACGCCTCCGGCAACGTCCTGAGCTTCCTGCGGCACGGGGTCGACGCCGACGGCAAGCCAACGGTGCTCGCCTGCGTGGCGAACTTCTCGGGTACCCCGAAGCCGGACTACCGGGTCGGCTTGCCCTTCGCTGGGCGCTGGCGCGAAGTGCTCAACACCGACGCGCAGATCTATGGCGGCTCCGGGGTGGGCAACCTCGGCGCGGTGGAGGCCGAGCAGACGATGTGGCACGGGAGGCCGGCGTCAGTGGTGCTGCAGCTGCCGCCCTCGGGTGTGTTGTGGCTGGTTCCCGAGCCGTTCGCGGGTGCGGCCCGCAGGCGTGCGGTCGCCGCGGCCCCGGCCGACGCGGCACCGCCCGTCACCCTCGCCGGCGACGCCGTCCCCCGGGAGGAGGACGTGGTCGACCAGGCCCCGGCGGCTCCCGTCACCGACGACGCCCCCACGGAGGCACCGCCCGTGCCGGAGATCGGGGACGTCGTGGCCGGGAAGCCCCAGATCGTGGGTCAGGAGCCGGACGAGTGGGCGGACGGCGCACCGACCGGCGCGGACTTCACCGAGCCGTCGGAGATCACCGAGCCGTCGGACGTCGCCGAGCCGTCGGACGTCGCCGAGTCGTCGGAGCCGAGGGCAGCCGAGCCTTCGGACGGCGGCGAGCGCAACAACACCGAGCGCAACAACACCGCCCAGTAGCCGATCAGGATGGCGCAGTAGAGCGACCGCGCGACGTCCGGCCCGAAGCCCTCGGGCGGCCAGCCCGCGTTCCAGGACACCGGTATCACGATCACCGCGAGCGCGACTGCAGCGGCCGCGCCACGCCCGAGCGTGATCAGCACGAGCACACCCGGCCAGAGCAGCATCAGGTAGTTGTGCCACGAGATCGGGGAGACGAGCAGTCCCGCGGCGAGCACGGCCCACGGGGCAGCACCGGCCGGGTCGATGCGGTGCCGGTGGCGCCCGCACCACACCAGTGTGCTGATCAGCACGACCGCCCCGAGCAACGTGCCCAGTACCGACGGCACGCCGAACCGCACGGCGAGCCCGGGCAGCGAGGCGTTGTCGACGGTGTCCGGCACGGGCTCGGTGACCGCGATGTGGAGCCACTCGAACCCGCTCGACGGCCCGGCGACGAGTACCCCGACGACAGTGGCGGCCGTCGCGGCACCCAGCCCGGTCCACAGCGAGACCCACCGCCGCTGCACCGCGGGGAGCAGCAGCAGCGGGGCCAGCGACGGCTTGAGCGCCACCGTGACCCCGAAGAGCACGGCGGCGAGCACCGGCCGGCCGCGCCGTTCCGCAATCCAGCCCGCGACCAGGCCGGCGAGCAGCAACGGGTAGATCTGGCCGAGCACGAGGGTGCCGTGCAGCGGCGATGACGCCAGCACGGCCAGCACGGCCAGCGCCGTGGCAGCCCGGTGCAGGCGCAGCTCGCGGGCCACGGCCAGTACCGCGCCCACGACGATCAGCAGCGTGAGCACCGCGAAGACCCGGTACGCGGTGAGCGAGTCGAACAGCGTGAGTGGCGTGAGCAGCACCGTGAGCAGCGGCGGGTTGAGGTTCGTGAGCTTGGCAGAGGTGTGGTAGATGTCGGCGCCCTGGGTCAGCGCGACGGCCGAGTGCCAGAACGTGTCGAAGTCGACGTGCAGCTCACGCATGTCGGTCGAAGGCAGCAAGGTCACCAGCGCGTCGGGATGCAGCACGTACAGCACGACCGTCGTGACGATCGACGCCACCACGAGTAGCCCGGCGATTCCCCACCGCACAATCCCGGTCCGGCCGGCGTGGAGGTCCCTCATCAACGACACGGTGCCTGACGCTATCCCGCCCGGTCGTGTTCGGCCGAACCGCTCCCCCGGAGCGTGGCGACGGGCGATGATTCTCCCGTGCGTGTCCCGTCCCGGCACCGGCCCCGGGCCGCAGCCGCGCTCGCCGTCGCGCTGGGCGTCCTGGTCACGGGGTGTGCGCAGGTCGTCCCTGGCCGGGCGAGCGCGGCAGGGCAACAGTCCACCGCCGGCGCCGCGGCGCCCAGTCGCGCATCCGGAGCACTCCCGCTGTCCGCCGACGAGACCGCGGCCACGGCCACCGCAGCCCTGCAGGAGATCTGGCGCAACGACTTCCCCGCCGCGTTCGCCCGGGACTGGACCGACGTCGCAGTCTTCGCGCCGGTCGACACCGCCGATCCGGGCGCACCCGCGCCGCCCTGCGTCGCCCGCGCCGCCGACCTCTCCGACCAGGCGTTCTACTGCCCCGCCGAGGATGCCGTCGTCTGGGACGCAGACGGCCTCCTGCCCGATCTGCACCATCGGTTCGGCACCGCAGGGGTCGTGGTCGCGCTGGCCCATGAGATGGGCCATGCGGTGCAGACCCGCCTCGGGCTCGACGAGGCGCAGGCCCGCGACCCACTGCGCTATCCGACGATCCTGCTCGAGACGATGGCCGACTGTTACGCGGGTGCCGCTTTCGCGCGCCTGGCCGAGCGGCCCGTCGCCGGGCTCACCACCGACCTCGATGCGCGCGACGACGCGCTGCTGGCGCTCGTCGAGTTCCGCGACCCGCTCGGCATCGAGCCCGGCAACGACAGCGCTCACGGCAACGCGTTCGACCGCGTCTCGGCGTTCCAGGACGGCTTCCTGGACGGGGCCGCCCGCTGCGCCGCGATGAGCACGGACAACCGCGTGTTCACGCAGCGGCGGTTCGGCTCGGCGGCCGACCGCGCCCGTGGCGGGGACCTCCCGCTGCCGGAGCTGCTCGCCGCTGTGGAGCAGGACGCCGCCGGATGGTTCGGCGCGCTGGCGCCCGGCTGGCGGGTCCCGCCGATCGCGGCGACGAGCTGCCCGGACCACGAGCTGGCGCCCCAAGGGCCGGTGTGGTTCTGCACGTCCGACGGAGTGGTGTCGGTCGACCCCGCCGGCCTCACCGCCCTCTACCGCGAGGTCGGCGACTACGCCGTAGCCACCCTCGTGGCCGGCCGCTACGGCGTAGCCCTACAGGGCGCGCTCGGCGCCGACACCGCTGGGCCGGCGGCCGGTGCAGCCGCACTGTGCCTGGCAGGGGCTTACACGGGCGTGCTGGTCGAGCCCGACGGTGGGTTCACGCTCTCCCCCGGCGACCTCGACGAAGCCGTACAGGTACTGCTGACCCACGACTGGGCCGCGCGGGACGCCGAGGGCGGCGTCGACGTCCGTGAGCACGGGTTCGACCGCGTCGGCACGTTCCGCGCCGGGCTGCTCGGCGGGGCGGACACCTGTCAATGACCCGTGCGCGGATACGAGTGCTGGAGCACCCGTATCCGCGCACGAACCGCCGCCTGACAGGCAGAGCTCAGAACAGCGCGCGGGCGAGTGCTCGCCGGGCCGCGGTGACGCGGGAGTCGTCGGCCGGGAACAGCTCGAACAGCCCGATGAGGTGCTCGCGGGCGCGGTCGCGCTCGTCGCCCGATGTGCGCCCGACCGTGGACACGAGCCGGTTGAACGCCGCGTCGACGCTGTCCGTCGCCACCTCGGCGTCCGCCGCGGCGAGTTGTGCGTCGACGTCGTCGGGCGCGGCGTCCGCGCGCTCGACGGCCGTCGGGTCGACGTTCTCCGCCCTGGCCAGGAACCGCACCTGCGACAACGCCGCTGCGGCCTGTTCGTTCGCCGGCTCGGCGGCGAGGATCTGCTGGTAGGCCTCCTCCGCAGCCGCATAGTCACCGCGCTCGAGCGCGTCCTCGGCCGCGGTGAAACGCGGGTCTTCCGGCTCCTCCTCCGGCGGTGCCTCCCCGGCACCTGCACCGGCCTCCGCCTGGGCGATGGCGGGCATCCGGTCGCGCAGCGCGTCGAGCAGCGCGGCGATCCACTCGCGAACCTGCGGCTCCGGCAGCGCACCGTTGAACGCGTCCACCGGCTGGCCCCCGACGACGGCCACGACCATGGGGATCGACTGAACACCGAACGCCTGCGCGATCCGCGGGTTGGCGTCGACGTCGACCTTGGCCAGGATCCAGGCACCGTTGCCGGCCTGGGCGAGCCGCTCCAGCACGGGGGAGAGCTGTTTGCACGGGCCGCACCAGGTGGCCCACAGGTCGACCACGACCGGGACCTCGAGCGACCGCTCGAGCACGTCGGCCTGGAAGCTCTGTTCGGTGGCGTCGATGACGAACGAGCCGGCAGCACCCTCCGCTCCCGCGGACGCCTGCTGCGGTCGGGCGGCGACCTCCGAGCGGGCCTTCAGGGCGGAGAGGTCGACTGCACCTGCCATGGCGGACGACAACGCGGCCGTTCTGGCCGCCTGACGAGGATCTGGTCGGGACACGGGTTCATCCTGCCACCGGTGCCGTCTCCCGTCCGCTTCGACCGGTGGCCCGGCTCCCGAGCGCGGGCAGGAGCAGCCGGCCACTTGACGGGGTGCGGCGGAGCGCTGCCGCCGCTCACCTCGTCGGCACGAGCGGGCGTAGGCCCATCGGGTTGGCGGGGAGGAACCCATCGGCGGCGACGATGGCTGTGACCAGCGGCGCGGCCAACTCCACCAGCCGGTCGGCCGCAGCGGGACCGATCGCGGTCAGCGGAGGCTCCGCGAGTGCGTCGGTGTGGGCCTCGACCTCGGCACGAAGGGCGCGCCCGGCCGTCGTCAGCCCGTCCGCGTCGAGCAGGCCGCGGTCGGCGAGCCTGCTCGTGGCATCCGCCCATTCGCTCTCCGACCAGCCCCGGCGCTTGCGCAGCCAGTCGACGTCCATCGCGTTGTCGGCCGCGAAGAGAACCAGCGCCTCGACCGGATCCAGTCGTGCCGTCAGCAGCGCGGCGACGTGCCCGTCCCCCCGGTGCTCACGGAGCACGGTCTGGGCCTGCCAGAGCACGAGGTGGGGTGCGTCCGGCCAGTCCAGAGCGGCGTTGGCGGCAGCGAGGGCCCGACCAGCGGTAGGGGCGGCGAGCGCCGCGTCCCTGGCGATCCCGGCGGCCTCGGCCATATCCGCGGAGGCGAGCATCTCCTCGCCGAGCAGCCGATGCAGTGCCGCGTCGACCGCATCGAGGCGCACGGCCAGGAAGCGCTCGGGGTCGGCCAGCTCCCACACGGCAGGCACCGCCCTGGCGACGAGCCCCGGATGGAAGTTGTAGAACAGGGCCGCCACGAGCTCGGGGGGCGCAGCTCCGAGCGGGGCGGCCCGCAGCGCGAAGTAGCTCATCCAGTAGCCCTTCGTGCCCAGCGCCTCGCATGCCGCCTGGGACTCCGGCGCGAAGTAGGTGACCGCGTGCACGGGCTCGAGCGCCCGCCACATCCGACGCGACCGGTGATCGTCCTGTTCGCCATGGGCCGATGGTGGGCCGGCATGCTCGTTCATCGCACTCCCTCGTGCACCCGCGGTGACGGTCCCCCGAACAGTAGAACGTTTGGTCTACCACCACGAGATTCACTCGGTCTGGCCATAAACGGTCACTGCCCGCAGTCAACGGCCGCCATCTGACCGGTGTGGGGCTGAGCCGATCACCGGACTGGCAGAACACCGCCGCGGACATGGCACTCGTTGAGTATGTATGAGTGATCGAACGGTCGCTCTGCGTAGAAGTTCGCTCGCCGCGGTACGCGGCCTCCCACTCGAAGGAACCCGCATGAGCACGGAGAACACCGTCGCCGACCGCCTGCTTCAGGACGCCCGCAGGCGCACCGCCAAGCAGGAGAGCCCGAAGCTGGGCAAGGTCGCCCTGATCGTGGGCGTGCTCGCCCTGATCATCAGCCCGATCTCGATCCTCGGGTGGATCGGCGGCGCCACCACCCTCGGCCTCGGCGTCGCCGCCGTGCGCCGCCCGGCGTGCGCGAAGCAGGCGAAGATCGCCATGTATCTCGGTGCGGCGGCCATCCTGGTCGCCGTCTTCTTCTTCAGCCTGGCCATCGCCACGCTCTGACGCCCGGCCCTCCGGGTCGAGGGGCTGGCGCCACGGGCATCAACCCCTCGACCCGGGGCTGGGTCAGCCCTTCTCGAGCGCGGCCTCGACCCGCTCCACCTTGGCCGTCAGCTGCCCGGTGTGACCCGGCCGGATGTCGGCCTTGA
>DASRSC010000009.1:0-8260 GCA_035695525.1 Pseudonocardia sp. | reverse complement strand
GACCGCGGTGGGGACGCCGCGGCCCTCGCCCCTCGGCACCCGGATCGCGGGCACGAGGAGCGCCCCGAGCATCGGTCCCACCCCAGCGGCGACGAACACCACAGCGAAGCCCAGCTGCTCGACGACCGCAACGCCCGCGGCAAGCAGCGCGAGCTGCGGCAGCCCGACGGCGAGGCCGTACCGGGCCACGGCGCGCCCGTGCTGCGCAGGCGGTACGAGCTCGGCGACCAACGCGCTCCCGGCCACCGTGGCCAGTCCGAACCCGATGCCGCGCACCGCGGAGACCGCCAGTACCGGGCCGAGGTGGGCCGAGAGTGCGAGCAGCGGCGCAGGCGCACCGAGCAGCGCGACGCCGAGGCCGAGAACCCAGCGGTGGCCGATACGCACGAGCAGCCACGGCACGGCCAGCTGGGTGACCACCGTGGTCAGCATGAGCACCGCTGTCGTCGCGCCAGCCCCCAACGCACCCGCGCCTCCGCGCGCCGCCCAGAGCGGCACGACCGGCAGCAGCAGGGAGTACCCGCTGAACCCGAGCACGGTCGCACCGAGCATCAGCCGGAATGGCAAGCCGGATACCCCGGCCGTGGTCGTCACCCTCGGGGCCGCCAGACCCGCTCCTCCGTCACGATCGCTGTGACGAGGTCGGCCGGGGTCACGTCGAACGCCGGGTTCCAGACCTCGCTCCCCGCCGGTGCCGCCGCCGACCCGCCGAAGGCGAGCACCTCGGAGGCCGCGCGCTCCTCGATCTCGATCGCGTCGCCGTCGGGGGTGTCCGGGTCGAGCGTCGACTCCGGTGCGGCCACCACGAACGGGACGCCTGCCCGCGCCGCGGCGTGGGCGAGGGGGTAGGTGCCGATCTTGTTGGCGACGTCGCCATTGGCGGCCACCCGGTCGGCACCGACGACGACGGCGTCCACGAGCCCGCGAGCGATGATCGACGCGCCGGCGCCGTCCACCACCACGCGGAACGGAACGCCCATGGCGGCCAGCTCGACGGCTGTGATCCGCGAGCCCTGCAGGAGCGGGCGGGTCTCGTCGGCGACGACATGGGCCACCCCGCCCACCTCGTGCAACGACCGTACGACGCCCAGCGCCGTGCCCCACTCGACGCAGGCCAGTGCGCCGGCGTTGCAGTGCGTGTGCAGCCGGAGCGGCGCCGGGCCACACAGCTCGGCGAGCAGGGCAGCACCCCTGGTGCCGATCGCGCGGCACGCGGCCACGTCCTCGTCGAGCACGGCCAGCGCCGCGGCGAGCACCGCCTCCGGGCCGCCGGTCGCGGCTGCCATGGCGCGACGCACCCCGACGGCGAGGTTGGCCGCCGTCGGCCGCGCCGCGGCCAGCCGGGCAGCGACGGCGGCAAGCTCGGCACCGGCCACGGTCCTGGCAGCAAGAGCGACCCCGAGGGCACCCGCCACGCCGAGGGCCGGGGCGCCCCGCACGACGAGCCGCTGGATCGCGTCGACGAGCTCGTCCACGGTGGCGATCTCGACCATCCGCAGCTCCGGCAGAGCCGTCTGGTCCACCAGTGCGATCCGGCCGTCCAACCAGTCGATCGTCCGCGGCAGCACGGGCCGAGCCTAGTGTCGTGGAAACGAGGTTCCTGCCCCGAGGCGCCGCCTGGGCGCCGGAGGCGGGTAAGCCGACCTCATTTCCTCGACACTGTTCGGCTCCATGGTGATCGCGTTACCGTCGAGACGTGAGCTGGCCCGATGCCGACTTCCCGGCCGATCCCTATCCCGGCGCCGTCCCGCCGTCCTCGTTCCTGCACACCGACGAGGTCTCGTACAGGCTGCGCCCTGACCCGCGGGCAGGATGGCTCCTCGGTGACGTCCCGCTCGACACCTGGCTCGCCGGGCACGGCTCCGCACCTGCCGCGGCGCGCGTCCCCGTGCTGACCTACGGCTCCAACCGCTGCCCCAGCAAGATCACCTGGTTGCGGCGCGAGCTGGGGCTGGGCGCCGACCCCGTGGTGGTGCTACGTGCGACCACCCGCGACCTGACCGCGGTGTGGGCCGCCGGGCTGCGGCACCGCGACGGACAGCGCCCCGCGGTGCTGGCCGCCTCCGCCGGCACCGTCGAGGACCACGCCGTGTGGCTCGCCACTCCAGAGCAGATCGCCGTGCTGGATCGCTGTGAGGGCCGCGACGACCGGTTCCGGCTGGCCAGGCTGCGCACCGGGGAGGTGCGGCTCGAGGACGGCACCCGGGTCGACGCCCCGTGGTGTTACCTCGGGCACGCGGCCACCCGCCGCCCGCTGCTCGTCGACGGCCGCGCGGTGCGGTGCGTCGACCTGCCCCAGGCCGCCGCCGCCGAGCTGACGGGGGATGCCGCACCTGACGACGGCCTCGACGCCGACACCGTGCACGGTGAACCGCATCCCGACGAATGGCCCGCAGCGCTGTTCGCCTACGGGCTGCTGCAACCGGGCTGCCCGTCGTGGCACCGGGTCGCAGCGCACGCGGACGGTGAGCCACAGCGCGGCGCTGTCGACGGCACGGTGCTCGACACCGGGTTCGGTTACCCCGCGCTGCTGCCCGGCACCGGCGGCCGCGCACCCGGCTGGGTGGTCCCGCTACGCAACCCGGCGGCCGTTCTCCTCGCCCTCGACGACTACGAGGGCGTCGAGTACCGGCGGGTGCGGCTCGCGGCGGCGCCCGGACGGCAGTCCTGCTGGGCCTATGCCTGGTCCGGTCCATCGGGGGGTATGACGCCGTTGGCGGCGGGCTGGCCTCCTGATCCCTCCTGACCGACCTCCCCGGCGGTTTCTCCGACCTGCGCCGACCACCCCTCCGGGCTAGCGTCGCCGGGCAAACGCCGAATGGGGGTCGTCGATCATGAGCGTCGAAGGGAAACGAGAGTCGGTCGGGCAGGCCGACGACCGCACGGTGCGGCGCGCCGTGGCCGGCGCAGCCATGGGCAACGCCGTCGAGTGGTTCGACTACGCGATCTACAGCTACCTCGTCACGGCCATCGGACTCAACTTCTTCCCGGAGGCCGATCCCACAGCGCAGACCATGCTGGTCTTCGCCGGAATCGCGATCCCGTTCGTGCTGCGGCCGTTCGGCGGGGTGCTGCTCGGCCCACTCGGCGACAAGTTCGGCCGCCGCCGGGTGCTGGCCTTCACGATCATCATGATGTCGGGGGCCACGTTCTGTATCGGCCTCATCCCGAGCTACCACTCGATCGGCATCGCGGCGCCGGTCCTGCTGCTGCTCGCACGCCTCGTCCAGGGCTTCTCCACCGGCGGCGAGTACGGGGGCGCGGCCACGTTCATCGCCGAGTACGCGCCCGACCACAGGCGCGGCTTCTACGGCAGCTTTCTCGAGTTCGGCACGCTCGCCGGTTACGTGCTGGGCGCGAGCCTCGCCACCGCGGTCCAGCTCGGGCTGCCCCAGGAGGCGCTGCTCAGCTGGGGGTGGCGCATCCCGTTCCTGATCGCCGGGCCGCTCGGCCTCATCGGCTTCTACCTGCGGTACCGGCTCGAGGACACCCCGGCGTTCCGAGACGCGGAGAACGCGGGCGAGACCGCGCGGGCCCCGTTCCGCGAGTGCATGCAGGCCGTCTGGCCGCAGATCCTCAACCTGATCGGCTTCGTGATCCTCCTCAATGTCGCCGTATACACGCTGCTGACGTACATGCCGACCTATCTGACGCAGGTGCTGCAGATCAGCGAGAGCGAGTCGCTGCTGATCATCATCGGCGTGATGCTCGGGATGATGGCGGTGATCGCACCGGTCGGTGCATTGTCCGACCGGATCGGGCGCAAGCCGCTGCTGCTCGCCTCGGCGATCGGCTTCTTGCTGCTCAGCTACCCGGCCATCGCGCTGATCGGTATGCGCGACCCGCTGCCGGTGACCGTCGGCATGGTGATCCTCGCGCTGCTGCTGGTGCTGATGCTGGGCACGATCGGATCGGCGTTGCCGGCGATGTTCCCGACGCGCAACCGTTACGGGGGCTTCTCCATCGGCTACTCCACGTCCACCGCGGCGTTCGGCGGCACCGCCCCACTGATCATCACCGCCCTGATCGACGCCACCGGCAACACCGCCATCCCCGCCTTCTACCTCATGGCCGCTGCGGCGATCGCGATCGTCCCGATCCTGCTGATGCCGGAGACGGCCAGGGTCTCGATCTCCCACCCGACGGCCATCCCCGGCACGGAGCCGGTGCCCAAAAGGTGATACAGGGCCCGTGCGCGGATACGAGTGCTCTAGCACTCGTATCCGCGCACGGGGGGAGGTGTACTAGGCCCCAGCGGCCACGGCGGGTGCGGTAGGGACCGGCCTCCCGATGCGGTAGAGCCGCGCCGCGTTGCCGCCGAGCACGGCTCGCTTGGCTGCCGTGTCGAAGCGCGGGTAGCGGTGACGCAGCTCGTCCGGGAACCGGTAGGCACCGAGCTCGCGCACCAGCCGTCCGGGCCGCACCAGCGGGTAGCCGCTGCCGAACAGCAGCCGCTCCGGCCCGTACGCCGCCAGGAGCTGCCCGAAGGCGTGCGCGAAGTCCGGCGAGCCGATCCACGGCAGGATCTCGGTGAGCAGGACGTGCACGTTGGGCAGCTCCGCCAACCGGCAGAGCCGTGGGCCGGGCAGGCACCCCGCACCCAGCACGAACCGGATGTCCGGCAGGGCGCGGGCCAGTGTGCGGAACTGCCCCGCGTCGAATCCGGCGGGCGCCACACGTTCGGCCGCCCTGGTGCGGGCCGGGAGCGCGGAGCCCGCCCGCACGGGCTCCGCCCATCTCGGTACCCGGGGCGGGCGGTCCCGCGCAGCCCCGGGTGGTGGGGCGGGGGCACCGGCCTGTTCGCGCCGCCACGGCGCAGGCAGGGTCGACGGCCCGACGCCGATGTGCACGACATCCGCGCCGGCCGCGCCGCAGCGCGCGAGGGTGCGGCGCAGCCACGGGTCCCCCAGCCGCTGCCAACCGGCCGGCCGGCGCCGCTCGCAGAGCGTGAGCCCACGCAGGTCGAACCGCCGCACTCGCGGCCCGAGACCGCGAGCACCCGGCTGCCCACCTCCGGGATCGAGTTCGCCGCTCAGCACGAAGCGGCCCGGCATCCAGCCCGCCATCTCCGCGTGCCACTCCAGCGGGCTGAAGCCGAGCACGAACAGGTCGCCCAGCACCACCGGCTGCAGCACCGCCCGGTCGACGTACCCGGCCTCGAACACGTCGCGCGTCAGGCTCTGCTCGGAGACGCGCTCCACCTCGTGCCGCGGTACGCCGGCACCGTCGAGCTCCCGGTGCCTGCGCAGCAGGTCCGTGGCGTAGGCCTCGCCGTCCGGGATCGCCTGGTTGTGCGGGCTCGCGTCCCACACGTGCACCTGGGCGTCGACGACGAGGATCCGCTGACCCCCGACGGTGTACACGGCGCCGGTACTAGCCGACCGACGGCCCGAGGCCGAGGGACTGCGGCGTGCTGGAGTCGGGCGAGGGCTGCGGGATGCCGTCGTCGAGCGGTCCGAACTCGGTCATCAGAGCCTTGTTCCAGGGCGTGACCTCCTCGGCCACCAGCGAGTTCGTGGTGAGGATCAGGCCGGCTACCGATGCGCCGTTCTGCAGCGCGGAGCGCACCACCCGCAGCGGGTCGATGATCCCCATCTCGACCATGTTCCCGTAGCGGCCCTCGAGCGCGTCGAAGCCTTCGTCGACGGCCATGGCCGTGACCTGCTTGACAACCTGGTCGCCGTCGTAGCCCGCGTTGGAGGCGATCAGGTGCACCGGCTCGGTGAGCGCGCCCCGGACGATCTCGACGCCGATCTGGTAGTCGCCGGTGACCTCGAGCTCGTCCAGCGCCGGCTCCGCGTGCAGCAGGGCGGACCCACCGCCCGCCACGATGCCCTCGGCGATCGCGGCGCGGGTGGCCTGCAACGAGTCGTCGACGCGGTGCCGCACCTCCTTGGCCTCCGCGTTGGTCGGAGCGCCGACCCAGATGATCGCCGCCTTACCCGACAACCGGGCGATCCGTTCGGCGAGGAAGTCCTCGTCGGTGCCGATCGACGCTCGTTCCAGCTCGGCCCGCAGCTGGGTGAGCCGCAGCTCGACAGCCTCCCGGCTCCCGGCTCCACCGATGATCGTGGTGTGGTCGCTCGTGACGCGCACCTGCGCAGCCCGGCCCAGGTGCTCGATCGTCACCTGCTCGATCGAGAACGACGAGCTCTTACTGTGCACCTTGCCGCCGCAGAGCGCGGCCATGTCCTCCAGCCGGTGGATCCGCTTCTCCCCGAACCCGGGCGCCTTGATCGCGACGTTCTGGAACACCCCGTTGACGTGGTTGTGCACGAGCATCTGCAGGGCCGTGCCCTCGACGGTCTCGGCGATCACCACGAGCGGCCTGCGGTCGGCGCGCATGACCTGCTCCAGCACCGGCATCAGGGACCGGACGTCCTTGATCTTCTCGGCGGAAAACAGCAGGTAGGCGTCCTCGAGAACGGCCTCGAGCCGACCTTGATCGGTGACCATGTACGGGGAGACGTAGCCGTTGTCGAACTCGAAGTCCTCGACGAAGGACACCTCGAGCCCGATCGTCGGGGAGTCCTCCACGGTGACCGTCCCGTCGTTGCCGACGGTGTGCAGGGCGCGCGCGACGACCCGGCCGATGGCGTCGTCGTCGTTGGCGGAGATCGCCGCCACGCGGGAGTAGTCCTCCTCGGTCGACACCGGGTGGGCGACCTGGGCGAGGCGGGCGACCAGTGCCCCGACCGCGACGTCGATCCCCCGCTTGACCAGCACCGGGTTCCCGCCGCTCTCGATCGCCTTCATGCCCTGGCGCACAATGGCCTGCGCAAGCACGGTGGCTGTAGTGGTGCCGTCGCCGACGATGTCGTTCGTCTTGATCGCGGCTTCTTTGAGCAGCTGGGCGCCCATGTTCTCGAACGGGTCGCGCAGGTGGATCTCGCGCGCGATCGTGACGCCGTCGTTGGTCACCTCGGGTGTACCGGTGATCTTCTCCAGGATGACGTTGCGGCCCTTGGGCCCGAGCGTGCTCTTCACGGCCTCGGCGAGTTGGTCGACGCCGGCTTGGAGCAGATGCCGGGCGTCCGCTCCGAATCGCAGTTCCTTCGCCATGGGTGGTCCTCCTGGACGGTTCGCGGGTTTCGTCGGTCGGCTGCGCGGGGGTGCAGAACGGCGAATCCGGGCCGCCGCCCGAGACTGATCTGCGGGCGGCGACCCGGGAGAGGTGGTGCTAGGTGAGGGGTTTGAGGTCGAAGTCGAGGTACTCGGCCGCGTCCTCGGGATTGGCGAACATGATCGTGCGGTCGTCGAGGTGGACCATGCGCCCGTAGTGGGTGGACATGTTCTCCTCGAACTCGGCCGCGTCGAACCAGCCCTCCTCCTCGCCCGCTTCCTCGTCGATGTCGGCGTAGACCGTGTCGAAGCGGCCCTGGGCGTCAACCCGGATCATTGACGGAAGGGGGGTGACGGTGACGTTGTCCAGCCGGCCCACCACGTTGGCAATCAGCGCCCCGACCTGGTTGTTCATCAGAGTGAAACCGCACATGTTCGACGCGGTGTTGTTCGATTTGTAGGGGCTCTCAGCCGTCCTGTACGAGGTCACTGCTTCAGCTCCTTCGGGGTCTCCAGGCCGAGATCGGACACGATTCCGGCGAAACGGCTCTTGGCCCAGTCGAGGCTGTCCTCGAACCGCGGTGGCTTGGCGTCGACCTGCGACCAGATCGGCTGGAGCGTGCGCGCGGCCTCCAGGCACTGCGGGACCCACTTCGCCAGCCAGCCCTGCATGAGCTGCTTGTTGTGGTCGGCGAACTCCCAGTCCTGGGTGAGCGGGCCGAAGCACGCCATACTCCAGCGCAGGTCACGCTGGGCGTAGTCGTACTCCCCGGCGCCGACGAGGGTCGGCGTCACGAAGTCGCCGTTGCCGGCCGCGATCTGCTGCACCAGGTTGCTGCGGAAGAGTTCCCCGACCAGCGGCTCGAACACGATGTTGGTGGCGAAGATCGACTCACCCCAGTCGTCCTGTACGGCGGTGAGCGCCTCACAGACGTTGCGGGCACCCTGCCACTCGGCGTCGTTGTTCCACGCGTCGATGTGGGCGGCGCCGTCGAAGCCGTCGATCTCCTCGGAGAGCGTGAGGTTGTAGAGGGCGAGGTCCTGCGCGAAGCGGATCTTGTGCTCGCTGTTCACGACCATCGCGGTGTTGTGCATGTTGGTCGGGCCCGAGCGGTTGCACGCGGCGAAGACGTACAGCCCGAGGATGTGCTCGATGTGCATCCAGGCGCCGACGTTGCGCTCGACGAAGCGCACCCAG
>DASRSC010000008.1:0-11460 GCA_035695525.1 Pseudonocardia sp. | reverse complement strand
CCCGGCCCCGTGCCCGGGCCCGACCAGGTGCTCGCCGGTCACCTCGCGACCGCTGCGGCGACCGGGATCGTCCACCACCGCGCTCAGCGCGAGGTCGGGACCGTCAACGAGCAGCTCAAGCACGCGCTGGCCAGCCGGATCATCATCGAGCAGGCCAAGGGCGTCCTCGCCGAGCGCCACCGCCTGGACCTCGCCGTCGCGTTCCTCCGGCTGCGCAGCCACGCCAGGAGCAACAACCAGCGCCTGGCCAACGTCGCCCAGGCCGTCGTCGAGGGAACGCTCGACATGCAATAGGGCCCAGCCCCCGCCCGAGCCGCCCGGCGCAGCGTCCGCCGGTTCATTGACTGCGCACACCCGCCGACGAGGCCGACGCGACCGCCGGAGCATCCCCAGCGCGAGCCCCTCGGGCGGCCGTCCTCGTCGACGCCCGAGGGGCTCGCGGTCATGAGGGGCAGGCCAGCGGTCACCCATTTTTGCGGATCTTTTAGCCGGACACCGCCGGAACGGCTGAAGCCATTTAACGGAGCGCGACGCGTCGTGTGGGCCTCACATGGCGGCACGCAAGCGTTGGCGGGCCTTGTCGACCGGCCCTACCAGCAGCGCCGCGAGCTGCTGTGGGGACCTGTCCGGCGCGGCGGGCACGTGGTGGCGGCCGGCGGCCGGCAGTCGGGCCAGGTCGACGACGCTGCGTGCGATGGTCACCGCGGCCGCACTGGACGCACACCCCCGCCGAGCTCGCCGTCCACGTCGTCGTCCTCGGCGGCGGCGCCCTGCGCGGGCTGGAGGTGAGTTAGCGCCGCACCTCCGCAAGGCGCCAGTCGAGGCAGGTCCTGGCGCGCGCCGCCACCGTCGGGCCACCATCCGAGCCGTGGACGACGGCAATGTGCAGCAGTGGTTCGCGGCCTACCTGGAGGAGTTCGTCGCGCTCGGTCGCGGGGATGTCGTCGATGTGGCGCGCCTGCTTAAGTGGCCGTCATCGGAACCGGTATACGGAAGTACTACCGGCGGAGAACCGGGAGCTCCAGGAGACCATCGCCCGCCAGGGACTGGTGCTGTCCCAGTTCTATCCGGACGCCCGTCACGACGGCCGCCCGCTCTCGATCTCGGCCGGGCCGACCGCGCGCGGCCTCGCGGTTGGCGAGCTTCTGAGTCAGCTCGGCGATCTCGGCGTCCACCACCTCGTTGGTGACCACCTCGACGGCCTGCCGCCGCGGCGCGTCGAGCCCTACCAAGCGCGCCCGCCGCTCGTCGATCATCACGAGGATCTTGAGTGCTTCCAGCAGCACCCGCCGATCTCGGATCGACCGGCCTTCCGCGTCCAGCACCACCTTCCCCGCCGACACCACGGGGCCCGGATCGTCCACGACAGCCCAGGCGCGCGCCGTGAGCGCATCGAGGTGGTCACCAGCGAGGTCGCGCTGATGTTCCGCAGCCGGGCGGACCAGCTCCGCCCGCGCCCTGTTGATCGCGGCGTGCACCCCGGAGATCGACGAGAAACCCAGCCCGTCGCCGATCTCCCGCCACGTCCAACCGCGGAGGCGGAGAGAGTAGACGCGGGCGTCGCGCTGTGGCTGGCGAGGATCTACCGTCGCCTCATGCTCCGGATCACCGCCATCGGCGCCGGGGCCGTGGACTACCTCCTACGCGGGTGCGACGACCCCGCACACGATCACCGCGAGCTCGCCGATCGGGCCGACTCCGCCGAGCTCGGCGCCGACCGGTACTTCGCGAAGGTGATGGCGGGCCCCGACCTGGTCGGACGCCGCGAGCGGCGAGGACTGTCGGACCCCGGAGCTTGACTGGGCCGCACTGTGACCGCGAGGTCTTCTGTCACGACAGCAGCCGACTGGCCCGTCCCGGGGCGATGACGACACGGGCGCTGCGCGACCTTCGGATCAGCCGGTCCCAGCCTCATGGCACGCGACAGGCGGACGCGGTGGCCACGCCGGCGGCGCCGGCGCACATGTTCGCGGGTGAGAGGGGCTCCGCTGTCCCGTGTTTGCCGTGGTCGTCAGCTGGCAAGATCTTCGACCATGCGGTGACCGGGCTGTGCCGAACAGCCGGCGGCTCCCCCTGGACCGGCCGCGTCGGCACGTGCCGCGGTAGCTAATTTCCGGGCGTCCGCGACCTCGGGGTCGAGGTTGTTCTGCAGCACCCGCAGCGGGGCCTTCAGACTACGGTCGCGTTGCCGTTCGCTGGCGCGTGAGGCGCGCCCGTCGGGCATGTCGGTGTCCTTTCCCCTCGAGCTGCGTAGTTCAGCGCAGGGGGCCGGTGACCGACTCGGCGGCGGCCACCAGGGCTCCTGAGATCACCTGGCCGCGGGCGGACTCGATCTCGGGTGCGAGGTGGCGGTCGGCGCCCGGGCCGGGCACCTCGCTGCGCAGGCGGGCCACCGCCGCCGCAGTCGCCGGTGCCGGGGTCAGCGGGGCGCGAAGGTCGAGCGCGCGGGCCGCGGTCAGCGCCTCTATCGCCAGCACTCGTCCCAGCCCGTCGAGCGCGCGGCGCAGCTTGCGGGCGGCCGACCAGCCCATCGAGACGTGGTCCTCCTGCATCGCGCTGGACGGGATCGAATCGACCGAGGCCGGAGCGGCCAGACGCTTGAGCTCGGAGACGATGGCTGCCTGTGTGTACTGGGCGATCATGTGCCCGGAGTCCACGCCGGGGTCGTCGGCCAGGAACGCAGGCAGGCCATGGTTACGGGCCACGTCGAGCAACCGGTCGGTGCGTCGCTCGGCGATCGAGGCCACGTCGGCCACCGCGATCGCCAGGAAATCGAGCACGTAGGCCAGCGGGGCGCCGTGGAAGTTGCCGTTGGACGCCACGCGACCGTCGCTGGTGACCACCGGGTTGTCGATGGCCGACGCCAGCTCAACCGCGGCGACCCGCTCGGCGTGGGCCAGGGTGTCCCGGGCCGCGCCGTGGACCTGCGGGGCGCAGCGCATCGAGTAGGCGTCCTGTACGCGGGTGCACTCCGGGCCGCGGTGGCTGGCCATGATGGGAGAGCCGGCCAGCAGCGCGACCAGGTTCGCCGCGGAGTCGGCCTGCCCGGGATGGGGGCGCAGATTCTGCAGATCGGCCGCGAACGCCGCGTCGGTGCCGAGCAGTGCCTCGACGCTCATCGCGGCGGCCACGTCCGCAGTCCATAGCAGCCCGCGCAAGTCATGGCAGGCCAGCACCAGCATGCCCAGCATGCCGTCGGTGCCGTTGATCAGCGCGAGCCCTTCCTTCACGGCGAGCACGACCGGCTCGATCCCGTGGGCCGCGAGCGCTTCGGCGGCCGGTAGCCGGTGCCCTGCGCGGTCACGGACCTCGCCCTCGCCCATGACGGCCAGCGCGCAGTGCGCCAGCGGTGCCAGATCTCCGGAGCAGCCCAGCGAGCCGTACTCGCCGACCACCGGGGACAGACCCGCGTTGAGCAGCTCGGCGTATGCCTGGGCCGTCTCCACCCGGACCCCCGTCCGCCCGGTCGCCAGTGTGGACAGCCGCAACAGCATCAGGGCCCGGACGACCTCGGGCTCCACCTCCGAGCCAGAGCCGGCGGCGTGCGAACGGACCACGCCGGCCTGCAGCTGCGAGCGCAGCGTCGCAGGGATGTGGCGAGTGGCCAGCGCTCCGAAGCCGGTCGAGACCCCGTAGTGGGTCCGGGTCTCCTCAGCCAGCGACTCGACCACCTCGCGGCTCTTGCCGATCGCGGCGACCGCTTCGCCGGAGAGGCGTACAACGGCGTTGTCCCGTGCGACAGCGACGAGCTCCTGGGGGCCGACAGGTCCCACTCCGATGACTACGTCACGCATGCCTCCAGCACACCCCACGGAGCCGCCCGCAACCACATCCCCAGGCGCAATCTCGTCTTGGCTCCGCGACGTGGGCTCGCCTCGAGCGAGGCCGATGACCTGCTCGACCCGCCTGGAACACTCCCGCACCCCCGATGTTACGAGGCCGCTTCCGCGCTTCGCGACGAAGAGCCGCTGATGTGCACGCCCGGGACCAGCGAAGCACGAGCGCCTCACGGCTCACCGGGGCGGCCGCCCGTACGGAACCAGCCCGGTGGCGCCGAGCCGGACAGAGTCCGGGTGAGCCGGGCGGCGCTGGAGCGCACCAGGGCGGCGAGGTCGTCGGGCCGGGGCGCGGCCGGATCGGCACGGCGAGTAACGCTGAACGCGGCGACCGCGAGGCCGGTGTGGTCGAAGGCGCACGCCCCGACCGACTCCATCCCCTCCGTGATCATTCCGTGCTCCCATGACCAGCCGCGGTCGCGCTCGCTGTCCAACAGGTCCTCCAGCTCGCCCAGCGTGGCCGGTCCGGAGTCCGTGCGCAGTACCAGCGACCCCGGGGCCGGAAACAAGGCGCGCCGCTGCGCGGAGCCCACGTGGGCCAGGATCGATCGACCGTTGGCGGTGAGCGAGGCCGGGAGCCGCACACCGACCTCGGTGACCAGTGACGGCGGGCGGGTACGGCTCGCCGGCCGCTCCTTGACCAGGTACAGCGAGTCGGCTCCGTGCAGGATTCCGAGGTGCGCGATGGTGCCGCTGAGGCGGGCCAGCCGGCGTGCGAGCGGACGGCCGAGGTGTTCCAACGAGCCCTGCCTGAGGTAGGCGCTGCCGATCTCGAAGGAGGCGACACCCAGCCCGTAGGCGTGCTGGTCGGGGTAGTGCACGACGAAACCCCGCTCGGTGAGGACCGTGAGCAGGTGGTACGCCGTTGAGCGGGGCAGTCCGAGGTCGCGGATCAGCGCGGCCCCCGGGATCGGCCGGGGCCGGCTGGCGAGGTGAAGCAGCACGTCGAGCGTGCGACTGACCGCGGGTGAGGCGCTGCTGGGCACGACGACTCCAAAGTCTCGGAACCGAGACGCTAACTCCGCCGCGACCCTGGCGCTGGCCACCGACCCGGCGATGGACTGGTGTTCGCCGGAAGCCCAGGAGTAGCGATGTCCGAGTCCCCGCCGCGTCCCGCCATCAGGGCCCAACGCGGCCCCGTGCTGCGCTGCCGTGGCTGGCAGCAAGAAGCTGCGCTTCGGATGCTGGAGAACAACCTCGATCCCGAGGTCGCCGAGCACCCCGAAGAGCTAGTGGTGTACGGGGGCTCCGGGCGCGCGGCCCGGAGCTGGGCGGCGTTCGACGCCATCGTCGACTGCCTGCACCAGCTCGCCGACGACGAGACACTGCTCGTCCAGTCGGGCAAACCGGTCGGGGTGCTGCAGACCCACGAGTGGGCTCCCCGGGTGCTGCTGGCCAACGCGAACCTGGTCGGCGACTGGGCGGACTGGACCCAGTTCCGTCGACTCGAGGCCGCCGGCCTGACGATGTACGGCCAGATGACGGCGGGCTCGTGGATCTACATCGGCAGCCAGGGCATCCTGCAGGGCACCTTCGAGACCTTCGCGGCGGTCGCCCGCAAGCGGTTCGGCGGCTCGCTTGCCGGCACCATCACCCTGACCGCGGGTCTCGGCGGCATGGGCGGTGCCCAGCCGCTCGCGGTGACCATGAACGAGGGCGTCGCGATCTGCATCGACTCCGATCCCACCCGTATCGACCGCCGGATCTCGCACCGCTACCTCGACGTGCGCGCCGACGACCTCGACGACGCCCTGCGCCGTGCCCTGGAAGCGCGCGACGCCCGCCGTCCGGTGTCGATCGGCGTGGTCGGCAACGCTGCGGCCGTGCTCCCCGAGCTGCTGCGCCGGGAGGCACCCATCGACGTCGTCACCGACCAGACACCCGCCCACGACCCACTGGCCTACCTGCCCCTCGGCGTCGAGGTGGGCGAGATGGGCGCCGCGGCGGCCGCCGACCCGGCCGGCTACACCGAGCGTTCACGCGCGTCGATGGCCACCCACGTCGAGGCGATGATCGGCTTCCTCGACCGCGGCGCCGAGGTGTTCGACTACGGCAACTCCATCCGCGCCGAGGCCCGCCACGGCGGCGCGAAACGAGCGTTCGACATTCCGGGTTTCGTGCCCGCCTACATCCGCCCGCAGTTCGAGGAGGGCCGCGGCCCGTTCCGCTGGGCGGCGCTCTCCGGCGACCCGGCCGACATCGCCGCCACCGACCGGGCGGTGCTCGAGCTGTTCCCGGGCGACGAGGCGCTGCAGCGCTGGATCACCATCGCCGGCGAGCGGGTCGCATTCGAGGGCCTGCCCGCGCGCATCTGTTGGCTCGGGTACGGCGAGCGGCACCGGGCCGGACTGCGGTTCAACGGGATGGTTGCATCGGGAGAACTCAGCGCCCCCGTGGTGATCGGGCGCGACCATCTCGATGCAGGGTCGGTGGCCTCGCCGTATCGGGAGACCGAGGCGATGCTCGACGGCTCCGACGCGATCGCCGACTGGCCGCTGCTCAATGCGCTCACCAACACCTCGTCAGGAGCGTCGTGGGTGTCGATCCATCACGGCGGCGGGGTCGGTATCGGCCGCTCCCAGCATGCAGGTCAGGTCTGCGTCGCCGACGGCACCGAGCTCGCCGCCCGCAAGCTCGACTGCGTGCTGCGCAACGACCCGGCGACCGGGGTCCTGCGCCACGTGGACGCCGGCTATCCACACGCCCGGCAGGTCGCCCGGGAGCGCGGCCTCCGGATCCCCATGGAGGGTCGGTGAACACCTTCGACGCCCTCTGGGCGGACATCGCCGAGGTGGGCCGCGACCCGCACACCGGCGGGTACCGCCGCTTCGTGCTTGGCGAGGCCGACCTGATGCTTCGCGAGTGGTTCATCGGTTGCGCCACGACCCGTGGGATGGACGTCGAGCGCGATCACAACGGCAACCTGTGGGCATGGTGGATGCCCGAGGGCTCGTCCGGTGATCCGCGGGGGGCGTTCGTCACCGGATCGCACCTGGACTCGGTGCCCGATGGCGGCGCCTTCGACGGCCCCCTGGGGATCGTCGCGGCGTTCGCGGCGATCGACGCGTTGCGCGGCGAGGGTCACCGGCCCCGGGTGCCCGTCGGAGTCGTCGCATTCAGCGAGGAGGAAGGCGCCCGCTTCGGGGTCGCTTGTGTCGGTTCCCGGCTCTCGACGGGTGCGCTGGCCCCGGCGCGAGCGCTGGCCCTACGCGACGCCGGAGGGCGGACGCTCGCCGAGGTCGCGGCGGGCGCCGGGATCGACCCGGACCGGATGGGCCGCGATGATCGGGTCGCGGACCGCGCCGCGGTGTTCGTCGAGCTCCACATCGAGCAGGGCCGCGCGCTCGACCGGCTGGGCCAGCCGGTGGCGGTGGCTTCCTCGATCTGGCCGCACGGTCGGTGGCAGCTGACGTTCCGGGGCCAGGCCGACCACGCCGGCACGACCCTGCTCCCCGACCGGCACGACCCGATGGTGCCCTACGCGGCGACCGTCACCGCCGCACGGGACGGCGCGTTCGCGCACGGCGGTGTCGCGACCTTCGGCAAGGTGCAGGTGGCCCCGAACGGCGCCAACGCCATCGCCTCCGCGGTGACCGCGATCCTCGACGCCCGCGCCCCGAGTCAGATCGTGCTCGAGGCGATGACCGCCGAGCTCTTCGACGTCGCGACCCACCACGCCGACCACGAGGGCACCGAGCTCACGGTCAGCACCGAGTCGCTCTCCCGGCGGGTCGACTTCCCGGAGGCCCCGCGCGACCGCATCCTCGCCGCGCTCGGCGACCTGCCCGTGCTGCCCACCGCCGCCGGCCACGACGCCGGGGTGCTGGCCACCGAGGTCCCCACCGCCATGCTGTTCGTGCGCAATCCAACCGGCGTCTCGCACTCCCCGCGGGAATGGGCCGAGCACGCGGACTGTCTGTCCGGCGTGGCTGCCCTGACCGGCGCGATGCGCGAGTGGACGAAACCGTGAGCGGCCAGTGGTGGTGCGAGCACGCCTGGACCGGTCCCGGGGCGACCCGCCGCGGCGTACTCGTCGCCGTCGAGCACGGCCGCATCACCCGGGTGGTCGCCGACGTCGACCACCCACCCGATGGCGTCGAGGTGCTGCGCGGGCTGGTCGTGCCCGGTCTGGCCAACGCGCACTCGCACGCCTTCCACCGGCTGCTGCGCTCCCGGACCCAACGCGACCGCGGCTCGTTCTGGACCTGGCGCGAGCTCATGTACCGCGCTGCCCACCAGCTCGACCCGACGACCTACTACGAACTCGCCGCGGCGGTGTTCACCGAGATGGCACTCGCCGGGATCACCACGGTCGGCGAATTCCACTACCTCCACCACGGCCGCGACGGCACCGCGTACAGCGACCCCAACGCGATGGGCGCCGCCTTGGTCGACGCCGCCCGGACCGCCGGAATCCGGCTCACCCTGCTCGACACCTGCTATCTGAGTTCCGAGGTGGACCGCACACCGCTACGGCCCGCCCAACGGCGCTTCGGCGACGGCTCCGGCGACGCCTGGGCCGCGCGCGTCGACACCCTGCACCAGCGGTTCGGCGCTGCCGACGACGTGGTGATCGGCGCGGCCCTCCATTCGGTGCGCGCCGTGCCGCTCGAGCACATCCCGGCGGTGACCGCGTGGGCGCAGGCGCACTCGGCTCCGCTGCACGTACACGTCGCCGAGCAGACCGCGGAGGTCGAGTGCTGCCGCGCGGTGCATGGATGCAGTCCCGTGGCGCTGCTGCGTGACGCGGGCGTCCTGGGCCCCCGCACGACCGCCGTGCACGCGACCCACCTGAACCCCGCCGACATCGTCGACCTGCGCGCCTCGGGCACCGGCGTCTGCTTCTGCCCAACCACGGAGCGCGACCTGGGCGACGGCGTCGGCCCGGCGCCCGCCCTGCTCACTGCGCCATCCGGTCCGGTCAGCCTGGGCTCGGACAGCCACGCCGTCGTCGATCTCTTCGAGGAGGCCCGCGCGGTCGAGCTCGACGAACGGCTGTGGCGCCACCAACGCGGCGTCATCGACGCCGACACCCTGCTCCGGTGCGCGACTGAGCATGGGCACCGTGCGCTCGGCCGCACCGACGCCGGGACGATCACCCCCGGCGCGCGAGCGGATCTGATCGCGATCGATCTGGCGACGGTCCGGACCGCCGGCGGCGGTGCCACAGCCGAAACCGCCGTCTTCGCCGCCACGGCCGCCGACGTCAGCGACGTCGTCATCGACGGCCGCGTGGTAGTCCGCGATCGACGACACCTCACCCGCCCCGAGCCGGGCCGCGACCTGGCCCGTGCGACTGCGGCACTGCTCGACGACCCCGGGCCTTGGGAGTGCGTGTCGTGACCGTGCTCTACACCGACATCGGCGAGCTCGTCACCTGCGATCCCGCGCGCGGCGACGGCAGCCCGCTCGGCGTCATCTCCGACGCGGCGGTGATCGTCGACGACAGCTTCATCGTCTGGACCGGACCCGCGCGTCACGCACCGGCGGCCGACCACCGCGTCCGGTGTCACGGACAGACCCTGATCCCCGGATTCGTCGACAGCCACGCTCACCTCGTGTTCGCAGGCCACCGCGCTGAGGAGTTCGCCGCCCGCGCGAACGGCCGCGCCTACGCGGCCGGTGGCATCCACAGCACTGTCGAGGCAACGCGCGCCGCGACCGACGCGGAGCTCGCGGCGACAGTCGACGGCCTCGCCGGCGAAATGCTCGCCGCCGGGATCACCACCTTCGAGTGCAAGAGCGGCTACGGCCTCACCGTGCGGGACGAACTCCGCGCGCTGCAGATCGCGACCCGGGCGACGCCGGAGACCACCTACCTCGGTGCCCACGTCGTGCCCACCGAGTACCAGGGGCGGCGCGACGCCTACATCGACCTCGTCCGCGGCCCCATGCTCGACGCATGCGCCCCCCACGCCCGCTGGATCGACGTGTTCTGCGAGCAGGGCGCATTCGACGTCGAGGAGTCCCGGGCCATCCTCGAGGCGGGACGGGCGCACGGGCTGCGTGCCCGACTGCACTCCGGCCAGCTCGGGTTCGGCGGCGGCGTCCAGCTGGCGGTCGAGCTCGGCGCGGCGTCGGTGGATCACGCGACCTTCCTGACCGACGACGACGTCGCCGCACTGGCCGCCGGATCGACCGTGGCCACCCTGTTGCCCGGCGTCGAGTTCAGCACCCGCACCGCCTGGGCCGACGGCCGCCGGCTGCTCGACGCCGGCGTGACCGTGGCGCTGGCCACCGACTGCAATCCAGGATCGTCTTACACCTCGAGCATGGCCTTCTGCCTGGCCCTCGCCGTGCGTCACCAGGGCCTAACCCCCGCCGAGGCACTGCACGCCGCGACCGTCGGCGGCGCCTCGGCACTGGATCGTCACGACGTCGGCGCGATCGCTGTGGGGCACCGAGCTGATCTTGTGCGGCTAGACGCCCCGACCTATGTCCACCTGGTCTACCGACCCGGTGTCCCACTGGTGCGCGAGGTGGTGCGTCGAGGGGTCCGATACGACGTCCACCGCCGGCCGACCCGGCTTCCGTGGCCCCGCCGAACGTCGGAAGGAGCACCGTCATGACCGGCCGAGGCGCACTTATCATCGATGGAAAGTCGCTCAGCTGCCAGGACGTGGTCCACGCCTCCCAACGGTCCACGTCGGTGTCGTTAGCTCCGGACGCCGAACAGGCCGCCGTCCGCGCGAATCAGGTTGCGGACGAGCTGAGCCGGATCCGGCCGATGTACGGCCGCACCACCGGGGTTGGCGCCAACCGCGACGCGGTAGTGATCAGCAGCGCAGCCGGTGACCACGACCTGCGCCTGCTGCTGAGCCACGCTCCGGGGGTCGGGGAGCCGCTGGACGAGATCTCGGTGCGGGCAGCGATGCTGGTGCGACTCAACCAGCTCGCGGCCGCCGGCAGCGGTATCCATCCCCATTTCCTGCACGCGCTCGAGCAGGCGCTGCAGACCGATGCGGTGCCCACCGTGCACGACGCCGGCGCCATCGGCACCGGCGACCTCACGGCGCTGGCCGAGATCGCACTCACGCTGAGCGGCCACCTGCCGTGGGCCTCTGGGCACGTCGACCCGATCGGCCTCGAGCCCGGCGACGCGCTCGCGTTCATGTCCTCCAACGCGGTCACCCTCGCGCGGGCCGTACTGGTCAGGGAGGAACTTCGTCGATTGCTCGACGCCGCGCACCTCGTGACCGCACTCTCGTACTGCGCCATGGGCGGCTCCGCGGAGGCATTCGCTGAAGAGGTCCACGCCCGTCGTCCACACCCCGGTGCGGTGCGCTCAGCCCGGACGATGCGCGAGCTGCTCTGGCACGAGGGCGACCTGAGCGCCGGTCGTCGCATCCAGGACCCGTTCGGGCTCCGGGCGTTCTGCCAGGTCCACGGCCCCGCACTGGACAGCACCGAGGCGCTGGAACGGGTGCTCGAGATCGAGGTCAATGCGGCGGCCGAGAACCCCCTCGTCGACGTCGCCGGACGGGCAGTCTTCCACCACGGCCAGTTCTCCACCGCCTACCCGGCCTTGGCCCTCGACCAACTGCGCGCCGCGGTGCACCACGTGGCCGAGCTCTCGGCCGCTCGCCTGGCCGACCTCGTCGAGCCCGACTTCACCGGCCTGACG
>DASRSC010000007.1:0-5826 GCA_035695525.1 Pseudonocardia sp. | reverse complement strand
CCGAGCGTACTGTCACCGTGCATATCGCCGAGGGTAGGTAGATCGTCGCGGTCAAGCCTGTTCGTTCACCCTGACGGAGCATACCGATAGTGGACGGTTTCACTCGTCGCCGGATCGCGGGTACCGGTCCCACCAGCATTCGGACAGCGGAGACGGGACGGCCTACCATCGAACCGGTGGAGACTCCGTCGATGCTCGACACCGCGCGTGAATCCTCGACGCTACGACGAACATTGCACCAGCGCGGCCTGCGCATGACCCCACAGCGGCAGCTGGTCCTCGACGCCGTCCGCGCGCTCGGCCACGCGACGCCGGAGCAGATCTGCGCGCAGGTGCAGCGAGCCGCGCCCGCTGTCAACATCACCACGGTCTACCGAACCCTCGATCTCATGGAACGCATCGGGCTCGTGCGGCACACCCACCTCGGCCATGGCGCGCCCACTTACTCCGAGCAGGAACACCGGCACGTCCACCTCGTCTGCCACTCCTGCGGCGCGGTCACGGAGACGCCCACCGACCTGATGGACGACCTGGCCGACCGACTGCGCACCGAGACGGACTTCGAGCTCGACCCCTCCCACGTCGCCCTCTCCGGGATCTGCCGTGCCTGCCGCGACGCCACCCCGGACGAGCTGACATGAGCGGGCCAGGACAGACACTCCCCGGTGCCGACTCCGATCCCCAGGTACCCGCCCACCGCGGCGACCCGTTGGCCGAGCAGAGGGCGATGGCCCGTGCCGCCGCGGTGGTCGACCGCGGGCACCGTGGCGTCATCGCCGTCACGGGCGACGACCGGTTGAGCTGGCTACACCTGTTGCTCACCCAGCACGTCAGCGAGCTGCCGGCCGACACCGGCACCGAGGCACTCGTGCTCGACATCAACGGGCGCGTGCTGCACCACATGGTGGTCGGGCACACCCGGGACACGGTGTATCTCGACACGGAGCCCGGTGAGGTCCCGGAGCTGCTCGGCTACCTGCAGAAGATGGTGTTCTGGTCGAAGGTCGAGCCCCGCGACGCCACGGGCGAGCTGGCGGTGCTGAGCGTGGTCGGGCCGGAGACGGCCGACGTGCTCGCTGCGGCAGGTGTGGATGTGCCGGCGGCACCGCACGGTGCGCTCGCGTTGCCGGACGGCGGCGTGGCGCGGTGCATGGCGTGGCCGGGCACCGATGCCGCCGACCTGCTGGTGCCCCGGGAGGCCCAAGCCGCGTGGTGGGCCCGGTTGACGGAGGCAGGCGCGCGGCCGGCGGGCACGATGGCGTTCGAGGCCCTTCGTGTGGAGGCCATGCGGCCCCGGCTGCACGTGGACACCGACGACCGCACCATCCCGCACGAGGTGGGCTGGATCGGCTCGGCCGTGCACCTGACGAAGGGGTGCTACCGCGGACAGGAGACGGTCGCACGGGTGGCCAACCTCGGACGCCCGCCGCGTCGACTCGTGCTGCTGCACTTCGACGGCGGCGACGAACACCTGCCGATGCCGGGCGACGCGGTGCTGCGCGAGGGCCGTCCCGTCGGCAGGGTCGGCACTGTGGCACTGCATCACGAGCTCGGGCCGGTGGCATTGGCGCTGGTCAAGCGGTCGGTGCCGGTGGACGCCGAGTTGGTGGCCGGGGCCGACGACCGGGCGACGCCCGCTGCGATCGACCCCACCTCGGTACCGCCGGAGGACGGCGCGCCGCCGCCGGGACGCGCGGCCCAGATCCGCGGCGGCCTGCGGGGCTGATTTCGCGGTCCGGCTCATGAACGCCACCGCGTCCATTGTCCCACTTTTTGGGATAATGCTCCCGCCTGGCGAGACGGCGACGTACGGTCGATCACGTGGAGACGGGCACTCGGTACCGGTGGGTCGTGCTCGCGGTGGGCACCGCGGCGCAGGCCGCCACGGCCACCTACTTCCTCGGTCTGGCCGCCGTCACACCGGCGTTGCGTGACCACTTCGGGCTCGGCCTCGCCGCCGTCGGGACGCTGATCGGAGCGATCTCCGTCGGTCTGGTGGCCACCCTGATCGCCTGGGGTGGCACTGCGGACCGGTTCGGTGAGCGCGGCGTGATGACCGTGGGACTGGTCGGGGCAGCCGTGGCGCTGGGCGGCGCTGCGCTCGTCCGCGACCCGGTCGTCGCCGGCATGCTGCTGCTGCTCGCCGGGGCCTCCGGAGCGAGCGTCAACGCGGCCAGCGGTCGGGCTGTGCTCACCTGGTTCCCCGCGGAGCGCCGGGGGATGGCGATGGCCGTGCGACAGACGTCGGTGCCGGTCGGGGCCGCGCTCGCGGCCGTCGCCCTCCCGCCGATCGCCGAGGCATCGGGCGTCCCGGCGGTGTTCGCCACGCTCGCCCTCACCTGTCTCGTCGCCGCGGGCGCCGTGGCGATCTGGGTGCGCGAACCGCCCGGCCGGCCCGCCCGTGGCACCCGGCCCGCCACCAGCGCCTTGACCGTCCTCGCCGACCGGCGACTGCTGCGACTGAGCCTCGCCGGGCTCCTGCTCGTCGTCCCGCAGTTCCTCGGCTCCGTGTTCCTCGTCGAGGTTCTGCACGAGGGTGCTGGCCTGCCGCTCGGCCTGGCGGGCGGGCTGCTGGCGCTCACCCAGGTACTGGGAGCACTGGGCCGGCTCGGCAACGGCGTGTGGTCCGACCGCGTGGCGAGCAGGCTGGGGCCACTGCGCGTCGTCGCGGTCGCGTCGGCCGTCGGGTTCGCGGTGGCCGCGGCGCTGGAACCGGGACCGGCACCACTGCTCGCCGCCGTCCTCGTGCCCGCCGCCGCGCTCGCGATCAGCTGGAACGGCCTCGTCTTCACCGCAGCGGGCGAGCTCGCCCCGCCCGACCGTGCCGCCACCGCGATGGCCGTGTCCAACACGGCGAACTACGCCGCCGCGGCGGTGACGCCTGCGCTGGGCGGACTGGTCGCCGAGGTCGCCGGCTGGCCCGCGATGCTGGCGATGGGCGCCGTCGCCGCACTGGGGGCGTTCGTCGCGCTGATCCGGTTGGCCGAGCCCGTGGCGCAGCGGAGCGCCAGTGCATGAGGAGGGGCCGCCGGACCGCGCGTCAGGGGCTTCACCTGCGGACTTGGCAGAGGCCGTTGCGGGTACCGGAAGCAGCGGTGCCAGCACCGCCGACAGGCCCCGAGGCGTTGGAAGTCACACAACTGGTGCCACATCGCACACGAGGCCGTGAGCAAGGTACGGTGGTCACCAGGACATTGATGAGATGTGAATGGGGCCGCCGAGTTATCCGGCCGCCCCTTCCCTGTTGTAAGGGGGACCAGCCATGGGGCGCGGACGAGCGAAGGCCAAGCAGACGAAGGTGGCCCGAGAGCTCAAGTACAGCTCCCCCACCATGGATCTCGACGCGCTGCAGCGCGAGATCGGGAGTGGGACGGCACCCCGCAACGGTGGGGCCGAGGACGACTATGTCGACCCGTACGCCCCCGAGGCGGACGACGAGGACGAAGCCCCGAGCCGCCGGTACCGGTGACGCCTGGTTTCCGGGCCATCGCACCGTCAGTCAGTCCGGGGCCGCTCCCTCGGCTGCATCGGGTCGAGGACGTGGTCCGGCAGCGGGTCGAGCCTCCGTAACGGGGGATCTGACCCGGTAGGCGGCATGCGTCAGGTGGACAGGGTCAGCTCGAAGGAGTAGCGGCTCGCGCGGTAGATGTGCGAGCCGTACTCCACGGCCCTGCCACTGGCGTCCCACGCCGTGCGCGTCATCGTGAGCAACGGTGCACCCCGGACGTCGTCGAGCAGCCTGGCCTCGGCCGAGGTGGCAACCCTTGCTCCCACGACCTGGTTGGCCATACGCGGCGCGTACCCGGCCGCTCGGAGCAGCTCATAGAGCCCGCGCTCCTCGAGGTCCTCGCGGCGCAGTGGCAGCACGTCGACCGGCACCGCGTTGTGCATGATCGCGAGCGGCTCGCCGTCCGCGAAACGCAGCCGCTCGATCCACGTCACCTCGGCGTCCTCGCCGATGCCGAGCGCCTCCGCCACGTGGTCCGCCGGCGCCCCCACGTGCAGCGTCCGGATTTCGGTACGCGGTGTCTGCCCCGACTTGGTCAGGTCGTCGTAGAGGCTCGACAGCTCGACAGGTCTGCGGACCTTCGGGTGGACGATCTGCGTGCCGACCCCCCGCTTGCGGACCAGCACGCCACGCTCGACGAGGTACTGGACGGCACGCCGGATCGTCGGCCGCGAGACGGCGAGGCGATCGGCCAGCTCCACCTCGTTCTCGAGCCGGCCACCGACCGGCATCACGCCGCTCTCGATCAGCTGCTGCAGCCTGCTCGCGACCTGGAAGTAAAGCGGGACCGGGCTGCTGCGGTCCAACGCCACCTCCGGGACCAGACCCCGGGGAGTCGAACGCTCCAACGCTTGCACTCCTCCACAGGGGCTATGTCAGGACAAAGTGTTGACAGGTTCCGCGGGCCAGAGTACATCTGTCTCGGTGTCCGGGGTCACTTCCGGAGCGCATGACCCGAACGGGAGGAGAGCGATGACGCCGGGGGACCGCACCGGGCACGGGCCGCAGGCGGTCCGGAGCGCCCTGGAGGTGCTCACGATGGGCCGCATCGGGGTGGACGTCTATCCGCTGCAGGTCGGGGTGTCGCTCCGCGAGGTGAGCACGTTCGGCAAGTACCTCGGCGGCAGCGCATCCAACGTGGCCGTCGCCGCCGCCCGCCACGGCAGGCGGAGCGCGGTGATCACGCGGACCGGCCAGGACCCGTTCGGCGAGTTCCTGCACGACGCCCTGCGCGGCTTCGGCGTTGACGACCGGTTCGTCACGGCCGTGCCCGGGTTGCCGACCCCGGTCACGTTCTGCGAGATCTTCCCGCCCGACGACTTCCCGCTCTACTTCTACCGCCTCCCGAAGGCGCCTGACCTGCAGATTCGCGCCGACGAACTGGACATGGACGCCGTGCGCGACGCCGACATCTTCTGGGTGACCGGCACCGGGCTCTCGCAGGAGCCGAGCCGCGAGGCGACGCTCGCCGCCCTGCGAGCACGGGGCAGGCGCGGCATCACCGTCCTCGACCTCGACTACCGGCCGATGTTCTGGTCCTCCCGGGAGGAGGCGCACCGCTTCATGCAGGTGGCGCTCCCACTCGTGACGGTGGCGGTGGGCAACCTCGACGAGTGCGAGACGGCGGTGGGGGTCCGCGAGCCGCACGCCGCCGCGCTGGCGTTGCACGACGCCGGCGTCGAACTGGCCGTCGTCAAGCAGGGCCCGGCAGGCGTGCTGGCCTCCGACGGCACGCGAGAGGTGGAGGTGCCGCCGGTGCCGGTCGAGGTGGTGAACGGCCTCGGGGCGGGCGACGCATTCGGTGGCGCGCTGTGCCACGCGCTCCTGTCCGGGTGGGACCTCGAACGGGCGATGCGCTTCTGCAACGCTGCGGGCGCCATCGTGGCGGGTCGGCTCGCCTGTGCCGACGCCATGCCGACCACCGACGAGGTCGAGGCCGAGCTGGGGGAGACCATCCGTGCGTGACGACCTGCTCCGCGACCTGATCCACAGCCGCGTGCACCGGCCCCATGCCGTCGCCGAGGCCGCGGCCCGGCGGCGCAGACCGGGCTCCCTGCTCGCCGAGCACGGCAAGCTGATGATGATCGCCGCGGACCACCCGGCCCGGGGCGCGCTGCGGGCCGGTGGCCAGGCGCTGGCCATGGCCGACCGTGGCGACCTCCTCGACCGGCTGTGCCTCGCCCTGTCCCGGCCGGGGGTCAACGGAGTGCTGGGCACACCGGACGTCCTGGAGGACCTCCTGCTGCTCGGCGCCCTCGACGGCAAGGTTGTCGTCGGCTCGATGAACCGCGGCGGGCTGGCCGGCACCGCGTTCGAGA
>DASRSC010000006.1:0-5753 GCA_035695525.1 Pseudonocardia sp. | reverse complement strand
TGTCGGCGTGCGGGTGGAAGACGAGCTCCACCCCGAACTCCTCGCGCAGGATCCGGCCGAGCTGCGAGTAGCCCGTGGTCAGGTTCTTCCACTGCTCAGGGTCGATGGAGCCGGACTCGGTGGCGGTGCCGGTGTGCATGTCGGTGTACTGCTCCGGGAGCAGGACCAGGTGCTTCGCACCGAGGGCTGTGAGCAGCCGGGACTCCCGGCCGCAGTCCTCGATCGCCTTGTCCAGCGCCTCGGCGCCGCGGTGCAGACCGGCAAAGATCGTGCCGCCGCACAGCGTCAGCCCGCGCGCCGACAGCTCGTCGCGCAGCTGTGCCGGGTCCTGCGGCAGGAACCCCGCCGGTCCGAGCTCGGTGTAGAGGTAGCCGGCCTGCGCGATCTCGTCGAGGTACTGCTTCCACGAGACCTGGTGGGGGTCGTCGGCAAACCAGACGCCCCACGAGTCGGGTGCCGTCCCGAGCCGGAGCCGGGAGAGCCCGCGCCCTGCTGATCGTTCCCGTACATGCTCGGTCATGGCCGGGATCCTCAGTTGGCCGTGGGGAAGTGGTAGCTGGCACCGCTGACTGCCTCGACGTGCGGCCACCTCGCGGTGACGACCTTCGCGCGGGTGTAGAACGACACCCCTTCGGGGCCGTGGACGTGCTTGTCGCCGAAGAGCGAGTCCTTCCAACCCCCGAAGGAGTAGTAGGCCATCGGCACGGGGATCGGGACGTTGATGCCGATCATGCCGACGTTCACCCCGCGCTGGAACCGCCGGGCCGCCTCCCCGCTGGAGGTGAAGATGGCGGTGCCGTTGCCGTACGGGTTGGCGTTGATCAGCGCGATCGCCTCGTCCACGGAGTCGGCGCGCACGACCGAGAGCACCGGGCCGAAGATCTCCTCGCGGTAGACGTCCATCTCCCGCGTGACGTTGTCGATCACGGTGGGGCCGACGAAGAAGCCCTTCTCGTGGCCGGGAACCGTGAGGCCGCGGCCGTCGACGGCGAGCGTGGCGCCCTGCTCCGCGCCGCTGCCGATCAGCCCGACGATGCGGTCGCGGGCCGCGGCGGTGACGACAGGGCCCATCTCGCTGTCGGTCTCGCGTCCTGGCCCGACCTTGACCGCGCGGGCCTTCTCGCTCACGGCAGCGACGAGGTCGTCGGCTGCGGGGCCGACGGCGACGGCCGCGGAGATCGCCATGCAGCGCTCGCCCGCCGAGCCGAACGCCGCCGCGACGAGGTGGTCCGAGGCGTAGTCGAGCGGGGCGTCCGGGAGGATGACCGCGTGGTTCTTCGCGCCGCCGAGGGCCTGCACGCGCTTCCCGTTCGCCGTGCCGCGCTCGTGGATGTACCGCGCGATCGGCGTCGACCCCACGAACGACACCGCGGCGACGTCCGGGTGGTCGAGCAGCCCGTCGACGGCCTCCTTGTCGCCGTGCAGCACGGTGAACACGCCGTCGGGCAGGCCTGCCTCGGCCCACAGCTCCGCCACCAGCATCGACGCGCTCGGGTCGCGCTCGCTGGGCTTGAGCACGAACGTGTTGCCGCAGGCGATGGCCACCGGGTGCATCCACATGGGCACCATGGCCGGGAAGTTGAACGGGGTGATGCCGGCACAGACGCCGAGCGGCTGGCGGAACGAGAAGACGTCGACGCCGCCGGAGACCTGGTCGGAGAAGTCGCCCTTGAGCAGGGTCGGGATCCCGCAGGCGAACTCGACGACCTCCAAGCCGCGCTGCACCTCACCGCGAGCGTCGGAGACCACCTTGCCGTGCTCGTCGGAGATGATCTCGGCAAGCTCCTGCGTGCGAGCGTTCACCAGCTCCCGGAACGCGAAGAGCACCGTGGTACGGGTCGACAGCGAGGACTGTGACCACGTCTCGAAGGCGACGGCCGCAGACCGGACGGCCGCGTCGACGTCCGCCACGCTCGCCAGCGTCACCTCGGCCTGCTGCTCCCCGGTGGCGGGGTTCCACACCGGGCTGGTGCGGGTGGACGTGCCCGGCTCCGGCTTGCCGCCGATCCAGTGCGTGATGGTCCTCAACGCGATCCCTCCTCGGAACGGGGTTCGGCGGACGGCCTCAGCAGCGGTCTCTGCTCGGCCTTGTGCGCCTCGTAGGTCTTGCGGGCCTGGTTGGTGCTGTCGAGCCGGGCGACCTCGGACACCGGCACGTCCCACCAGCTCTCCGACGACGGGACGGGCGCGAGCGGGTCGGTCTCGATGTGGATCGCGGTGGTGCGGTCGGACGCGCGGGAACGCGCCAGAGCGGCGCGGAACTCCTCGATCGTCCGGACCCGGATGACGTCGGCACCGAGGCTCGCGGCGTTGGCGGCGAGGTCGACCGGGAGCACCTCGCCGTCCAGCTGCCCGGACTCCGGGTTGCGGTAGCGGTAGGCGGTGCCGAATCGCTGGGAGCCCACCGACTCCGAGAGCGCGCCGATCGAGGCGAACCCGCGGTTCTCCACGATGACGACGTTGAGCTTGATCCCCTCGGACACCGCGGTGACCAGCTCCTGCGACATCATCAGGTAGGAACCGTCGCCGACCAGGGCGAACACCTCGCGATCCCCAGAAGGATCGGACCGAGCGGCCATCTTGATCCCGAGGGCCCCGGCGATCTCGTAGCCCATACAGGAGTAGGCGTACTCGACGTGGTACTGCTTCGCGTCGCGTGCCCGCCAGAGCATCTGCAGGTCGCCGGGCATCGAGCCGGCTGCCTGCACCACGACGTCGCGAGCTGCGAGCTCCTCGTTGAGCGCGCCGAGCACCTCGGTCTGGGCCGGGAGGGGCTGGTGACCCAGATGGAAGGACTCGTCCACGACCTGGTTCCAGTCCGCGGCGTGCGCCCGGTGGCCCGCGGTGTACGCGTCGTCGACGCGGTACCCCTCCACCGCGTCGACGAGCGCGTCGAGTGCCGACCGGGCGTCGGCGACGACCATCGTGCCGGAGTGCTTCGCCGCGTCGAAGGCGGCGATGTTGATGTTGACGAAATGGATGTCCTGATTCTGGAACGCCGTCCGCGATGCGGTGGTGAAGTCGCTGTACCGGGTGCCGACGCCGATCACGACGTCGGCGTCGCGGGCCAGCGCGTTGGCGACCGGCGAACCGGTGGAGCCCACACCGCCGACGGCCTGCGGGTGGTCCCACAGCAGAGCGCCCTTGCCGGCCTGCGTGTCGGCGACGGGGATACCGGTGGCCTCGGCGAAGCGGCGCAGCGCCTCGGCGGCCTCGCTGTAGTGCACGCCGCCACCTGCGACGAGCAGGGGACGGCGGGCCGACCGGATGACGGCGGCGGCCCGGGCCAGCGCGGCAGGCTCCGGCACCGGACGCGGGATGTGCCAGACCCGCCTCGCGAACAGCTCCTCGGGCCAGTCGTACGCCTCGGCCTGCACGTCCTGCGGCAGCGCGATCGTCACGGCGCCCGTCTCGGCCGGGTCGGTGAGCACCCGCATCGCCCCGACGAGCGCCGACGGAAGCTGCTCGGGGCGCCAGACCCGATCGAAGAACCGCGACAGCGGCCGGAACGCGTCGTTCACCGAGACGTCGTAGCCCCAGGGCTGCTCCAGCTCCTGCAGCACCGGGCTGGCAACCCGCGTGGCGAAGATGTCGGAGGGCAGCAGCAGCACCGGGATGCGGTTGGTCGTGGCGAGCGCCGCGCCGGTGAGCATGTTCGTCGACCCCGGCCCGATCGACGCCGTGCAGGCCATCGCCTGGAGCCGGTTGCGCATCCGGGAGTAGCCGACTGCGGAGTGGACCATGCCCTGCTCGTTGCGCGCCAGGTGGTACGGGAGGGCGGCGGAGCCGATCCCGTCCTGCAGGGCGGCCTCGAGCAGCGCCTGCGCGACGCCGGCCACGTTGCCGTGGCCGAAGATGCCGAAGCAGCCGGGGATCAGCCGCTGCTCCACACCGTCACGCTCGCTGTACTGGTTCGCCAGGAACCGGACCAGTGCCTGGGCGACGGTCAACCGGATGGTCATCGCGAGCGCTCCTCGGTCGTCGTCAGCGGCAGGCGGGGGTCGATCTCCTGGTCGCCCCATGTGCCGCGGACCCAGGCGTGGGCCGGGTCGTCGCAGATGAGCCAGGCCCGGTCCGGGCTCGGGCCGGCCATGACGTTGAGGTAGTAGAGGTCGTAGCCGGGCGCGGCCATCGACGGCCCGTGCCAGCCGTGCGGGATGAGCACGGTGTCGCCGCTGCTGACCTCCGCGCACACGTCGATCTCGCGTCCCGGCCCGGAGGAGTAGACGCGCTGGTAGGCGACACCTTCGCCGGCCGGGCCGCCCGCGACCTCGAAGTAGTAGACCTCCTCGAGCTGCGCCTCGCCCTCGCGCTCCTCGTCGTGCTTGTGGGGTGGGTAGGACGACCAGTTGGCGGCGGGTGTGAGCACCTCGACGGCGATGAGCTTGTCGGCGTCGAACGCCTCCGGCGTGCAGAAGTTGTTGACCTGCCGGCTGGCCTGCCCGGCCCCGCGCAGCTCCACGGCGACGCCGTCGGCAGGCCCGTACCGAGCGGTGAGCCGGCGGGTGGCGCGGGCCCCGGGCAGCGCGAACCGGCCGCCGGCCGTCGACGACACGGTGACCTGCGCGTCCCGCGGGACGTAGGCGAAGTCGGTGACCCGGGAGAACACGCTCGCGCGCCCGGCCAGCTCGAAACGCTCGCCGTCGCACTCCACGGCGCACGCACCCGACAGCGGGAGGACGACCATCTCGTCCTCGCCCGTGTCGAAAGCGGCACTCCCGCCGGCGGGCAGCTCGAGCACGCGCAGGCTGCTGTACCCCCAGCCCGCCGTCTCCGGAGTGATGACGAGGGAGAAGGTGCCGTCGGCCGTCTCGCCCCTGCGGACCACGGGGCCTACCGTCAGCGTCTCGCTCAGCAGCTCGCTCACAGGAGGCCCACCGCCGCGTCGACCGCACCTGCCACGTCGTCACCCGGTGGGTACAACAGGGAACGGCCGATCACCAGCCCCTGGACGGTGGGCAGGGCCAGCGCCTTGCTCCAGCTCGCGAACGCGGCGTCCTGGTCCTCGGTCACCTCGCCACCGAGGATCAGCGCGGGCAGCGTCGTCGCAGCCATGGCCCGTTCCATCTCGTCGACGATCGGCACCTTCAGCCACGTGTAGGCGGACGTCGCTCCCAGCCCTGCCGCAACGCAGGCTGCACGGATCATGGCCTCGGCGGTGAGCTCGTTGCGCACCCGCCCGTCCACTCGGTGGGAGATGAACGGCTCGACCATCGCCATCAGTCGGTGCTGCGCCAGCTGGCCGACGGCTCGGGCCCCGGCCTCGAGCGTGGCGACCGTCGCGGGATCCTCGGGGTCGATCCGGATGAGCATCTTGCCGCCCTCGAACCCGGATGCGGCGATGCTCGCCGCGTCGTAGGCGGTGAAGCGATCGTCGATCTCGAATGCGGTGCCGGCCAGCCCGCCGCGGTTCATCGAGCCGACGACAACCTTGCCGTCGAGGGCGCCGAGAAGCAGGAGGTCCTCCAGGACGTCCGGTGTGCCCAGCACGCCGTTGACCCCTGGCCGGGACAGGGCGAGGCACAGCCGGTCGAGCAGGTCGCCACGGTCGGCCATGGCCAGCACTTGACCACCGGCCCGCAGCGCGCCCCTGGCGGGGTGGTCCGCGGCGATCATCATCAGCTTCCCGTGCTCGGCGAGCAGGGAGCCCGGCCTGCGCCGCCGGGCCGCGGCCTCGGCGACGGCCTGGGGCCGGTGCACGCGGCTGTGGATCAGGTCGCGGAGCAGGTCGTCACGCACGGATGGTCTCCCCC
>DASRSC010000005.1:0-12557 GCA_035695525.1 Pseudonocardia sp. | reverse complement strand
GTAGTCGGCCGGGACCGGCCGTCCTGCGAGGAGGTCGTCGGCCCACCTGATCAGCTGTCCGGAGTCGCCCCAGTTGGCGTACAGCGGCCACTGCGTTCCGCGCAGCGCGAGCAGGATGCCGCCCGCGACGAGGCCGGTGGCGAGGCCGGCAACCGCGGCGCACGCGAACCGGCTGACGATCGCCCATGCCGCCGGCCTTCGGGTCGCAGCGGCACAGGCCGCCAGGACCAGAAGCCCGAGCACGACGAAGCGCAGGTCGAGACCGGCAACCCCGCTGACCTGCCCGACGCGGTCCAGGGGATCGACCATGATGGACCGGCTGAGCTGCACCGCGACGACCGCCGCACCCAGGGCAGCTGCCGCCTCGCCCGCCCGGACGGCGAGCCGCCGGAGTCCGGCGCGTCCACCGGTGCTCGCCGGCCTCGAGGTGGGCGACGGCTCGGCGGACACGTGCTCGAGCGGCCTCGCTCCGGGTTCGTCGGCGAACGTTCCCACGGACCAGTTCCCGGACATCGGGCGGAACCCTAGCCTCAGGTGAGCGTCGGGTCGGACTAGGGACGACTGGGGATGCCCGACCGGATCCGGTAGATGACGGCGTCCGGGTTTTCGTAGACCTTGTCCAGCCAGCTGGCGCCGTCCAGACCGACCAGGCCAGGAGCTCGCGACCAGCTCGACCGGACGAAGCCCCTGTCGAGCATCACGTAAGAGATGTTGAGCCGCTCGATCGCCGCCTGGACGGCGGGATCGTCGGGATAACGGTTGAACCGGTCGGCGAGCAGCTGCGCATCGGGGCCGATCCGCGACGCGTTGTAGTGCCCCGCAACCGGGAGCACTCCCGCGATCGCGTACATCCAGGCCGAGCCATCGCCGCGGTCGTTGAGCACCCGCTGCCCGGCAGGCACAACTGCCGCGAGCGCATGCATGGCATCGACCTCCAGGGACGACACGACAGGTCCATCCGGTGCGCTCAGACGCATGCGCGCGACGTTCCGGTCGACGTACAGGTCATTCGATGCGCCGACGAACAAAGCGCCGACGATTCCCACCGCAACGATGGGTGCCGCTCTGCTGACACCCGCCGTCACCTTGCTATCGCCTCGCGACATCCGCGCGGCCGCGCCCAGCGCGGCGGCGGTCGATCGCTGCAGCTCGGCCAGACCATGGCCGGCCACCACCGCGATCGGAACCACGCACAGTCCGATCAACCGCCAGCGGTCGTTCCACCACGGCCGCGTGATGGCGTTCACCCAGAACGCGTCCGAGGATGCCGACAGGACGAACAGCGCCCCGAAGGCAGCGCCCGCAACACCGATCCATCGCAGCTGCGAGAGGTTCCCGTACCTCGCGAGCCCCACTGCCGCCGCGACCACCAGACACCACTGGGGGGGCAGCCCGCCGTGGGACAGCGTGAGCAGCTGACCCACGGCCTCCAACTGCGACAGGGTGGCAGGCCAATCGAACGGCGCCCCCTCCGCGCTGCCCAGTGAGGCCAGCAGCTGCGGGAGCGCCAGCACCGCCGCCACGACACCTGCGCCGAGGATGACGAGCGGCTCCCTGCGTAGCAGGCTCGGCCGGCTTGCCCAACGCTGTCCCAGCGCCGGCACCACGAACAGGACCGCACTGAACAAGGTCGCCGGGTTCAAGCAGATCAACCCGACCAACCCTGACGCGAACAGCAGGCCGGGCGCCATTCGGGACCGCCCGGTGCCGGCGTCGAGCAGATCGAGCACCAGCACGGCGACCAGCGGCATCAGCGCGGCGCCGGTGACGAACGGCAGTAGAGGGCCCCGCCACAGCATGTCGTAGAACGAGGTGATGGACACGCTGCACGCCGCGGCGGCCACCGCGAGCACCGCCCGGCCACGCAACCGGTGCACGAGCGCGACGACGACGAGTGCGCAGATTCCGGGCAGAAGCACGGTCTGGGCGTTGAGGACGGTCGGTATGCCGGCGGAGGTCAACCGGAGGACCGTGGCCGCCACCAGGTGATAGGCGTTGGGGTAGTAGACGTGGACGCCGTCCTCGTACCAGTTGACGCTGCCCATCCCCACGAGACTGCTGTCGCCCGTGTCGGCGATCCACCGGATGCCGTTGGCGTGGAAGGCCGCATCCCAGTCCTGCGGCACGGCAGACAGGCGGCCGATACCGGTCCAGATGACGACGGCGCCGAAGACGACGACCGCGGTCAGCGCCGCGGCAACCGCGAGGTGGACCCGGCCTGCCCAGTGGGCTTCGACGTCGTCCTCCGTTGCACCGTTGCGCCGTCGCGCGGACCAGCGCAGGGCCGCTGCCCCCGCGGTCAGGATGGCCAGCAGGACGCCTGCACTCGCCGGCGTCCAGGAGATCCTGGCTGCGGAGAACGCCGGACCGGCGAGACCGGCGACGGTGTAGGTCAGCAGCGGGGCGCCCGCGGCGAGAGTCCAGCCGCGCATTCCGGCGAGCCAGCCGAGGAGCAGGCCCGGCACCCAGAGCACGACGACGTAGAGCGCCACGACATGGATCCCGGCGCCCGCCGCTCCTGCTTCCACGTTTCGGACACCCCCCGCATCGCCGCCGTCGGCGACTCGTCGCAGCCTGGCGAAGTTACACGCGCCGTCTGCAGCCACCCAGCAACGGCGTCGCGATGTCACGTAGGCGGGGTGCGCCCGCGTCGTCAGGCAGCCGCCGCTACCCTCGGCAGTCGTGAGTTACCCGGGATACGACCTCGTCATCGTGGGATCGGGCTTCTTCGGCCTGACCGTCGCCGAGCGGTCCGCCTCCGAGCTGGACAAGCGCGTCCTGGTGCTCGAGCGGCGTTCGCACATCGGCGGCAACGCCTACTCCGAGCCCGAACCCGAGACCGGCATCGAGATCCATCGTTACGGGGCGCACCTGTTCCACACCTCGAACGAGCGGGTGTGGGAGTACGTCAACCGCTTCACGGACTTCACCGACTACCAGCACCGGGTGTTCGCGCGGGTCGGGGAGCAGGTCTACGCGTTCCCGATGAACCTGGCGCTGATCAACCAGTTCTTCGGCCGGTCGCACACGCCGGACGAGGCCCGTGCCCTGATCGCGGAGCAGGCGGGCGAGATCGACACCAAGGACGCGAAGAACCTCGAGGAGAAGGCCGTCTCACTGGTGGGGCGTCCGCTCTACGAGGCCTTCGTCAAGGGCTACACCGCGAAGCAGTGGCAAACCGACCCGACCAAGCTCGACCCGTCGATCATCGCGCGGTTGCCGGTGCGGTACACGTTCAACAACCGGTACTTCAACGACACCTACGAGGGTTTGCCGGTCGACGGCTATACAGCGTGGCTCGAGAAGATGGCCGACCACCCGAATGTCGAGGTTCGGCTCGACGTCGACTACTTCGACGTGCGCGACCAGATCCCGACCGGCACGCCGACGGTCTACACGGGAGCGTTGGACCGTTACTTCGACTACGCCGAGGGTGAGCTCGGCTGGCGGACCCTGGACTTCGAGCAGGAGGTCCGCCACGACACCGGCGACTTCCAGGGCACGCCGGTCATGAACTACAACGACGAGGACGTCCCGTTCACGCGGATCCATGAGTTCCGCCACTTCCACCCGGAGCGCGCCTACCCGACGGACAAGACAGTGATCGTGCGGGAGTACTCCCGGTTCGCCGAGTCGGGGGACGAGCCGTACTACCCGATCAACACGCCGGATGACCGCGTCAAGCTGCAGCGCTACCGCGATCTGGCCCGCAAGGAGACCGCCAACGCGAACGTCCTGTTCGGCGGCAGGCTGGGAACGTACAAGTATCTCGACATGCACATGGCGATCGGATCGGCGCTCAGCATGTTCGACAATCGCATCGCCCCCTACTTCACCGACGGCCGCGCGCTGGCCGGCACCGAGAGCAGCGAGGACTGAACTCAGCCATGCAGGGCCTGACTCGATGACCCAGACCGTCGTCACCGCCGAGGAGACCGCCACCCCCGCCGGGGAGGCGGCCGCCAGCAGCCTGCTGCAGCGGGTGATCCTCCCGCGTTCGGGTGACCCGATGAGCGTTCGCTCCCTCTACCTGGATGAGCGCACGGGGCTCCGGATGACCACCGTGCCGGAGCCGACCGGGGCGCCCCCCGGCCCGAAGGTCGATCTCACCGGCACGGCCATGGGTGTCCGGCGGCTGCGGGTCACCTCGCGCATCTCAGCCGTGGTGCCGGAGCAGACCGAGGTGTCATTCGGGGCGTACTTCAACGCGTTCGCAGCGGGCTACTGGCGGCGCTGGAGCCGGCTGACGGAGCTGCACCTGCGGCTGGTAGTCGAGGGCACGGGCCGCGTCGACGTCTATCGGACGAAGTCCGACGGCTCCCAGATCTTCGTGCGCGGCATCGTGATCACCGGCCCGGGACTCCAGGAACTCGACCTCGACCTGGACCTGCGCCCGTTCGAGGACGGCGGGTGGTACTGGTTCGACCTCACCACCGACTCGAGCGAGCTCACCCTGCACTCGGGCGGGTGGTACGCGGCGGAGGCGGCCACCGGGCGGGCCGCCGTCACGATCGGCATGCCGACGTTCAACCGGCCTGCGGACTGCGTCGCCACCCTCACCGCCATCGGCGAGGACCCGATCGTGCTCGACGCTGTCACCGCGGTGATTCTGCCCGACCAGGGCACCAAGAAGGTGCGTGACGAGCCCGGCTTCGAAGCTGCGGCCGCGGTGCTCGGCGACAAGCTCCGCATCATCGACCAGCCCAATCTCGGCGGCTCGGGCGGATACGCACGCGTCATGTACGAGGCGCTCGGCAGCACCGACTGCGAGCAGATCCTCTTCATGGACGACGACATCCTGCTCGAACCCGACTCTGTGCTGCGGGCCGTCGCGTTCTCCCGGTTCTCCCGCGAACCGATGCTCGTCGGCGGGCAGATGCTGTCGCTGCAGGCCCGCTCGCAGCTGTCCACCATGGGCGAGGTCGTCGACCGCAACACCTTCCTCTGGCGCAATGCCCCTGGCACGGAGCCGCACCATGACCTGGCCGACCGCACGCTGCGCCAGACCCCCTGGCTGCACCGGCGTACGGACGTCGACTACAACGCGTGGTGGATGTGCCTGATCCCGCGTGCCGTCGCCGAGGACCTCGGGCTGCCGCTGCCCCTGTTCATTAAGTGGGACGACGCCGAGTACGGCCTCCGGGCCCGCTCGCGCGGCTACCGGACGGCCACGGTGCCGGGTATCGCGATCTGGCACATGTCGTTCCTCGAGAAGGACGACACGAGTGACTGGCAGGCCTACTTCCACTACCGCAACCGGTTCGTCGCGGCCGCGTTGCACGGCCCGGACAACCCGAAGGCGTTGCTGCGCGACACGATCAAGCGCACGCTGCGGCACCTGTTGCTGATGGAGTACTCGGCTGTCGCGCTGCAGGCGATGGCGCTGCGCGACTTCCTCGCCGGGCCGGAGGCGCTGTTCCCGAAGCTGGCGACGGTGCTGGGCGAGGTGCGTGCCGAGCGCGCCAAGTACGACGACGGTAGGCCGCTCGACTCGGCCACGCAGGTTCCGTTGTCGGAGCTCGACGCACTCGCGGCGCAGGTGTTCCCGCCGCCGCCCACGCGCAAGATCCCGATCGCGAAGGGCCTCGCCCGCAGCGTCCTGCACAACCTGCGGGCTCCCAACCCCGACCACCAGGCGGTGCCCCAGCGCAACATCCCGTCCCGGCAGGCGCAGTGGTTCGTGCTGTCCCAGCTGGACTCGGCCACGGTCTCCACGCCCGACGGGCGCGGAGTGACCTTCCGTCGCCGGAATCCGGAGCTGTTCCGCTCCATGATCAAGAACTCGGTGGCGCAGCACCGCGAGATCGCCAAGGCATGGCCGGAGCTGCGCCGGCGCTACCGGGCGGCACTCCCTGAACTCACGAGCCACGAGGCCTGGAAGCGTGAGGTCTTCGACCGTTGACCGCCGCGGTCCGGACCGCAACCAGCCGTCCGGACCGCAGTGCGGTCAACCCGCTCAGTCGTCGAGGCCGTACAGCCGGGCCCAGTTGGCCCGGCTGGTGAGGTGGCCCATCTCGTTGCGGTAGCGCCGGGCCGCGGTCGGGCCCTCTGCCAGGAACCGGCGGAACGTCCGGGCGGCGCGCTTCGCGAGTTGCAGGGCCACCGCCTTGTCCCGCGTACGGACGCGGATGCCCTGCTCCGACATGTCCGTGACCACGGCGTGCTCGAAGGTCGAGACGTGCCACCAGTGCGCGTCGCCTGCGGGAACGAATCCGGAGCGGTGCACCGATCGGTTGGTGAGCAGATACGCGGCGCGCTTGAGCCACGTGAGCCGCTCGTGGCCGGGGGGGTTGGCGGCCCGCACGACCTGCAACTCGCGGAAGTCGTCAACGATGTCGGACACGGGGTGCATGGCGGTCTCCGCGTACCGGGCCCGGATCCGCCGGATCTCGGCGGCGGCACCGGCCGAGCCGTCGCGAAGGATCTCCGGGCCCTCGAGGAAGTCCTCCATGGCCTGCAACAAGGTGGCTGACAGCCCGTACTGCATGCTGATCAGGTACTGCGACAGCAACTGCCCGAGCCGCCCGGCGATCCGCCGCACGGAGAAGCCGGTGTGCAGTGCCGCGGTGATCAGGCCGTTGCGCATGTTGAAGTACCGGTGCCACTCGTCCCAGTCCTTCCAGCCGAAGTCGGCGTGCCACACACCGGCTCCGGGCAGGGCGACGGTCGGGAAGCCGTGTGCACGCGCCCGGTATCCGTACTCGATGTCGTCCCACTGGAAGAACAGCGGAAGCGGGTAGCCGATCGCCCGCACGATTGCGGCCGGGATCAGGCAGGACCACCAGCCGTTGTACTCGGTGTCGACGCGACGCTCCTGGTTGATCGGCAGCTGCCGCTCGTCGAGCCCGATCAGGTAGGCCTCCTTCAGCGCGCCGGGCACGGGCATGCCGACCTGGAGCAGTTCGGGGTCGGCGTACTCGGCGGAGATGTGCAGGTGCGCGGGGTGCAGCAGGTTGAGCATCTGCCCGCCGACGATCATCGGGTGGCGGGTGCTCGCGGCGAAGCCGGTGAGCCGGATGAGGATCTCGGGGTCGAGCAGCACGTCGTCGTCCATGAGCAGGACGTCGGCGTGGTCGTCGGGCTCGCCCGCCGTGGCGTCGAACAGCCCGCGGGTGAACCCTCCAGCACCGCCCAGGTTGGGCTGGCGGACGTAGCGCAGCCGCTCACCGAGCCCGGCCGCGACCTCCGCGAAGCGCGGCCGCGACTCCAGGGGGTCGCTGCCCTGGTCGACGACCTGCACCGTGCCGATGCAGCTCAGTGCCTCCGGATCGGCGACCATCGCCTGCAGCGTGTTGAGGCAGTCGTCGACCCGGTTGTACGTGCAGATCACGACGTCGGTGCGCGGACCGGGACGGGCATCGGAGACGGCCCACCGCACGTCGGCGACGGTCAGGTGGCCTGTCTCGGTGGTGAGCTCGAGCCACATGCCGCCGCCGTCGACGAAGCGGTCGACAGGCCCCGTCAGGCGGATCCTGCTGCCCTCGGCGTCCCGGACGTCCTGGGCCTCGATGATGCGCCACACCTTGTTGGTGTCTGACGCGATCAGGCGCACCCGGCCGGTGCCGGTGACGACGGCGTCGACCTCGATCTCCCCGACGTCCGTCCAGCGCTGCCAGTAGGTGGCGTGGAACCGGCCGAAGTAGGTGTTGGTGTTGACGCGGGTATTCGGTTCCAGCGCCACCTGCGCTCGTTCGCGGCTGGCGCTGCCCTTCTCGACGATGGAGTACAGGTCCTCCGGTACCAGCGCCGACGGTCCGAAGAACAGCCCGCGCTGCACGACGAGGCGCGGCCGGGTGGCCCCCTCCGACGGCTCCGGCACGCTGTTCCCCGCAGCGTCGGCCGGAGGCTCCGTTGCCATGTCCGTGCTTTCTGTTATGCGAAGCATGCAGACGGCCGTCCTCTGTCGGGTGCTGGGTTGGATGTCCATTGTGGGGTAAGCAGACCGTTGTGCACCGATGGGGTCAGCTCACCCGATCGAGTCCCGGGACGCGGGCGTGCCCGTCCCGATGCCACCCGGAGACGGTGCGATCCGTGACCACGGGCTGCGGACGGGTGAGCGGTTCGAGGGGTATCCAGCGGTAGAGCTCCGCCGCGTCGCGTGTGGGGTCGCCGGTCAGGTACGTCGCCATTCGCTGCTCGGTGACCAGCAGCCGCGATGCGGCGAAAGGCCCGCCGAAGCCGGCCGCGTAGGTGATGCCGGCCGCGGGGTCGCCCGCCGGCGGCCCCACCCGCCACTGCGCCAGCCCGGCGGTGCCCAGCGGCAGCGGTTCGGGGACGACGCAGGGGAAGAGGAACGCTACGGGCCAGTCGAGGATCGCGCTGGTACCCACCGGCAGCACGTCGGTCATCGGGGTCAGCCGGGGCACCCGCGGGAGCGACGCGACGGCGGGAGACCGCGGGCCCGGGTTGGGCGCGTCGACCGCGAGCCGCACCGTGGTGGCACCGGCCGGGGCGAGCTGGCGGTCGTCGCGCGGCCCGGGGTCGTTGACGGCGACGAGGCGGCGTTCGAGCACCCGCTCGCCCGCACCGAACTCGATGAACAGCGCATCACCCGGCTGGGTCTCACCGGAGGTTGTGACGACCACGGGGAGGGTGTCCGAGCGCTGCTCCGGGTCGAGCCGGAACCACGACGTGGTCATCCGACCAGTGACCGCCACGCCGGGCAGTGTCCGACCACCGACGTCGACCGGCAGCGTGCGGGGGGTCGGCGGGCCGGACGCGATCGGCAGCAGACCCGCTGCCGGATCGGTCTCGACGGACAGCAGCCGCTGCAGCCCGCACGGCTCGCCCCGCATCGTGGCGATGCTGTCGGAGGCGAGCGTGTAGCTGCCTCGGTGCTCGGCGGCGACGCGCACGAAGCTCAGCACCTGCAGCCCCAGCACGGCCACCATGAGGACAGCCACGAGCGGCGCCGGAGCGGGCACCCAGCTGGGCACGGGGACCTCAGCGGCCCCGCCGGCGCGTAGCCAGGCTGACCGGGCGAGCAGCCCGAACAGGAGGAGGCCGCCGACGGCGATGGCGACGGTGGCCAGCGGCACGTTCCCCAGCTGGGGCGGGAGTGTGCTGAAGCTTGGCGTGAACCAGTTGCTCGCGTACGGCCAGGTGTTGTAGCCGGCCAGCACGAGAGCCCCGACGACCGTCACCGCGCCGAGCCCGGCCATCAGCTTGCCGGGCCGCTCACGCACGGTCGATGTGCTCCCGCCTGCCGACCAGGCCACCATGCCGAGCACCAGTACGGCGGCGCCGTAGCCGGCGACGTCGCCGAAGTGTTGCGTCCACTTCGTGGGGCTGGCGGTCAGTGTCGCCAGCGAGAGCAGGAAACCGAGCACCAGCCGCCGGGCGGGGCCGGTGGCGATCCCGGTGCGCGCGCGGTGCAGCCGCCACAGCACGCCGACGGCCGCGAGCAGCGTGAGGAGCACCGCGGCCCGGCGTCCGATCGAACCCTCGAACGATGCCGCGTCCAGCAGCGTGGAGTACCGCTCGTACTCCTGGTACCACTCCATCCCGCCGCCGATCAGGGTGCGCACCCTGGTGGCCTCGAGCATTCCGGCGAGGCTCTGATCGGGCACCATCAGCAGGACCGCGGAGGCCGGGGCGGCCACCAGCGCGGCGAGCAGCGGCAGTACGTGCAGGTCGCGGCGGGCGCGCAGCAGCCGCAGCACGGGCAGTGCGGCGGCGAGGAACGGGGTGAAGGCCATCAGTCCGGCCGGGGTCACCGCGGTGGTCGCGCCGGCGACCACGAGCCCGACGGCAAGCGGTGTGACCGTGCGGACGGCCACCGCGCGCTCGACGGCGAGGAAAACCACGAGCCCGCCGACCGCCACCCACGGCTCCGGACGCAACCCGAGGTTGAGCGGCACCCACCAGGTGGCCAGGCCGAGTGCGGCCAGCCACGGCACCGACCGCCGCGCGGCGAACCGGCCCAGCCGGGGCAGTACGAGCCGGGAGAGCAGCCACCAGCACAGCAGCCCGAGCAGCGTCGACGGCAGTCGCATCCACAGCGTCGAGGGCGAGACGAGCGACCAGGCGTAGTAGACGTCGTAGAACCAGCTGAACGGGGCCTCGGGCGCGTTGAGCCAGCGGTAGACGTTGCCGATGAACCCGTTGCTCCCGATGCTGCGCACGATGCCGGCGATGTAGCCGTCGTCCACGGTGATCCCGCCGACGATCCACCAGACCCCGAACAGCGCGACCACCGCGGCGTCGACGGGACGCGGGACCCACCAGCGGCGGGGGAGCAACCGCACGGGCGCGGTGACCGCGCGGTCGGCCCGGCGCAGCGCCACGAGCATCCCGAGGAGGGCGAGCACGCACACCACGCCCAGCGCGGTCTTGAGCGGGGTGATGGTGGTCTGGAAGCGGGTGTCGGCGGTGAGGGCCATGTCGACGCCCGTGGGCACGTCGCTGAAGGCCCCGGCCACGTCGGGTCGCACGTCGCTGTCGTGGGTGAGGGCAGAAACGCCGTTGACCAGTACCGCCGTGTGCTCCGGGTCGGAGACGAGCGAGAAGCTGCACGGACCCGAGGGCAGCGGCACCGTGCCGAGCTCCACGCCCGCGCTCGCGACGCGCACCGCGTCGCCCGTGGCCGTGAGGCGCAGGCCGTGCAGCCGGTCGGCCGTGGGATCGGGCCGCAGCGGGACGGTGGAGAGCACCACGCGGTCCGGGCGCGCCGTGCCCGGGACCCCGGTGCCGCGGATCGCCGCGCAGCTCGTCGTCACCGTGAGGTCGACGGGCTGGTAGGGCATGAGCGGGATCGCCGCCGACCCGTCGGAGGCCGTCCAGGTGTAACGGACCTCCGGTTGGTGCACCGGGGCGAACGGGAACGCGATAGCGGCGAGCGCGGCGAGCAGCCCGAGCACGAGGACGGCCCGGCGGGGGCCGCGCGCGGTCGGAGTGGACGGATGGTCGCCGTGACTGTCGCGACCGCTGCGGTGCGGTTCCCGAGGGCTGTCCGGCTCGGGCGGGGGGGCCGACCGTGCGGGAGAGAGCACTCCGTCACCTTAGGTCCACACCACACCACGCCAGGGTGGGGGTTACCGCTGCGTAGCCGGGCCTGTGCCGGTGCCGGTCGACGCTCCGAAAACCGTGCGGGTCGTCTCTGTCACCGTGTAGGCCCTTCGGGCCAGCGGGGTGCGGAACGCATACACCTGGATGTGCGGGTCGACCCCGCGGAGCACGGAGAGCTGCTGCACTGACTGGGTGCGACGCACATGGGCGAACGCGCCGCCACGGAAGGGCACCCAGGTGCCGTCGGCGAAGCCGGACAGTGGCCCATCGCCCCACAGCACGGCGTACTCCGGTGCCTCGGTGATGCCGTCGACCATGGTCGGCTGGCGCTGGCAGGGATAGGCGAACGCGAGCGGCCACGCCAGTGCCACCGGTGCGGCGGCCGGCAGGTACTCGGACAGCACCACGGGCCGCTGGACGGCGGGTGCGCTGAAGGCCAACCAGCCGTCGACCATGCTCGTGGTATCGACGGCCTCGAGCCGCACGACGTCGGCACCGGCGGGCGGCTGCAGGGTGAAGGTGCGCCACGAGGGTTCGGTGTCGGTGTCGGTGAGCGGCTCTTCGCCGACGGGAGCGACACTCGCCCCGGAGCTGCGGCCGTAGATCGCGGTGAGGCGGTTGCCGTCCGTGAGCGTGCCCGCGGCCAGCACGGTGGTGGCAGCACCGTCCACCAGCACGGACGGCAGCGTGTACCAGCCGGTGGTCATCTCGCCGTTGGCGCCGCGGCCGTTGCGGAAATCGAGGCTGCCCCAGACCTCGTCCCCCGCCGGTCCCTGCGGACGGTCGCCCTCGTAGAAGCCGGCGCCGGGTACGAAGCCGATGGGCGCAGCCGGTGCGGGCAGACCTCGCGCGATCCCCAGCGTCGACGCGGTGGAGGGGTCGAGCACCCGCACCACCCCGGCCGCACCGCACTGCGCGCCCGTCGGGTCCGCGAGGCCCTGCGCCCAGATCGACTCGCGCGGTGCGGCCTGGGCGGCGGCCGCTCCGAACGTGCCGACGGTGTAGACGGTGGTGCCCACGAGCGAGATCAGCACGACGACGGGCACCGCGCGCAGCGCACCCAGCCGGACGTCCCCCCTCCCGATCAGGCGCGCGCGTCGCGCGCCGGCGCCGCCGACCAGCCCGGCGACGACCACGACCAGCGCCCAGAGGAGTGGTCGGTCCAGCGCGATGTTCTTCACCGCAGGCGGCAGTTCCGGCCTGTGGACCCCCTCGAGCCACGCATAGGCCCACTGGTTCGGCCCGTGCCATCCGAGCGCGATCGCCACGACGAACGAGGCCGCGGCGGCGACGAGCGCGCCGATCGGCAGCTTCGCGCCCTGCAGCACCTGCCGCACGAGCGGCACCGCCATCACCAGCAGCAGCGCCAGGAACGCCGGGCCGACACCGGCGAGCGCCCCGAAGAGGTTGGTCCATTTGGACGGGATGAGCCAGAGCGCGGCGAACGCAAGCGCGGTGGTCGAGCCGGCCAGCCACAACGGTGTCGGCACCGCGACCTCACGGGCGCGTGCTGCGACCGCGATCACCGCGAACCAGACGAGCGCGACCAG
>DASRSC010000004.1:0-2734 GCA_035695525.1 Pseudonocardia sp. | reverse complement strand
CGAGGGGCGCAAGCACGTGGTGCGCAGGTTGCACGACGAGGTCGGGCACCCCGTGCAGCGCCTGGTGCGCACCGCGATCGGCGACGTACGGCTCGGTGACCAACGACCGGGCCGGATCCGTCCCCTGACCCGGGCCGAGGTGGGTTCGCTCTACCGGTCGGTCGGTATGTAGCAGTGGCGGTGCGGGCGGTGCGGGGCGCGATCCAGGTGGACGGCGACACCCGTCAGGAGATCCTGGACGGTTCGGCCGAGCTCGTCAGGAACGTGCTCGACCGGAACGGGCTCTCCGCCGACGACATCATCTCGATCGTGTTCACGGCGACCCCGGATCTCACCGCCGAGTTTCCCGCCTACGCCGCACGCCTGCTCGGGCTGACGGACGTACCGCTGCTCTGTGCGTCGGAGATCGCCGTCCCGGGGGCGCTGCCGCGCACGCTCCGGCTGCTGGCGCACGTCGAGACCGAGCGGTCCCGCGCGGAGCTGCGCCACGTGTATCTGCGGGGTGCGGCGGCGCTGCGCACCGATCTGCCGCAATAGTCGGACGGCCACAGCAGCCGGCCTGGGGCCCCACCGAGCCGGTCGGTGCCCCGAGCTGAGATCACCGTTGGGCCGCACGGCATGATGGTCGGCGTCCGCGGTCGGCGCGCGGCAGGTGGTGGGCCGCTGGCCCGGACAGGGGCGAACGGTGGCAGGGCGGTTGCACGGGGTCGTGGCGATGGACGGCCCGTCGGGCACCGGGAAGTCCACGGTCGCGCGGCGGCTGGCTGCCTCCTGTGACGCCGCCTACCTCGATACTGGTGCCATGTACCGCGCACTCACCCTCGCGGTGTTGCGCGCGGGCCTCGACGGCTCGGACCCTGCCGCCGAAGGCGTCGCGCTCGGTGCCGTCGCTGATCTGCGATCGGTAGTCGACCCCACCGCACCGCGGATCCTGTTGCTGGGCGAGGACGTCGAGGCCGAGATCCGCGGCCCGGAGGTCACGGCCGCGGTGAGCGCAGTCTCCGCAGTACCCGCAGTGCGCGCGGCGCTCGTGGAGCGGCAGCGCGTGATCGTCGCGGACGCGGTGGCAGCGGGCGGGATCGTGGCGGAGGGCCGCGACATCGGCAGCGTCGTGGTGCCGGACGCCCCGCTCAAGGTGTACCTCACGGCGTCGGAACACGTCCGGGCCGCCCGCCGCGGCGCCCAGGACCGCAAGGCGGGCCGAAACGGGGACGTCGGTACTGTGCTTGCCGACGTCCGGCGCCGTGACCGTCTCGACTCCACACGCAGGACCTCACCGCTGCACGCCGCCGCCGACGCGGTCGTGCTCGACACCGACGACCTCAGCGTTGACGCCGTGCTGGCCGAGCTGTTGCGACTGGTGCGGGAGCGGGGACTGCTGTTGTGAACGCGGACCTGCCACCGGGTTCGTGGCCGTGGCTGCACGAGCTGGCCCGCTGGGTCGGTGCGTGGCTGTTCCGCCCGTTCTACCGGATGCGGGTGCATCACCGCGCTCGCATCCCGGCCACGGGCCCTGTCGTGCTCGTCGCCAACCACAGCGCGTTCGTCGACGGTCCGCTGCTGTTCGGACTATTGGGACGGCGCGCGGTGTTCCTCACGAAGCAGGAGATGTTCGTGGGTCCGATCGGCTGGTGGTTGCCGCGGATCGGGCAGCTGGCGGTGCGCCGCGGGGAGCCCGACCGGCGGCCGTTGCTGGTCGCGGTGGATGTGCTCCGCGCAGGTGGTCTGATCGGGGTGTTCCCGGAGGGCACCCGCGGGAGCGGCGAGGTGGCCGCTGCCCAACACGGGGCGGCATGGCTGGCGCGCACCACCGGTGCGGTGGTTGTTCCGGTGGTCTGCCGTGGTACCCGTCGACCCGACGGGACCGGTAGGCGCTGGCGACCGCGGGTGGACGTGCTCGTGGGAGAGCCGCTGACCATCCCCAGCGGCGGTGGCCGGGCCGGCCTGATCACCGCCACCGAGACCGTCCGGGCCGCACTGGCCGGGATGGTCCGAGAACTCGATGATGTTCGGAGCAGGACGTGAGTGGTACCGAAGGCCCGCGTGTGGGGTCGAGCAATGACACCGGGCCGATCAGCGAAGGGGACACGGCCGCGATGGCCGAGCTGGGGCTCCACCCCGGCGAGTTCGTGAGCGCCGACGATGACCAGGACGTGGACGCCGGTGAGCAGGGCGAGCCAGGTGCGCTGCCCCCCGCGCCGGTCCTCGCCGTCGTCGGGCGACCGAACGTCGGCAAGTCGACTCTGGTCAACCGGCTGATCGGGCGGCGCGAGGCGGTCGTGCAGGACATCCCGGGTGTCACCCGCGACCGGATCGCCTACGACGCCCTGTGGAATGGGCGCCGTTTCACCCTGGTCGACACCGGGGGCTGGGAGCCCGATGCCACCGGGTTGCAGGCTGCCGTCGCCGCTCAGGCGGACATGGCGATACGGACGGCCGACGCGGTGCTGCTGGTGGTCGACGCGAGCGTCGGCGCCACCACCACCGACGAGGCCGTGGCCAGGGTGCTTCGCCGCTCGGACCGCCCGGTCCTGCTCGCCGCCACGAAGGTCGACGACGACCGGCTGACGTCCGACACCGCCGCCCTGTGGCGACTCGGGCTCGGCGAACCGCACCCGGTGAGCGGACTGCACGGGCGCGGTTCCGGCGACCTGCTCGACGCCGTGCTCGCCGCGCTGCCGGAGAGCCCGCGCGACCTCACGGGCGGCGGAGCCGCCGGCCCGCGCCGTGTCGC
>DASRSC010000003.1:0-5420 GCA_035695525.1 Pseudonocardia sp. | reverse complement strand
GTCAGCAAGGGGCAGATCCTCACGCGCGTGTGGGGCTACACCGACTACGACCCCAACCTGGTGGAGGTGCATGTCTCGGCGCTGCGGCGCAAGCTCGGCGAGCCGAGGCTGGTGCACACCGTGCGCGGGCTGGGGTACGTGCTGCGCGCCGGCGGCGACGGCGGTCCGGAGACTCCTGCGTGAGGAGCGCAGGCCGGCTGCGGACCGTGTCCCTGCGCCGCCGGGTCACGGCGCTGAGCATGCTCGTGCTGGCCGCGGTTCTGGTGCTCGTCGGAGTACTGACCGACGTCGTGTTCGCTACCCAGACCCGCGCCCACCTGCATGACGAGCTCACCGTCCGGGCGGCGCTGGCCGACAGGCTCGTGACAGAGGGGCTGCCGACCCCGGAAGTGGTGCGGCGGGTGGAGGCGCCGGGGATCCGCGCGGTCGTCGTCGCAGCCGACGGCGCGGTGTACGACGGCGGCGAGCCCGAACGCGCGCCCGGGCCACCGTGGCGCCAGGGTCCTGGGGACTACACAGGCCGGGATGGCTGGGGTGACGGCTCGGGTGCGGGCCCGGGGCGGAGCGACCAGGTGTTACAGCAGCCACTGGTCAATGGCGCCCGGCTCACCCTCGTTGCCGACGGCGCCCAGGTGACCGCTGCACAGCGGTTGCTACGGCGCACGCTGTTGCTGCTCAGCATCGCGGCGCTGGCCGTTGCCGGGGTGGTCACGCTGCTCACCACTCGCGTCGCGCTCGCCCCGCTCGACGCCATGACTGCGCTGGCCCGCTCGATCACCCGCGGCGACCGCGGCCGCAGGCTCGCACCGTCCCGGACCGACACGGAGCTCGGTCGTACCGCGTCGGCGTTCGACGCGATGCTCGACGAGCTGGAGGGCGCCGAGGCGTCGGCCCGGGCGTCGGAGGCGCGGACCAGGCAGTTCGTCGCCGATGCCGCGCACGAGCTGCGCACCCCGCTGGCCGGGGTGCAGGCCGCGGCAGAGGCCGCCATCGCCCCGGGGCTGGACGCCGAGGAGCGCGACCGGCTGCACCTGTTGCTGTTGCGGGAGAGCCACCGGGCGGGCCGGTTGGTGGACGACCTTCTCGCGCTCGCGCGGATCGACGCGGGCATCGAGCTGCGTCATGAGCCGGTGGACCTCCTGGAGCTCGCCCGTGCCGAGGCGGAGCGGGTGCGGTTGCTCGCGCCGAACCGGACGGTCGAGGTCCGCGGCGACTCCGCCGTCGTCCCGGGCGACCCGGCACGGCTCGGCCAGGTGCTGGGCAACCTGCTCGACAACGCACGGCGCTACACGCCGAGCGGTGGCCGGATCACGGTCGGCGTGTCGGTGCGCGGAGCGGCGACGCTGCTGGTGACGGACACCGGGCCAGGGGTGCCGCCCGCCGACCGGGAACGGATCTTCGACCGCCTCGTGCAGCTGGACGAGGCCCGCACGGCCGACGGCGGCGGCGCCGGGCTCGGACTCGCGATCGCACGGGGCATCGCCCGGGCGCACGGCGGCGACCTGCGCTGCGTCGACCCCCCTGACGGTACGGGCGCTGCCTTTGCGCTGATCCTGCCGATCTCCTGAGACGGAGACGCGGACGGAGCCCTGTCATCCCGCCGAGGGCGGGCCTTGACGTGACTCGTGGGCGACGATGGCCAGCTGGATCCGGTTCGCCAGGTCGAGCCTCGTGAGTGCGCTGGACATCGTCGCCTTGACGGTCGACACGGTGGCATCAGTCCTCGTCGGGCAGGCTCGCCTTGCGCACGTAGAGGAGCCGGTCACCGCGCTCGAGGGCGTCGACGGCCGAGGCGTCCACGCGGAAGAGCTCGTCACCGCGCACGACGCCGAGAACGATGTCGGCGAGGTGGCGCGGCGACCCGCCCACCTCCGAGTCCTCCACCGGCCGCTCGCTGATCGCGAATCCCGCGTCGGGGGTGAGCAGGTCCTCGACCACCTCGACCACGCTGGGGGTGGTGGTCGCCATGCCCAGCAGGCGGCCCGCCGTCTCCGCCGAGACGATCACCGAGTTGGCGCCGGACTGCCGCAGGAGGTGCACGTTCTCCGACTCGCGTACCGACGCCACGATCCGCACGTCCGGCGCGAGCTCGCGGGCCGTGAGAGTGACCAGCACCGCCGTGTCGTCGCGGTTGGTGGCCACCACGATCGCGGCGGCCTGCTGCAGGCCGGCGATCCGCAGGACACTGGACCTGGTCGCGTTGCCCGTAACCGTCACCAGCCCGAGCGCGGACGCGGCGTCGAGCTGGGTGCGGTCGGTGTCGACGACGACGATGTCGGTGGGCGCGGCCCCGTCCCCCAGGAGCGTCTCGACGGCGGCACGGCCTTTCGTGCCGTATCCGACGACGATGGTGTGGTTGCGCACCCGGGACCTCCAGCGCTCGATGCGGACTCCCTGCCGGGAACGCTCGGTGAGCAGCTCGACCGTGGTCCCGACCAGAACGATGAGGAACAGCAACCGCAGCGGCGTGATGACCACCGTAGTGAGGAGGCGCGCCTCCGGCGTGACGGGGACGATGTCCCCGTAGCCGGTCGTCGACAGCGACACGGTGGCGTAGTAGAACGCATCACCCAACGAGATCGGTGTGTTGCTGTTGTTGTCGACGTAGCCGTTGCCACCGAAGTAGACGACCAGGGCGGCGGCGGCCAGCGCGCCGAACGCGATCGCGAGCCTGCGCAGCAGCGATACCAGAGGGCTCGCCGAGGAGTCCGGCATCCGGATGAGGCCGACCAGCGAGGGGTCGGCCAGCGGCCGGCGCTGATCGGTCGTCACGGCGCGTGAGAGTAGCCGCCGCCGGTGCATGCACGCTCGCCGACCGCCTCTACGGCAGCTCACCGTCGATCCGCCGTCACCACGTGATCGGCCGGTGACGGAACGACGCCAGGGGTGCCGCGACCGACTGTGAGCTCGCTGGCGCTTGCTAGGACCCGTCGGCCGGGACGATCCCCGCTGCCGCGGCGCCTGCCGACAGCTCGTCGAGACCGAAGGCCGCCACCGGGTCCAGGGCTCCGCTGCCCCGGACACCGTGTTCCGCCGCCCTGCCCGCCCCCCAGGCGAGCAGGTCCGCGGTGATCGTGTACGCCTCGGGGGCGGTCAGGCGGGTACGGGCGAGCAGGGTCCCGGTGTCGTCGAACACCTCGGCCACGAAGTGGGACCGCATCCCCGCCAGCGCCTCGGCCGACGGCGCCTCCGTCGCCGTGCGGGTCAGGAGCCCGGCCATCGCGGCCAGCGCCTGCGAGGTGCCCGGCACCCGGCCGAGCCATGGCGTGACCCGCGACCCGAGGTGCACCGCATGGCTCGCCGCGCCGAACCAACCGAGGTAGACGTCCGCTGTGCGCAGCCCCGGCGCGAGCCGCGGCAGCGCGAACTGCTCGGTGCCGCCGATCGTCACACCCGGGCGCGGCCTGCCGGCCACGTCGAAGGTGCGGAGCCGGGCGCCGGCCGGCTCCGTGCGCAGTGCACCGTCGCGCCAGGCGTAGACCTGCTCCGTGGCCACGCCGATCACCGAACGGAGTGTCCCGCGCGAGAACGCCTGGCCCCTGCCCGCACCCGTGATGAAGTAGCCGACGTCGACCCGCGTGGCGCCCTCCCCCGCCGCCCGCAGCGCCAGCGCGCCCGCCAGCACACCGGGCACGTAGTCGTTGCCGAACGCGGTGAGCAGCGTTGCCCCTGTTCGCTCCGCAGCGGGTCCGCGCCGCTCGAACACCTCCCGGATGAAGGGGGGCTCGCCGGTGGAGTCCAGGTAGATGGCGCCCGCGTCGACAGCGGCGGACACCGCGGGGCGGCCGAGCTTCACGAACGGTCCGACGGTGCTGACCAGCACGTCCCCCGGCCCGACGAGCGCGGCGACCGAACCCTCGTCGGTGACGTCCGCCCGGGCCGTCTCGAGACCGCCGAGCCGCTCCGCGGCAGCAGCCAACCGGGCGGGGTCCCGGCCGGCGAGCACGGGTTGCAGGCCCCGCGCCGCCATCGCCTCGGCCGTACGCCCACCGGTGTACCCGGTGGCACCGAACAGGACGATCCTCGCGCTCACACCAGGACACTATCCACCAGCAAGGGCGAAGATCGCGCCGAGATCCCGACAACCGCCCTTCCGAGGGCGGATCGAGGGTTCTCGCGACGATCACCGGTACCGTGCCCGCGTGCCCCGGTATGTCGCACTTCTGCGCGGGATCAATGTCGGACGCGCCAAGCGTGTGGCGATGGCCGACCTGCGTGAGCTGCTCGGCGAGCTGGGCTACACGGCGGTCCGCACGCATCTCAACAGCGGGAACGTGGTGTTCACCGGCGATGACGCCGCCCCGGTGGAGCACAGGGAACGCATCGAGGCCGCCATCACCGACAGGCTCGGGCTCGACGTTCGGTGCGTCGTCCTGACCAGCGACGACCTCTGCGCGATCGTCGACGGGCACCCATTCGCGGACGTGGCGACGGACGGGTCGCGGATGATGGCGCACGTTCTTGCCGAGGCGCCGGATCCCGCGCTGCTCGCCGAGTACGACCCGATCGCGCTGGACCCGGACAACTCGCGGCTGGGTGAGCGTGTGATCTACCAGTGGTGTCCCGACGGCGTGCTCGCTGCACCGCCGGTGGGCGGGTTCGCGCAGAAGCACCTCGGCGTCCCGGTCACCGGCCGCAACTGGAACACGATGACGAAGCTCGCCCAGCTGATCTAGGCCTCGGCACTACGCCACGGGAACGGACATCACGAGCTCCCGCAGCCCTGCCGCGTCGAGCAGGTCGGCCGGCCGCAGCGTGATGTCGTGCCGCACGAAGTGGAACGCCGCCCTGACCTGCTCCGGCGCGCACCCCGCCAGCGCTGCCCAGGCCAGCCGGTAGGCCGCCAGCTGCACCGCGAGAGCCGGCATCCGCGTCTCGTCGGGCAGCGCGCCGGTCTTCCAGTCGACCACCGTGAAGCCGCCGTCCGGGTCCGCGTACACCGCGTCCATCCGGCCCCGCACCCCGACACCCGCGACCACGGTCTCGAACGGCACCTCGATCTCGACGGGTCGCCGCTCGGCCCACGCCGAGGTGACGAAGGCGTCCTGCAGCTCGGTGAGAGCGTCGTCGGGAGCGGCGCCCTCGTCGGCGGCTCCGGGCAGCTCGTCGAGGTCGAGCAGCTGCGCCGCACCGAACCGCTGCTCCAGCCAGGCATGGAAGGCGGTACCGCGACGGGCGTGCGGGTTGGGCGGCAGCGGGAGCGGGCGGCGCAGCCGGGCGGCGAGCCCGGCGGGGTCCGCCGCGAGCTCGACGAGCTGGGTGACCGAGAGCTGCGGCGGCAGCGCGACGGTCGGCCTGGCCCTGGCCGCGGCGCGCTCGGCGAGCAGCACGTCGACGTCCGCGGCCCAGCCCTCGGGGTCGTCGGCCTCCGGGTCCTCCGGTGGCTCCTGCGGCGATCCGTCCCGGGGACCCAGCAGCTG
>DASRSC010000002.1:0-4076 GCA_035695525.1 Pseudonocardia sp. | reverse complement strand
GGGGCCGGGCCACGACGTCGGGCACCACGCCCTCGAGCCGGGTCGAGAAGCCGCCCACGAGCCCTGCGCGCACGGCGCCGTGCACGTCCCAGGAGTGCACCGCCACGAGCGCCACCCGGTCTCCCGGAGCATCCACCTGCTGACACGCCCAGTTGTAGGCGCGGGCAGGCGGCTTGAACGAGCGGATCTCCTCCGTGGAGAGCACGCCCCGCAGGTAGGTGCGCAGCCCGGCACGGTCCAGCGCGTCCGACGCCACCTCCGCCGAACCGTGGGTGAAGGCGTAGCTCGGGATCCGCGCCCGTGCGAGCGCCCGCAGAGCCGGCTCCACGTCCGGGTGCGGGGGCAGCTCGCGGAAGCCGGCCAACACGTGGTCGAGCGCTTCCTCCGACAGCGTGTGGTGCGAGGTGGTGCGCAGCGCAGCCCTGGCGACGTCGGCGAACGGCCGAACGCCGCCGGCGAGCGTGAGGGCCATGCCGTCACGCAGCGTCCGGGTGAAGAACAGCTCCCACTCGTGCTCGGGCCGCCCCACGTCCACGAAGCGCGCGCGCAGCGCGTCCACCTGCAGCATCGTCTCGAACACGTCGATGAGCACCACACGGGGTCTGCGGTCCGGCGCCCGCACGCGGTCCAGCTGGTTTCCGCCCTCCACCGGGGTCATCGTGCCCTGTCTGTCATGCCCTGTCCGTCGGACCGGGCCGGGTTCACCGTGCTGTCGCTCCTGGTGCCGTTCATCGTGCTGTCACTCATCGCGCTGAGGCCATCGGCTTCCACTCGGGAAATCGGGCCGGCTCCAACTGGGGCACTGCCCGAATCTTACGGGTGAAGATCGTCGCTCAGCGCGACACAGAGGAGCGGGACGGAAGCGCTCTGTAGCGCCGAACAGCCTTCAGCACGCGCCGAACGTGCAGCGCCCGCAGCGGCGCGAGCGCGTAGCCGGGGTAGCTCGCCAACCATGTCGCGCTTCCGAGACTCACCGCGTCGGCGCCCGCCCAGAAGTACTCGCGGCAGTCGTCCACGGTGCGAATCCCGCCCGTGCCGATGATCGGCAGCGTCACCCCGGCCTCGCGGAGCTCGCTCACCACACGCAGCCCGATCGGCTTGATCGCCCGCCCGGAGAGGCCCCCGTAGCGGTTCGCCAGCCACGGCTTCCCGGTCCGCGGGTCCAGCCGCAGTGCCTTGACGGTGTTGATCGCGGTCAGTGCCGACACCCCCGCCTTGGCGGCCTGATCGGCGTTGCGGAGGTAGTCGTAGTCGGGCGACAGCTTCAGGATCACGGGGTGGTTGCTGCGGGGCACCGCCTCGTCGAGCACGTCCTGCAGGATCGTGGAGAAGTCGAAGTTGACGTTGTGGCAGGAGACGTTGAACTCGACCGCCGCGATGTCACCGGCCGGCACGGCGGCATTGACGCGGTCCACGAGGGTCACGAACTCCTCGGCGGAGAAGCCGCCGAGGGAGATGATCACGCGCTGGTCGCGGGTGCGCGGGTAGTAGTCGCGCAGGTAGGCATCGATCCCCACGTTGCACCAGCCGAACGCGTTGAGCCAGCCGCCGTCGGTGCCGCGCAGCACCGTCCCGTAGCGCTTCAGCAGGCCGGGGAGCTCGTGGAGGGCGTAGTCCTCACGCGTGCTGAAGTGCCCCTCGCGGGGCTCGACGGTCAGCGTCCTGGTCGTCACGGCACCGAACTCGGCGAGCGGCACGAACAGCGACACGGGGCTCATGCCGTAGGGCACGAGCGGGGAGTTCGACACCCCGTAGCCCAGCAGGCTCGAGGACGTGACCAGCCGGTTGCGCAGCACGATGTCCCCCAGGCGGACGCTCTCGTCGCCGGAGGGATCCTGGTCTACCTGATCACGGGCACGCAGCACGGCCCCGATGCTACGTGCGGCCCGGCGCGGGATGCCGGTCCGCGGGGTTCAGGAGGTGCGGGCGGCGGCGTGCAGCGCCCGCACCTTGGCGATTCCCTCCACGGCGCGGAAGCCGTCGACGGCCTGGATGGCCAGCACCGGCAGGTACTCGTCGTCGGGCAGGTCCAGCCGCGCCCAGGACGCCCCGTCCGGGAACGCCACACGCCGCACGAGGCCCCACGGGAGCCTCTTGGTCGTGAGGATGTTGCGCACCTCGATGCCCTCGGCGTCGGCCCGTACCCGCGGGCGCGCGAGGAGGAGCACTCCGCCCCCCACCAAGAGACCCATCAGCACGAGGGCGACCTGGTCGGCGAACCGGAAGTACACGCCGGTCTGGGTGTTGCGCAGCAGCACCGCGACCACGACGAACAGCACCACGACCGCCACGGAACCCACCCACGCCGCGATCAGCACCTTGCGCGGGCGCACCACCACCCTCGTGCCGCCGGCCGGTCCGGTCCCCGTGCCGGTATCCGCCCGGTTCCCAGTGCCTTGGTCGGTGCCATCAGGGGGCCCGGTCACGATCTGCTCCGCAGGTCGCGGAGCACGACAGCGGTGTGCAGCGCTGCCAGGCAGGCTTCCGCGCCCTTGTCCTCTGTCGATCCCTGGCCGCCGGAGCGGTCAACGGCCTGGGCACGGGTGTCGCAGGTGAGCACTCCGTTGCCCACCGGCGTGCGCTCGTCGAGCGCCACGCGTGTGAGCCCGGCGGTCACGGCGTCGCATACGTACTCGAAGTGCGGGGTGCCGCCCCGGATCACCACGCCGAGTGCCACCACGGCGTCATGGCTCCCGGCGAGCTCCTGGCACACCACGGGGAGCTCGACGGTGCCCGGCACGCGCACGACCGTCGGGTTCTCCACACCAGCCTTCCCCGCGGTCTCCAACGCCCGCTCCAGCAGGGCGTCGACGATGTCGGCGTGCCAGGTCGCTGCGGCCACCGCCACGCGCAATCCGCTGCCGTCCGGGATCTCCTGGTGCTCCGGCCGCCCCTCGCCGCTCACCTCGTGCCCACCGCGTTCATGTTCCCGTCCCGTCCGCCACGATCGGGCCGGTGTCGTCCAGACCCGGCAGGTCGTGGCCCATCCGGTCGCGCTTGGTACGCAGGTACCGCAGGTTCTCACGGCTCGCGCGGACCGGAAGCGACACGCGCCCGGTGATGGTCAGGCCGTAGCCCTCCAGGCCGGCGCGCTTGTCCGGGTTGTTCGTGAGCAACCGCATCGACTTCACGCCGAGATCCACCAGGATCTGCGCACCGATGCCGTAGTCGCGCGCGTCCGCAGGCAAGCCGAGTGCGAGGTTGGCGTCCACGGTGTCGACGCCCGACTCCTGCAGCTGGTAGGCCTGCAGCTTGTGCAGCAGGCCGATGCCCCTGCCCTCGTGCCCCCGCATGTAGAGCACGATCCCCCGGCCCTCCGCGGCCACCGCGGCGAGCGCGGCCTCGAGCTGCGGCCCGCAGTCGCAGCGCATCGAGCCCAGCACGTCGCCGGTCAGGCACTCGGAGTGCACGCGCACGAGCACATCTTCGCCCGTGCTCTCCGGCGTCGCCACATCGCCGCGCACCATCGCGATGTGCTCGATGCCGTCGAGCAGAGAGTCGTAGCCGTAGGCGATGAAGTCGCCGTGGGCGGTAGGGATGCGAGCCTGCGCCACGCGCACCACGTGCTTCTCGAAACGGCGGCGGTACGCGACCAGGTCACAGATGGTGATCAGGGTCAGGTCGTGCTCCTCGGCGAACACCCGCAGCTCATCGCCGCGCGCCATCTCGCCCTCGTTCTTCTGCGACACGATCTCGCACAGCGCACCCGCGGCCGACAGGCCCGCGAGCCGGGCCAGGTCCACGGCGGCCTCGGTGTGTCCTGGCCTGCGGAGCACGCCGCCTTCACGGGCGCGCAACGGCAGGACGTGACCGGGCCGCACCAGGTCGGCGGGACCTGCTGTCGGGTCGGCGAGCAGCCGGATCGTGTGCGCCCGGTCCGTGGCCGAGATGCCGGTGGTGATGCCCGCCTTCGCGTCCACCGTCACGGTGAACGCGGTGCGGAAGGCGTCGCCGTTGGAGTGGTACATCGGCGGCAGATCGAGCCGGTCGCAGTCCTCCTCGGTCAGCGCGACACAGATGTAGCCGGAGGTGTAGCGCACCATGAACGACACCAGCTCCGGCGTCGCCATCTGCGC
>DASRSC010000001.1:0-12953 GCA_035695525.1 Pseudonocardia sp. | reverse complement strand
GTGACGCTCGGCGAGCGCCGCCGCGTTGGCGTCGTGCTCGACGACGACGGGCAGCCCGACACGCTCGGCGATCCGGTCGGCGACGGGGGCATCGCGCCAGGACAGGTGCGGGGCGAACCGGACCCCGCGCCGGTCGGGAGTGACGAAGCCGGCCAGGGCGAGCCCGACCGCACCGATCCGGTGCCGGGCGGCCAGCTCGTTGATGACGCCCGCGAGGGCGGCCTCCAGCGCGGCCTCGCTGCGTGGCGTCGGGGTGCGGGCCGTGTCGTGGACGTTCCCCTCCGCGTCGACGACGCCGGCGCGCACGCTCGTGCCCCCGACATCGACTCCCACGGTCAGCACGGGGGGAGATGTTGCCAACCGGGAGGCCCCCCTGCTGGCGGTCATCCGACCGCCGGCCCACGGTCGATCGGGATGTGCTGGACCTGACGTGCAGGCGCGGCCGGTTCGGGTTCCGGCGCCGGGGAGCTCTCGCTCGCGGGTACGCCCTCCTCCAGCGCAGCCCGCAGCACCGCCACGAGCCCGGTGGCGTGCTCGGCGAGCCGGCCGGCGAGGTCGGGGTGCTCCCCGCGTAGCGCCGCGATCAGCACACACACGGGGCACGCCGTGCAGGTCTCGGCGGTCCGCGCGGTCGGCTCGGTACGCATCCGCTCGAGCACGGGTTCGAGCCGGTCGAGCGCGCTCAGGGCGAGCGCGCGCAGCTCCGCGCTGAGCCCGGCGTGCTCGCCACAGCCTCCCGGGGTCGCCGTCACCGGAGCCAGACCGACGGGTCCGGGGTGAACACCACACAGAGGTCGTCGCCCGACAGGCGGGCGCCGGTCACCGTGCAGCGGCGCAGCACCGACGGCAGCGCAACCATGCGGCGCGTGCCGCCCGCGGTGACGGCCAGCTCGTCCTCGACACGGGCGAGGTCCAGCGACCCGGCAGCGACGCCGGGGAGCCGCAGCACGAGCTCGAACTCGGAGTCGAGCGAGGTACCGCTGCCGGCGGTTCGCCGCACCTGCAGCAGCGGGGCGGTCGCGGGGCCTGCCGGTGGAGCGGGGTCGGTGGAGCCGTACAGCGACTGCGCCACCGCCAGCAGCGCCGCGACGCCGGTCGGCTCGGCGGCGGTGTAGGCGACGGTGCGCAGCGGCACCGGTGCCGCGCCCAGCTCCGCGAGCACGACCTGTTGCTCGGCGTGCCGTTCGCGCAGCCACCTGGCTGCGGGGCCTCGCAGCGAGGGCGGCGGCCCGGGTAGCACCCGGTTGGCGACCAGCGCGTCGACGTGCAGCCCGTGCAGGGCGAGCGCGGTGAGGGTGCGCCGGGTCTCGGCGACCACCACCCGCTCCGGGGTGAGCACGAGCCGGATCGAGGTCCTGGTGTGGTCGGCGAGCATCGAGCGGAGACCGGTGAGCTGCTCGGCCAGCCCGTCGAGCGCGTCGATCGTACGGTCCCAGGCAGGCTGCGCATCGCGTCCGGCTCCGGCCAGACCGGCGAGCAGGCCGCGCACGGCGCGCCGATGGGCGGGGAACAGCCGCTCCAGGTAGCCCGACAAAGCCTCCGGCAGCGCCAGCAGCCGCAGCGTCTCGGCCGTGGGCCCGCAGTCGACGACCACGACCTCCCAGAGCCCCGTCTCGGCGGCTCGGCGCACCTCACCCAGCGCGAGCAGCTCCTCGACGCCGGGCAGCACCGTCAGCTCGTCGGCCACCAGCTCGTCGACGCCTGCGCCGGACAGCATCGTGCGGAGGTGCACCTGCAGCCGTCCCCACGAGTCGTCGAGCAGCGCCCTGGTGTCGATGTGCGCGGCACAGAGCCCAGCCTCGAGCTCCACTGGCTCGCCGCCGAGATCCGCCTCCAGCGCGTCGCCGAGGGAGTGGGCGGGATCGGTGGAGACCGCCAGCACTTTGCGGCCCGAGCGCGCGAGCATCGTGGCCGTGGCCGCGGCGAGAGTTGTCTTCCCGACGCCTCCCTTGCCGGTGAAAAGGACGACGCGCACGACGCGGAGGGTAGACGCGGGATCAGGGACGATGGGTCAGGGGGCGCTCTCGACACGTCGCTTCAGCCCCTTGAGTGCAGTGTCGATGATCACCTTCTCCGCCTTGCGCCGCAGCATCCCGATCATCGGGATGTTCAGGTCGACCGCCAGGCTGTAAGTGACGGTGGTCTCCGACCCGGTGCCCTCCACCGTGTATGACCCGGTCTGCGCCTTCTGGATCTGGCCCTTCACCAGCGTCCAGCTCACCGACCTCGCATCGGAGGCCCAGGTGTAGTCGAGCGTGTAGGAGTCCTTGATCGGGCCCGCGTCCATGGTGAACTTCACCCGCTCGGCGCGGCCCTGGGCGTCGCTGCCGAGCACCTCGACGCTCTTCACCTGCGAGGCCCACTCCGGGTAGGCAGGGAAGTCGGCGATCACCGCCATCACGCGCTCCGGCGCCGCGGCGATGGTGATCGTGGAGGTCGTAGCGTCGGCCATGGCGGCAGGTTACCGAAGGGTCGGTTGCAGGCCCGAACATCGACACCCTCCGGGATCGATGGATCACCAGCGCAGCACGTAGGGCACGCCCGTCCGGCGGAAGTGCCCGACGTTGATGCACTCGGTTCGCCCCACCCGCGCCCGGGCGGCCAGTGGCTGGTGGACGTGCCCGAACAGGGCCGCCCGCGGCCGGTCCCGGTGGATGATGTCGAGCAGCGCGGGCGCGGCCGCCTCCGGGCGCCGCGACACCACGTCGAAGGCCAGTTCCGGGACCGCGGGCGGCACGTGGCTGCACAGCACGTCGACCGGGCCGAGACCGTGCACCGCGGCGGCGAACTCCTCGGCGAGACGCAGGTGGGGCGTCCAGGGACCGCCGCGGCGCGGCGCCTGCCCAGGAGGCAGTGGTGCCCCGCCGACGAAGCCGAACCGCAGCCCGCCCACGTCGACGACCTGGCCGTCGGGCAGGCAGAGTCCGGGCCGCGCGTACCCGGGCCACAGCCGCGGGAGGTCGACGTTGCCCGGGATCGCGTAGGTCGGAGCGGTCATCGCCGCGAACAGCCGGTCGTACTGCTCCCGGACGGCCTGCTCGACGACGACCGCCGCGTCCTCCACCCGTGACCAGGCCCCGCGGACGTAGTCGACGAGCTCACCGGGTGCCCCGTTGGTCCGCAGCTGCGCGAAACGCCTGCTGACGTCGGGACCGAGGACCCGTCCGAGGATGCCGGCCTCGGGAGCGCCGTAGTCGACGTAGTCGACGAGGTCGCCCAGCACCACCAGCGCGTCCGCGCCATCGCCGGCCCGGGCCAGCGCTTCGACGTTGCCGTGCACGTCGGAGACCACGTGCACACGCATGGTCATCAATTTACGTCGGTGGCTCGCCGGGCGCGCGCCCCGCCTCCAACCGGTCCTTGCATGCGAATGCAATGGCCTTCGCCGCACGCTGCCGTCGACGCGCCTCCGCCGCACCGCGCCGCGCCGATGCGGGGCACGGGGTGCCGTCCGGTCCGGCCGGGTCGGCCCGCAGGAAGTAGTGCAGCACCGTCCCGTCGAGCACGGGCTCCAGCCAGACCTCCATGCTCCCGACGAGCGCCCCCTGCACCGTCCAGCGCACGCCCTGGACCCCACGATCGGCCATGACCTCGAGGCGCAGGTCAGGCCACAGCTGCGGCCACCGCACGGGTTGCGCGAACTCGGCGGCGACCACCTCGGGCGCCACGGCGAGAAAGGTCTCGTCCACCACGTCCACCGACGGCATGGAGACAGCCTGCCGGAGCGGGAGGGCCCGGCATAGTCGGCACTCGCTGCACTCCGTACTGCACGGTAGGTTGCGCTGAACCACAGCCAGCGCTGGCCAGGAGGTCATGACCGTGCGCGAGTACAGCGTGCCTGCAACGTTCCGTGTCGCCGACGAGGACAACCTCGTCGGCGCCGTCTATGACAATGCCGCCCAGGACGCGTCGGCGCCGGCCTTCCGCCGCCGGAGCAGCAGCAGCGACGGCACATGGTCCGAGGTGACCGCGGGGCAGTTCGCCGACGAGGTCACTGCAGTGGCGCGTGGGCTGATCACGGCCGGGGTCGAGCCCGGCGACCGCGTCGCCCTCCTGTCCCGCACCCGCTTCGAGTGGGCCGTGATCGACTACGCCGTGCTGGCCATTGGCGGCGTCACCGTGCCGATCTACGAGACGTCCTCTGCGGAACAGATCAACTGGATCCTCACCGACTCCGAGGCCGTCGCCGTCGTCGTCGAGACGGACAAGCACCGGGCGCTGGTGGAGAGCGTCTCGGCCGACATCCCGGCACTGCGGCACGTGTGGCAGATCGACGGGGCTGCCGCCGGCCCGGAGACACCCCCGGCGATCGAGCAGCTCGCCGCTCTGGGCAGCGACACCCCGGCCGACGAGGTGCACGCCCGGCGGCGTGCCGTACGCGCCGACGACCTGGCCAGCCTGATCTACACCTCCGGCACCACGGGCCGTCCCAAGGGCTGCGAGCTCACCCACCGCAACCTGCTCTTCGAGGCCAAGGGGTTGGCGCAGGATTTCCCGCAGGTACTCACGGCGGGCGCGTCGTTCCTGCTGTTCCTGCCGCTCGCGCACGTGTTCGGCCGCGCGCTCCAGTACTGCGCCGTCGCCACCCGCACCGTCATCGGCCACACGCCGGACGTGTCCACCCTGCTGCCCGACCTGCAGGCGTTCAGTCCGACGTTCCTGCTCGCCGTCCCGCGCGTGTTCGAGAAGGTGTACAACGGGGCCCGCCAGCGCGCCCACGACGACGGCAAGGGACGCATCTTCGACGCGGCCGCCGACACCGCGATCGCGTGGAGCCGGGCTCGCGACACGGGTGGCCCGGGGCTCGGCCTCCAGCTCCGGCACGCGCTGTTCGACAAGCTCGTCTACGGCAAGCTGCGCGCCGCCGTCGGCGGCAGCGTCGTGGCGGCGGGTTCCGGAAGCGCACCGCTCGGCGATCGGCTCGGACATTTCTTCCGGGGGATCGGCCTGCCCATCCTCGAGGGCTACGGCCTCACGGAGACCAGCGCGGCGATCACGATCAACACACTCACGGCTCAGCGGATCGGCTCGGTCGGGCGTCCCGTGTCCGGCCACTCCGTACGCATCGCCGACGACGGCGAGATCCTGCTGAAGGGCCCGGTCGTCTTCCATCGGTACTGGAAGAACGAGACCGCCACCGCAGAGGCGCTCGAGGACGGCTGGTTCCACAGCGGCGACCTCGGCGAGGTCGACGACGCCGGCTTCCTCTCGATCACCGGCCGCAAGAAGGAGATCATCGTGACGGCGGGCGGCAAGAACGTCGCGCCCGCAGTACTCGAGGACCGGCTGCGCGCGCATCCGCTGGTCAGCCAGTGCATGGTGGTCGGGGACGCGCAGCCGTTCATCGCGGCACTGGTGACGATCGACGGCGACGCCCTGCCCGGCTGGCGCGAACGCAACGGCAAGCCGGCGGGCGACGGCGCGGCCGACCTCGTGGACGACCCCGACCTGCGCGCCGAGATCGGCAACGCCGTCGCGGAGGCCAACAAGGCCGTCTCCCGTGCCGAGCAGATCCGCGAGTTCCGCATCCTGCCCGTCGACTTCACCGAGGCAGGCGGCGAGATGACCCCGACGATGAAGGTCAAGCGCGCCGTGGTGGCGAAGACCTTCGCGGGCGACATCGCGAGCATCTACAGCACAACGAAGTCCCCCACCTGACCAGCATTCCCACGCCCCTCCCGGGCCGGCGTCACGGGCGCGACATGGATACGTGTCGTGGATCGAGGCCGCCGCCGAACAGCGACATGTGTCCATCTCGTGCGCGGCGGGTGCCGGCGGGGGTGGGGGCTGTCGGGGCTGGCAGTCAGGCCGGTGCCGATATGGGGGAGCCCGTGAGCAGGGCGCTCAGCCGGGCAACCCGTGCGGGCCAGGTCCAGTCGCGCAGCATCCACTCCCGGCCCGCCGCGCCCATCGCCCGCGCCCGGTCCGGGTGGGCGAGCAGGCCGGCCACGGCTTCGACCAGCGCGTCGAGGTCCCGGCCGCCGACGACGTGACCGGTGCGGCCGTCCTGCACGGTCTCGGGAGCACCGCCCGAGTCTCCGGCCACCACCGGCAACCCTGCAGCGGCCGCTTCCAGGAGGACGATGCCCAGCCCTTCCACGTCGAGCCCGCCGCCCCGCGTGCGGCACGGCAGAGCGAACACGTCCCCGACGGCGTGGTGTGCCGGGAGCTCCGCTGCCGGCACGGCGCCGGTGAAAACGACGTGCTCGGCCACGCCGGCGTCGACCGCCAGCCGGCGCAGCCGGTCGGCGTAGGGCCCGCTTCCGACCAGCAACAGACGAGCTCCCGGCACCTGGCTGCGCACCCGGGGCAGCGCCCTGATCAACGCGTCCTGTCCCTTCCGCGCGACGAGCCGGGACACGCAGCTGACGACCGGAGCGTCACCGAGGCCATAGCGGCGGCGCAGCGCGACACGAGCGGCGGTGTCGGGCCGGAAGACTTCGGCGTCGATCCCCGACGGCACGACCTCCAGCGCGGCGCACGGGCCGAACGCTGCCGCGACCCGGCCGCGGGTGTACTGCGAGATCGTGGTGAGCGCGTCGGTGTGCGAGCCGATCCGGCGGAGTGCCTGCCGGGCGCCGGGCAGCATCGACCAGCCGACCTCGTGGCCGTGGGTGCTGGCCACGAGGCGCGCGATCCCGGCCTTGCGGCGCAGCCCCGGACCCAGCAGCGCCAGCGGGGCCGATGCGCCGAACCAGATGGTGCTCGCACCGTGCTCGCGCGCCAGCGCAGCTGCTCGCCGGGCGACGCCGGGGGTGGGCACCATCAGCGAGGTCGGGTGCCGGTGCACGGGGTACGGGCGGGCGGCGTCGAAGTGCGCAGCGCCCGGCCAGGCCGGCGCGTACACGGCGAGGTCACCGGGCGGGAGCCGATCGGCGAACGCCTGGAGATAGCTCTGGATGCCGCCGGTGCGGGGCGGAAAGTCGTTCGTCACCAGCAACGTGGACGGCACCCGAGCGACGCTAGTCCAGGCTCGGGTGGACGGACGTCCGGCCGGCGTGGAGGTCGGGCGGCGGCCGGCCGGTCGCCCGGCCGGCCGCTGCCCGTTTCGGGGAGCGGACGAGGTCCTCTAGAGGCGGCGGGCGCCACTGAAGGCGCTGCTCGACACCGTCTGGTACTTCACGACGTCGCCGGTCTGCGGCGCGTCGATCATCTTCCCGCCGCCGGCATAGATGCCGACGTGGCTCACCGGCGAGTAGTAGAAGACGAGGTCGCCGGGCCGCATGTTGTCCCACGACACGGAGCTGCCTACCCGCGCCTGCTGGCTGCTCGACCGCGGGAGCGTGACACCGGCCCGCTTGAACGCCCAGCTCGTGAGGCCGGAGCAGTCGTAGCTATTGGGGCCCTCGGCGCCCCACTTGTAGGGCTTGCCGAGCTGGGTTGCCGCCGCACGGAGGGCCTCGACCCCGACGCCAGTGCCGGTGATGGGACCGCTCGGAGCGCTCACGTCCGGGCCGTTGCGGGCGCGCCGCTGCTGGGGTGACAGCTGCTTGAGGAGCTGCTCGGCCTGGTCGATACGCATCTCCGCATCGCGCTTGCGAGCGGCGACGTCCTGCTCGGCCTTGGCAGCCTCGTCAGCAGCGGTCTGTGCGCGGGCGACGGCGTCGTCGGCGTCGGACTGCGCCTTGGCTGTCTTGTCGACGACGGCCTGCAGCTGCGCGAGCGCGTCCTTGTAGTCGGCCGAGAGTGTCTCCAGAGCCGACATCTGGTCCAGGAAGTCCTGCGGTGACCCGCTCGCGAGCAGCGCGTTGAACTGGTCGAGGTTGCCGCTCTCGAACGTGCCCATCGCGAGCGCGTCGACCTGCTGGCGGAACTGCTCCTCGCTGGCCTTGGCCGTATCGACGGCGGCCTTCGCGGGCGCGACAGCGGCCTGCAGCGTCTGGAGCTCGGCCTGGCGGGCGGTCACCGTGTCCTGGGCCGCGTGCCACTCCTCGGTGAGGGCCTCCGCGTCGTGCTGCACCTGATTGAGTTGCGCGGCAGCATCGGCTGCATTGGTCGGAGGTGGGGGCGGTGGCGGGGGTGCGGACTGGGCACTGGCCGGCGCGACACCGACGACGAGGGCGAGGAGCGAGGCGAGGACGAGGGCTCCGGCCGATGGCGCGCAACGCCGGCGAAGCATGGACCGGAACTCAATCCGCCGGATCCCGCGACCGGATGGGGTACGCCGAGGCGACACCACGCGGATGGTCTCCTCTCACCACCCGCACGCTCCCCGATCGGGGGTATTCAGCGACCGATCGGACGATTGTGCGGTGACCTTGCGTCGCCATTCCTGTCGAATGGCTGAAGAACCACAAGGTCTCGCGGAGATTACGGAGGAGGCCAAGCGCGGCCAAGCGGCGGGTCATGGCGTGTCGCGCGGGGGTCGGCTCGCCAACCGAACGCAAAGCGCAGTCAAATGAGTTCTACAACGCTGTGATGTCACACAGCGTCACGAGCAGGCCCGCTGTCGCCCGAACAGGTGGACGCTCGGCGCGCGCCGGTGTCCACCAACCGCAATCTCGGCACGAGGCCTTGATCCGCGAGTACATCCAAGGCACGCCGTTCCGGTGCGTCGAGTTGCACGATGGACGCGCCGGACGGCAGTTCCGGTTCCTCGACTCCGGCCGTTCGCGGGCCCGGCGTGCCGAGCAGAACGCCGATCACGCAGTCGCCGCAGGCGTTGCCGCGGACCTCGCAGCTGTCACAATCGATGATCATTTCTGCTCCCTCGCGGTCGGACGTTCCCGATGCCGCGGACGTTAGGAGCACCCACCGACAAGTTTTCTCCTGCAGTTCTGATCAGCCCCGGGCCAACCGCCCCAGTAGGACCGCGGATGGCACGGAGTAGGCCCCGAACCGGCGCACCGATCCGACCACCGCACGGTCCGACGTGGCGACGAGCACAGGGCGCCCCTCAGGCTCCGCCGCCGCCAGGTCCCGGATCACGTCGTCGGCCAGCACTCCGCGGTCGCTGAACAGCACGCGCACCCCGCGCGACCCCCGGTGCGGGGCGGTGACGACGCCCGCCCCGTCGAACACGACCGTGATCTCGACCCCCGTGCGCGCGGCGAGGGCAGCGAGCTGCCCGACGAGCCGGGTGCGCTGGTCGGCCAGCGGCAGCTCCGGATAGCCCGTCTTGCTGACGTTGTAGCCGTCGACGATCAGGTGGACCGACGGCACGGCAAGCAGCGCGTCGAGCCCGGCGAGCCCGTCGATCGCCGCCCCGGAGCGCGCGGCCTGGGCACCGGCGATCAGGTCGGCAGGCCGCGGCCCGCCCCCGCCGAGGGCCAGCTCGCGGCGTAGTCCCTTCACGGCACCGCCGAGGGTCTCGATGAGCAGCTCCAGACGGACCTCGTCGGCCTTGCGGGCCTCGCGGGCGGCCTGCCGCGCCACCGCCACCTCGGCCGCGGCGCGGTCGGCCCGTCTGCGCTCCACCTCGGCCCTGCCGCGCTCGCGATCGCGCTCCGCCCTGGCAACCGCGAGGTCGCTCTCTGCCGAGCGACGCAGCTCCTCCGCGGCCTGCTCGGCAGTTACCCGCTGGTCGACGACAGCCCGCAGCTTCGCACCCTGTTCCGAGACGCGCCGCCGTAGTTGCTGGTACTCGGCGTCGCGCTGCTCCCCCGCCAGGCGCGCCTGCGCCCGCGCCTCCGTCAGCTCGCCGCGCAGCCGGTCGAGCTCGACGGTCAGCTTGTCCACCCGGGAGAGGGCCGCATCCCGCTCAGCACGCAGCTCGACGGCCTCGCCGCGTCGGGCGGCCGCAGCCACGACCTCGGGTGCGCACGGGTCGTCGGCAAGCACCGCGGCAGCCGCCGCGGTGAGCACATCGTGCGCGGCCACGGTCAGCTCACCGGGCCGGTGCTCCTCCCACCACGCGACGACCGCCGTGCGGAACGCCGTGGACGCCGCCAGCTCGGCTGTCAGGGCCTGGCCACCCAGCTTGGCGCGCTTGGCCGGAGTGAAGCGGGCCAGACGGCGCAGCGACACCGGCACGTCGGCAGCGGGCATCGCCCCCACCGCGGCGGCCGCCATGTCGGCGAGCCGGGCACGGACGGCATCCGGGAGCCGCTCCCAGTTGACGGGCTCGGACGCGCCCGCCCCACCGGCAGCCGCCAGCCCGGTCCCGCCGCTCTCCGGCGGCCAGGCGGTACCGTCGGGCCCTGACATCGCTCCAGGTTATCCGCGTTACCTCGGCACCACCCACAATGTGGTGGCGGAGCGCGCAAGATCTGAGTCGGATTTCTGTCGGTGATCGCCACTAGCGTCCGCCGCCGTGCCCGGTCCCTCCCCCCAGCTGTCCTTCGACGAGCTCGGCACGCCACTGCGTGAGGTGACGTTCGTCGTGCTCGACCTGGAGACCACCGGTGGCTCGGCACGCAACGACGCGATCACCGAGATCGGCGCCGTGAAGGTGCGCGGCGGCGAGCGGATCGGCGAGCTCGCCACGCTCGTCGACCCCGGCACCGGCGTACCGCCGGGCATCGTGGCGCTCACCGGCATCACCACTGCCATGATCACCGGCGCACCCCGGCTGTCCGCAGTCCTGCCCACCCTGCTGGAGTTCCTGAGCGGTGCTGTGCTGGTCGCCCACAATGCCCCCTTCGACGCCGGCTTCCTCCGCGCCGCGTGTGAGCGCCATGGCCGGGCATGGCCCCGCCCTCCGGTGCTCTGCACCGCACGCCTGGCCCGCGCCGTCCTTTCCCCCGACGAGGCACCGAGCGTCCGGCTCGGCGCGCTGGCTCAGCTGTTCGGTACGACCACGAAGCCCACCCACCGCGCGCTTGCGGACGCCCGCGCCACCGTCGAGGTGCTGCACCATCTGCTCGAACGGGTGGGCAACCTCGGCGTGCAGAGCCTCGAGGAGCTCCTCGGGCTGGCCCGCGAGTCGGCGCAGCACCGGCCGACCCAGCAGCAGCGGAAGAAGCGCGTGCTGGCGGCCGGCGTGCCGGCGGCGCCGGGGGTGTACCTGTTCCGAGGCGCGCGCGACGAGGTGCTCTACGTCGGCACCAGCGGCGACCTGCAGCGGCGGGTACGCAGCTACTTCACCTCCGGGGAGCGTCGCCGCCGGGTGCGCGACATGGTGGCGCTCGCCGAACGGGTGGACACCGTCGTCTGCGCCCACGCCCTCGAGGCGGCGGTGCGGGAGCTGCGGCTGATCGCGGCGCACCAGCCGCGCTACAACCGCCGGTCCCGGCGTCCGCACCGCGGGTGGTGGGTCACCCCCACCCAGGAGGCGTTCCCGCGGCTCTCGGTGATCACCACGCCCCGCGACGGGGCCCTGGGCCCGTTCGGGTCCCGGCGTGCGGCGGCAGCGGCGGTCGACACAGTGCTCGACGTCGTACCCCTGCGGCCGTGCACGCAGCGGATCCCGGCCCGCGGGGCGTCCGCAGCGCCCTGCGCGCTGCACGAGCTCGGCCGGTGCTCCGCGCCGTGCGCGGGGCTGCAGTCACCGGAGGAGTACGCCCCCGCCGTTCAGGCACTGCACGACCTGGTCGGCGGCCGCGACGACGCCGCGCTGCGCACCTTGGCCGCCCGGGTCGACGCGCTCGCCGGGCGGGAGCGCTTCGAGGCTGCCGCGCGCGCCCGCGACCAGTTGGCCGCCCTGATCGTCGGGCTCGAGCGCGCGCAGCGACTCGCCACGCTCGCCGCGCTGCCCGAGGTGGTCGGCGCCAGACCCGACGGTCGCGGCGGCTGGGAGATCGCGGTGCTCCGGTTCGGCCGGCTCGCCGCCGCCGGGGTCGCCCGCCGCGGCGTCGCTCCCATGCCGGTGATCGACGCACTGCGTCTCGGCGCGCAGACCGTGCTCGCCGGCCCTGGACCGTTGGAGGGAGCACCCGTCGAGGAGGTACAGCTGCTGCACCGCTGGCTCACCACGGGCGGCACCCGCCTGGTCCACGCCGAGCCGGCATGGGCGGAGCCCGCTCGGGGCGCGGCGCGCTGGAGCCGCTGGGCGGAGCGGGCGCGGCCGATCGAGGTCGACGTGGACTAATGTCCGGCCCGTCAGCCGTCCTACCCCGAGGAGCCGACGTGATCACCGCGATCGTCCTGGTGCACACCGCCGCCGACCGGATCCCGGAGACGGCTCAGGCAATCGCCGACCTCGACGGAGTCACCGAGGTCTACTCCTGCGCCGGTGAGGTCGACCTCATCGCCGTGGTCAAGGTGGCCCAGCACGACCAGTTGGCCGACGTGATCGCCGGGGGGCTCAGCAAGGTCGAGGGCGTGCGACGCACCGACACCCACATCGCCTTCCGCTCGTACTCCCGCGCCGACACCGAGGCCACCTTCTCGGTCGGCCTGGACTAGGGCGACCCGGAGCCGCCGAGCGGCCTCAGGCGCCGGGAGGTCGAGAACTCGGCCCAGCGCTCGAGCAGCCGCTCGGCCGCTCCCGAGTCGATCGCCGCCGTCACGCGCTCCAGTGCAGCGGGGAAGGCGTCGGCCAGGTTGGCGGGTGGCCCGTCGAACGCGATCAGGGCGCCCGCTGCGTTGAGCAGCACCGCGGCGCGCACCGGGCCGCGATCTCCCGCGACCAGTGCACGGAATGCCTCGGCGTTGACCTCGGCCGAGCCTCCCCGCAGGTCCTCCCGGGTGGCGGGGACGATGCCGAACGCAGCCGGATCGACCGTCTCGGTGCGCACCTCGCCACCGGCCGCCACCCAGACCGTGCTGGTGGTCGTAGTGGTCAGCTCATCGAGCCCGTCGTCGCCGCGCACGACGAGTGCCGACGACCCGCGGCTCGCGAACACCTCGGCGAGCACGGGAGCGAGCCGGGCGTCGGCGCAGCCGACCAGGGCCGCCGGGGGCTGCGCCGGGTTCGTCAGCGGGCCGAGCACGTTCATCGCTGTGGGCACGCCCAGCTCCCGGCGCGGACCGGCTGTGTGCCGGAAGCTCGGGTGGAAAACGGGTGCGAAGCAGAACCCGATCCCGACCTCGGCGACGCACGCGGCGACATCGTCGGCCGGCAGGTCGACGGC